>NZ_JBFALK010000038.1:0-40695 GCF_040656155.1 Microtetraspora glauca
TCGGGCGACTTCGGGACCGGCCGGCCGAACTACAACTACACCCTCGACCCGGGCGGGCGGCTCGATGACGGTCTCGTGATCGTCAACCACGGCACGACACCGCTCCGCCTGGCCGTGTACGCCGCAGACGGGTTCACCACCGAGCAGGGCCGGCTCGACCTGGCCGCCAAGGACGCGAAGTCGACCGAAGTGGGCGCGTGGGTCCACACGAACCGGTCCGACGTGAGGGTCCCGCCCGGCGAGTCGGTCGAGGTGCCGTTCACCGTCGCTCTTCCGGACAGCGCCGCGCCCGGCGAATACATGGGCGGCATCGTCACCTCGCCGGCGCAGGCCGGTGAAGCGGACGGGATCGATGGGGACCGGCGTCTCGGCATCCGGATCCGTCTGCGCGTGGGTGGGGAGCTCAAGCCGGCCCTGTCGGTAGAGGACCTGCACGTGCGCTACTCGGGCACGCCCAGTCCGTTCGGGACGGGTGATGCCACCGTCACGTACACGATCCGCAACACGGGCAACGCCATCCTCACCGCTCGGCAAGCGGTGGCCGTATCCGGCCCCTTCGGGCGCTTGGGCGTCCACGCGGCCCAGATCGACGACTCGCCGCAACTGCTGCCGGGCGACACCTGGAAGGTCTCCGTGCCGGTACACGGAGTGGCTCCCGTGTTGAGACTGGCGGGGACGGTCACCCTCGTCCCGCTGCTCACCGACGCGTCGGGCTCGGTCGCCCCGCTCGCCGCCGTCGAGAGCACCACGCACGCCTGGACCATCCCCTGGGCACTGCTGCTTCTCCTCATCGCCCTTTGCGGGATCGTCGTCGCGGCTCTGGTTGCCCGCCGCCGTCGTCAGACCAGGTTCCGCGAGCGGGAGACCTCCGACCGGTAGCCGTTGGGATCCGACGGCGTGCCCTCAGAGCTTGCCCGACAAATGATCACGACCGTACGGGTAGATGATCGTTCGGGTAGATGATCGTTCGGGCCGCCACCGCGTCCCCGCGGGACGGAAGCACGCAGCGGAGGCCCACCGGGGAAAGCGGAGCCGGGGCGGCGTCAGGCGGGGAAGTCGTCCGGGGAGACGTCGCTCGTCGGGGCGTTGCCGCCCACGACCTTGTTGAGGCTCAGGGTCCAGTTGTCCCAGCGGATCTGGGTGGAGGTGTAGGTCGTCTTGTACGGCAGCGGGTCGTCGAACTTCGAGAAGTTGCAGTTCCGGGTGAAGCTCCGCGCCGCACGGTCGTAGTCGGTACCACTCGTGAAGTAGACGCGGTACTTGCCGTCCTTGATGTTGGACACCTTGGCCGTCGACCTCTTGCGGACGTACACGCTGACGGCCTTCTTCTTGCCCAGGACCAGGGTGACGACGCTGTCGCCTGCCGTGCCGTTCTTCACGGTCAGGCCGCCGCGCCCACCGCGGATGCTCGACACCAGGATCGTGCCGCTGGCAAGGCGGCGAGTGCGCTCCTTCAGCGGCGAAAACTTGATCAGGCCGCCGCGGTAGTCTCCTCCCCCGGCGAGATCGGCCCCGGCTTCCTTCAGGTTCCCGAACTCGCTGGACTTGCCGAGCCGGGCGAGCACGCTCGACGCCGTGCAGAGCGACCGCCCGTCCACGTCCTGGACCAGTTCGTCGAGCCTGCCGTCCATGGCGCGCAACGCCGCCAGGTAGTCGGTGTGCTCGGTGCCGATCTCGGCGGGCGGCCGCAGCGGCTCCAGCCGCTCCGTCGCCGCCGCCACGGCCGTCTGCGCACGCTGTACGCGCTGGCCGAGCGACTTGAGCGTGCGGGCCTTGGAGATGTCCCGCAACGCGTTCGCCACCGGCTGGCCGGCGGCGTCCAGCTCGACCTGGTACGCCTCCGGAGTGAGTGCGGCAGCTCCGCTCGGCGACGACGCCGATCCCCCTGAGGATCCCGAAGCGGAACCGTCGGAGCCGGAGCCGGAGGAGCCCCGGCTCCCACCCGAGGTGCACGCGGTCACGGTCAACGTCAAGGTCGCGGCGAGCGCGAGCGCGGAGAGTCGCGGGGAGATCACCCGCACAACTGTCTCGGCACGAGTCAGGATGTGTCAACCTGGAAGATTTCCGACTATTGACTCGTACGAAACGACCGGCCTCGTCCGACCTGGTGTGCTCAGGGCCCGGGTCAGGGGGCGTCGATCTCGACCAGCCCCCTGTCGCGGTCGGTCCTGAGCCAGCGCCGCACGCCGATCGACCTCAGGAAGGGCAGGTCGTGGCCGGCCACGAGCAGTGCCCCCCGGTAGGCCGCCAGCGCCTGCGACAGCTGCCGCACGCTGGCGAGGTCGAGGTTGTTGGTGGGCTCGTCAAGCAGCAGGAGTTGCGGCGCCGGCTCCGCCGACAGCAGCGCGGCCAGTACGGCACGGAAGCGCTCGCCGCCGGAGAGCGTGCCCGCCGCCTGCTCGACCCGGTCACCTCGGAACAGGAACCGGGCGAGCTGCGCCCTGATCGTGTTGACCGGCGCGGTCGGCGCGAACGCGCGGGCGTTCTCCAGGATGCTGAGCGAGTCGTCCAGCACGTCGAGCCGTTGCGGCAGGTAGCGCACCGGCACGTCCACCTGGACCAGCCCGGACGCGTCGAGTTCGCCAGCGATCCTCCTGAGCAGGGTGGTCTTGCCCGAGCCGTTGGCCCCGAGCAGAGCGATGCGCTCCGGCCCGCGTACGACGAGTTCCTCCAGGACCTTGCCCGGCCGGGCGATCCCGTCCTCGGTTTCGCCCTCGGCCTCGATCTGCACGGTATCGATCGGCGCGGTATCGATCTGCGCGGTATCGATCGGCGCGATCATGGCCGGTGCGGCGGTCGCGGGACCACGGAGGGCCCGCCCGGTGACCGTCAGCACCGTACGACCGGCGGGGACCTCGGTCCTGGGCAGCTTCACCCGGATCTCGGCGTCGTCGCGTACCGCCTCCTCCGCCTCGGTCAGCCGGTCGCGCGCCTCCGACAGCTTCTCCTCGTGCATGGAGCGGTGCTTGCCCGCCGACACCTGCGCCTGGCGCTTGCGCTCCTGCATGATGATCTTCGGCTCGCGTTTCTGGTCGTACATCTTCTTGCCATACCGAACCCTGCGGTCGAGCTTGGTCCTGGCCTCGGCCAGTTCCCGCTTCTGGCGGCGGACGTCGCCCTCGGCCGCGCGGACCATGCGCTCGGCCGCCTCCCGCTCGACCGCCAGCACCTCCTCGTACTCGCTGAACGTGCCGCCGAACGTCCGCCTGACCGGCAGGTCGACGATCTGGTCCACCAGGTCGAGCAGCGCCCGGTCGTGGCTGACGACCACCAGGGTCCTCGTCCACGACGTGACGGCGTCGTACAGGCGCTCGCGCGCGTCGATGTCGAGGTTGTTGGTGGGCTCGTCCAGCAGCAGCACGTCCGGCTGCCGCATGAACAGAGCGGCCAGGCCGACCAGGATCGTCTCCCCTCCGGACAGCGTGGCCACCGTGCGGTCGAGGTCCACCGTGCCGAGGCCGAGCCGGGCCAGCTCCGCCCCGGCACGCTCCTCGACGTCCCACACGATCGCGTCGAAGTCGACGCCGTCGATCTCTCCGCGTTCGACGGCGTGCAGCACGGCGCGCGCGGGCGTGATGCCGAGCAGGTCGCCGACCGTACGGCTCGCGCCGAGCGGGAGGTTCTGCGGCAGATAGCCGATCTCCCCCTTGACGTCGGCCGATCCCCTGGCGGGGGTCAGTTCTCCGGTGATGATCCTGAGCAGCGTGGACTTGCCGGAGCCGTTGACACCGATCAGGCCGGTGCGGCCGGTGCCGAACGCGAGGTCCAGCCCGTCCAGCACCGGCGTGCCGTCGGGCCAGGAGAACGACAGATCACTGCAGACGATCGGAAATGACATGAGGCGGCTCCCCTTAGGTCGTGGCGAACGGCGCGACGGGGTTACCGCCGCGCGACATGCGAGGGACACCGCGGGCACATGCCCGGAAGGGAGGACACCCCGGCGAGGAAGCCCGGCGGAGAAGCCTGGGCGGAGAACCCTGCGAGGAGACGGTCCGCTGAGGTCGATGCGCCGACCTGCCGCGATGGGCGGCGGTCACGGGCGCGGTGTCGGCGACCTCAGAACTTCAACGGGCTCTCCGGACGGGAGGTGACAGGGCGGACCTCACTGTACGCACCGCCCCTGCTGCCCGCCACCAATTAATCGCCCGGTGCACACGCGGCCCGGAGGCGGTGCGACGTGGCGAACGTCACTGGAGTGACAAATGGGTACCCCCCTGGATGAGGGCCTCAGGTGACGGGTAAGGTAACGCTGACCTAAATAAGGTAACCCTTACTCGATCTCGCAGGAGCGGCACGTGTTCGCGAGCTACCTCATCGGCCTCCGTGAAGGCCTGGAGGCGACCCTCGTGGTCTCCATACTCGTCGCCTTCCTCGTGAAAAGCGACCGCCGCGACCGTCTCCCGCTGGTGTGGGCGGGCGTCGCCGGCGCCGTCGCCCTCTCCGTCGGGTTCGGAGCCCTGCTCACCTTCACCGCCGCGCATCTGAACCAGATGCAGCAGGAGCTGTTCGACGCGGTCACATCGATCGCCGCGACCGTCTTCGTCACGTTCATGATCTTCTGGATGCGCACGGCGGCGCGGCGGATGTCCAGCGACCTGCGCGGCAAGCTCGGCGAGGCGCTGGAGCTGGGCTCCACCGCCGTCGTGGTCATGGCCTTCCTCGCGGTGGCCAGGGAGGGTCTGGAGACCGCCCTCATCTGGTTCGCCGCCGCCCAGGGCGCCGCGGCGACCGCGAGCCCGCTGATCGGCATCAGCCTCGGCCTGCTCACATCCGTCGTGCTCGGCTGGGGCCTCTACAAGAGCGCGCTGCGGATCAACCTGACCAAGTTCTTCACCTGGACCGGCCTGCTGCTGATCCTGGTCGCCGCCGGCATCTTCAAGTACGGCGTGCACGACCTGCAGGAGGCCGACATCCTGCCGGGGCTGACCACCCACGCCTTCGACATCAGCGGCGTGCTCGACCCGTCCGCCTGGTACTCCGCGCTGCTGAGCGGCATGTTCAACATCACGGCGCAGCCGAGTGTGCTGGAGATGGTCGCGTGGGTCGTCTACGCCGTCCCGGTCCTCATTCTCTTCCTCCGCCCGTCGGGCCGGCCGAAGGCGACGCGGGGCCCTGCCGTACCGGCCGGGGACACCCCCACCGTGCCCGCCTCCTGAGCGCGGGCCACCGCCCCGTCCGACGCCCCATCCTGCTTTCCCAGAACTGGAGTCCTCCGCAATGCGCACCCCCGCCGTCGTCGCCCTCGCCGCCCTCGGCCTGCTCGCCGCCGCCTGCTCCTCGGGCACGACCGACTCCTCCGCGTCCGGCGGCGCGGCCAAGCCCGACAAGATCACCGTTGCGGCCAGCGACACCGAGTGCAAGGTCGCCACGGCGGAGCTCCCCGCCGGCACCTCGACCTTCCAGATCACCAACAGCGGCAGCAAGGTGACGGAGTTCTACGTCTACGCGGGCGGCGACCGGGTGATGGGCGAGGTGGAGAACATCGTGCCCGGCCTGACCCGTGAGGTCATGGTCGAGCTGCCCGCCGGGACGTACGAGGCGACGTGCAAGCCGGGCATGATCGGCAAGGGCATCCGGAACCCGCTGAAGGTGACCGGCGAGCACAAGCCGCTGAGCGACGACGCCAAGCTCTCCGAGGCCACCGCCAGCTACAAGCGCTACATCAAGACCCAGAGCGAGACGCTGCTCGTCAAGACCCAGGAGTTCGTGGACGCCGTCAAGGCCGGCGACATCGAGAAGGCCAAGAACCTCTACCCGGTCGCTCGGACCTACTGGGAGCGCATCGAGCCGGTGGCCGAGATCTTCGGCGACCTCGACCCGGCGATCGACGCCCGCGAGAACGACGTGGAGAAGGGCCAGGAGTGGACCGGCTTCCACCGCATCGAGAAGGACCTCTGGGTCGAGAAGGACGTCAGTGAGGACGGCCCGATCGCCGACAAGCTGATGGCCGACATCAAGACCATCGTCGAGAAGTCGAACGAGGCGACGCTCTCGCCCCTCCAGCTCGGCAACGGCGCCAAGGGCCTGCTCGACGAGGTCGCCACCGGGAAGATCACCGGCGAGGAGGACCGCTACTCGCACACCGACCTGTGGGACTTCGACGCCAACCTCCAGGGCTCCAAGGCCGCCGTTCAGGCGCTCCGCCCGGTCCTCGAGGAGCGTGACGCCGAGCTGGTGAAGACCCTGGACGAGAAGTTCGCCGCCGCCGAGGCCGCGCTCGAGACCCACCGCCAGGGCGACGGCTGGAAGCTGCACACCGACCTGTCCAAGGACGACCTGAAGAAGCTGTCCGACGTGATCAACGCTCTGTCCGAGCCGATCAGCCGGATCGCCTCCACCGTCAGCAAGTAACCACGAATCGTCGGCACGTGAGGACCATCGGCGACAGCCGTACGGGACGGAGCAGGGCATGAACATCAGCCGCAGGAAGCTCTTCGGGCTCGGCGCGGCCGGCGTGGCCGCGGTCGGGGCGGGCGCGGTGGCGACCCGCGCCCTGGTCGTGGACCTGCCCGGGGCGGCGCACGCCGCGTCGACGTCCGATCCGGTCGCGTTCTACGGGGCCCACCAGGCGGGGATCGTCACCCCCGCGCAGGACCGCCTGCACTTCGTCGTGTTCGACGTGACGACGGACAAGCGGGCCGAGCTGGTCGAGCTGCTCCAGGACTGGACGTCCGCCGCCGCGCGGATGACCCAGGGCAAGGACGCGGGGACGTTCGGCGCGGTCGGCGGGGACCCCGAGGCGCCGCCGGACGACACGGGCGAGGCCCTCGGGCTGCCCGCCTCCGGCCTGACCCTGACGATCGGCTTCGGCGCGTCGCTGTTCGACGACAGGTTCGGGCTGGCCGACAGGAAGCCGGCCGCCCTGGCCGATCTGCCCGCGTTCCGCGGCGACGACATCCTGGCGGAGATCTCCGGCGGCGACATCTGCGTCCAGGCGTGCGCCCACGACCCGCAGGTCGCGGTGCACGCCATCCGCAACCTGGCCAGGATCGGGTTCGGCAAGGTGTCGGTGCGCTACTCCCAGCTCGGCTTCGGCCGTACGTCCTCGACGTCCCGGGCCCAGGCGACGCCGCGCAACCTGATGGGCTTCAAGGACGGCACCGCCAACCTCAAGCTCGAGGACACCGAGATGCTGCGCGACCACCTGTGGGCGGCCGCCGGCGACGGCCCGGCCTGGATGGACGGCGGCAGCTACCTGGTCACCCGCAAGATCCGGATGCACATCGAGACCTGGGACCGCGCCCCGCTGTCCGAGCAGGAGGCGATCTTCGGGCGGAACAAGGGCGCCGGAGCGCCGCTGACCGGCGCGGCGGAGTTCGACGACCCCGACTTCGCGAAGGCCGGATCGGACGGACGGCCGGTGATCGCCGACAACTCCCACGTACGGCTCGCGCATCCCTCGGTCCACGGCGGCGCCCGGTTGCTGCGGCGCGGCTACAACTTCGTGGACGGCACCGACGGCCTGGGACGTCTCGACGCGGGGCTGTTCTTCATGGCGTACCAGCGGGATCCGCACAAGCAGTTCGTCCCGATCCAGCGGGAGCTGGCCGCCAAGGACGCGCTCAACGAGTACATCAAGCACGTCTCCAGCGGCCTGTACGCCTGCCCGCCCGGCGTGACCGACGCGGGTGACTACTGGGGACGCGCGCTCTTCACCTGACCCGGCTCGTCTCGCGGGGTGGGCAGGTGCGGGTCCGGTCCTGTGCGGCCCCCGCCACGAGGGACGCCTAACAGGATCGCTTCAGTCACTCCCAACCCGACGTTCACATCGACTCCATCCACTATCCTCCCGATATGCCCGAGTCTTCTGGGGGACGGCTCGCCTCTCGCTATCTCCTGCGCCGTCCCCTCGGCAGCGGTGGGATGGGCACGGTCTGGCTGGCGTGGGACGAGATGCTCGAACGGCAGGTGGCGGTCAAGGAGCTCCGCCTGCCCGACGGCCTCGACGAGGCGCAGCGTGCCGAAGCCGTCGAACGCGCCGTACGCGAGGCGCGCGCCGCCGCGCAGGTGCGGCACCCCGGCATCGTCGCCCTCCATGACGTGCTCGTCCACGACGGACGGCCGTGGATCATCATGGAGCTGCTGCGTGGCCGTACGCTGGCCGACGAGGTCAAGGACCGGGGGCCGCTTCCTCCGGACCGGGCCGCCTGGCTGGGGGCGCAGGTCCTCGACGCCCTCCGGGAGGCACACGCGCACGGCGTCCAACACCGGGACGTGAAACCCGCCAACGTCTTCCTCAGCGACGACGGGCGCGCGGTCCTGACCGACTTCGGCATCGCCAAGCTGGACGGCCATGCCACGCTGACCGCCGCCGACGCGACGATCGGCTCACCGGGCTTCATCGCGCCGGAACGGCTGGACGGCGCCGCCGGCGGTCCGGCCTCCGACCTGTGGTCCCTCGGCGCCACCCTGTACCTGGCCACCGAGGGCGGGCCCGCGTACGGCGGGTCTCCGGTCGAGCGGATCCAGGCCACGCTGACGAGCAGGATTCCCCCGCCGCCCCGGCGGGCGGGCACGCTCGGACCGCTGGTGACGTGGATGATGGACCGCGATCCGGCGGCCAGGCCCGACACCGCGACCGCGCAGCGCCTGCTCACCGATGTCGCCGAAGGCCGCTCCCCCGCACCGTACGCCCCGGTGTCACCCGGCCCGTACGCCCAGCCGGGCTTCCCGGACGTACCGAACGCCTCGACCGCGCCCGGCCAGCAGGCCGGGCGAGCCGCCCCGGGGCAGCCGCCGAACGGACCCGCCGGGCCCGCCGCGCCGGCGGGGCATGCGGGCGCGACGGGGCGGTCACGGGCCGACCGGCGGGGCTGGATCCTGGGCGGCGCCGGTGTCGCCGTGGCGGCCGCGGCCGCCCTCGTCGTGGCGCTCGTGGTGATTCCGGGCGACGCCGAGGCGGGCCCGCCGTCGTTCACCCTCCCCGTCGACTTCTGCTCCCTGCTCACCGGCGACCAGGTCCACCAGCTCATCCGTACGGCACCCGCCCCGAAGGGCACGGCCTCCGATGCGGGCTGTGAATGGACCGTCAGCGGCGAGGGCGTCAGCCTGATCCCCAAGAAGGACTCGGACACGCCCGACCCCTGGGCCATGACCGAGGAGTCCTCGCGGCTCCTCTTCGAGAGCCTGGCCAAGAAGTACGCCAAGGGCCAGAAGGGCGACTGGACCTGGAAGGAGATCGGACAGACCCGGCCGATCACGTTCACACAAACCACGCCCCGGACCGTCGACGGCGTCGGGGAAGAGGCCCTCGCCTACGAGTTCGCGACGCGGCAGGGCCACGCCTACGCCGGCGTCGTGCTCTTCCGTGTCGGCGACCTCGTGGTCGAGGCCGCCTACTCGACGCTGTCCACGACGCCCACCGACGACGACATCCGCAGCGCGGCGCTCACCGCCGCCCGCATGGCCGACGCCGCGCTGCGCGCGAAGGGATGAGCGGCGTGCTGCTGGCCGGCCGATACCGCCTGCTGGAGACTCTCGGCGAAGGCGGCGCGGGGACCGTGTGGCGGGCCAGGGACGAGATGCTCCATCGCGACGTCGCCGTGAAGGACGTCCGCGTCCCGGCCGGGCTGGGCGAGGACGCCAGGCGCGCCTTCGGCGGGCGGGCGATCCAGGAGGCCCGGTCCGCCGCGCGACTCAGCCATCCGGCCATCGTCGTCATCCACGACGTCGTACTCGACGGAGACCGGCCGTGGATCGTGATGGATCTGGTCGGCGGCCGGTCCCTGGACCGGGCGATCAGGAGCGGCGGGGCGCTGCCCGCGCACCACGTCGCCGAGATCGGCCTGCGCGTGCTCGGCGCCCTCTCGGCCGCGCACGCCCAGGGCATCCTGCACCAGGACGTCAAGCCCGCCAACGTGCTGCTCGACGAGGACGGCAGGGCCATGCTCGCCGACTTCGGCATCGCCGTGCCGACCGCGTCGCCCGAGCGTGCCGGGGAAGCGGGGGACGCCGGGCAAGCCGAGCCGACCGCCTCGTTCGCCTCGGCGGGTTCTCCCGGGTACGCGGCGCCGGAACGGCTCTCCGGAGCGCCCACGACCCCCGCGTCCGATCTGTGGTCGCTGGGCGCCACCCTCTACACGGCCGTGGAGGGACGCGCTCCGTTCCAGCGTGACCTGCCCGCCGCCGTCGTCGCCGCGGTTCTCTTCCACGATCCTCCGGCGCCGATGCGGGCCGGTCCCGTGCTCGGCCCGCTCCTGCTCGCCATGTTGGCCAAGGACCCGGCGGCCCGCCCGTCCCCCGAGACCGTACGGGAGACCCTGCGCGGGATCGCCTCCCGAGGCGGGACGACGCGGGAGATGACCGTCGGCGTGCCGTCACCGCATCCGCCGACCGCACCGCCGACCGCACCGCCGACCCTGTCCGTCCCGTCAGCCTCGCCGCAGACGCCGCCCGCGCGGCGGAAACCGGCGCTGATCGCGGGCGGCGCACTGCTCGCCCTGGTCGCCACCGGTGCGGTCGGCTGGCTCGCCCTCCGCCCGGAAGCCGTGGCGAACGCGGGCCGCTTCCCCACCGCTCCGCGACCATGCGGGCTGCTCACCGACGCCCAGGCGGGCGAGCTTCTCGGCGGCCCCACCGACACCGCGACCGTGGCGGGCGAGTGCGCGTGGCGGTTCCGCAAGAACGGGATCGTCTGGCGGACGATCACCGTGCGGCTCAGGGCCGAGCAGGCCCGGGACGGCGGCAGCGGCCCGGACGCCGCCCGCCTGTCCTTCTCCGGCCGCCGTTCCGCGCGTGCGTCCATGCGGGGAACCGCCTTCCCCGAGACCACGTACGCCGTCCGGGACGTGCGCGGGACCGGCGACGAAGCCTTCGCCCAGGACGTCTCGAACGCCTTCCAGAAGTCCACCACCAGCACGGTCTGGTTCCGCACCGACAACCTGATCACCGAAGTGGAGTACCACCGGCTGGACGGCCCGAAGGTGACCCCGGCCGCCCGGCGTACGGCGGAACGCGCCGCGAGACTCGCCGCGGACGCGATCGGCCGCAGCTGATCCCCGAGGAGACAGATGGACAGCCAGGAGCACGGCCCCACCCATCCGACGGCGGCCGGGGGGCCGGGCCACATGACGGCAGGGCCGACCGCGCCGATGGGGCACCCCCAGCAGATCAGGCAGCACACGCTGGTCAGGCCGATCTCGCGGGACACGCGGCGCCGCCGGGGCTGGGTGGTTCCGGTCGTGGCCACCGTCACCGCACTGACCGCCACCGGTGCGGTCGCCGCGTTCGTCGTGCTCCGCTCGGAGGAAGGGCCGGGGAGGGGCGCGGACAAACGCGCGGCGGGTGCGGCCTCCCCGGCACGGACGTCGGTCGCGCCGCCGGACGCGTGCGCCATGCCGAAGCAGGCCACGGTCGAGCGGCTGGTCCCCCAGGCGACGGCCACCAGGGACACCTGGGACCGGCAGGACGCGAGCGGCTACATCACGTGGATCTGCACCCTGCGCAACGACAACTTCTCGTTCGGGGAGTACATCAGGTCACGCAGCATCGAGGTCAAGCTGACCCGGTACGACGCGGACGGTGAGCTGACCGCACTCCGCGTCGCCAGGAACTTCTACGACGCCGAGCTGACCTCGGGGAAGTACGCCGAGACCCACTCGACGAGGGAGAACTACAGCTCCAAGGTCCGTACGCTGCCCGGGGTCGGCGAGGAGGCGTTCGCCCGCTACACCTGGGCGCGGGACGCCAAGAGCAACAAGTACTCTTTCGGCCAGGGGATCGGGCGGGTCGGCAACATCGTGATCCAGGTCAAATACCAGGCCGGCCAGCAGCGCAAGGACGCCCCGATCCTGTCCATGGAGGGCGCCCAGGGCGTGACGGAGGAGAACGCGCTCCGCGAGGTCTCCGGGATCCTCGGCGAGGTGGCCGTGTCCGTGGCGGCCTGGCGGGACGCCGGCGGCGCCACCGCCCCCGTCGACTCGACCGCGTCCAGCGCGGCCCCAACCCCGGCCGCTTCGCCGTCGGCCGCCCCCTCGGCGTCTCCTTCCGCGATCGCGTTGCCCGCCGAGTGCTCGACGGCGTCGCCGGTCGCGCTGCGTTACGCGCCGGATGCCACGCCGAAGGCCACGCAGACGCAGGATGGCGCCTCGACCACGGTCGAGTGCGCCTGGCTGAACCGCGACCTCGCCGCGGGCGCGAAGGCGCGGATGCGCGGCATGTTCGTCACCGTCCAGCGCTTCACGAACCGGGTCGGCGCCGAGGATCCCAAGGGAGCGAAGAACCAGTTCGTCGACCAGCGGGCGAAGGGCAGGAAGTGGGCCGGGAGCGGGATCACCGACAGCCTGTTCTGGTACAGGTCAACCGATGTCACCGGCCTGGGTGACGCCGCGTTCCGCCAGTACCGGACGAACCGGACGCCCACCGTGCACGCCGGCATCGGCCAGGTGACCGCGCTGTACGGTCCGGTGGTCGTCACCGTCGAGTTCTACGGCGCCGACCGGCCGAAGGGCGCTCCGCTGAACTCCCGCAAGTCCCGGCTCATGGGCGGCAAGGAGAGCCTGGCCGGGGCCATGGCCGTGGCGCGGGCGATGTCGGAGGCCCTCGCCACGGAGTGACCCCACCGGATCCGTCGAAAAAGATCCGTCAGAGCCGGGAGCGGTAGACCGCGCGCGCCTTCTCGACGAGGTCGAGATGGTCGCGGAGCTGCTCCTCGCCGTCCAGCCTGGCCTGCCCCCGTACGAGTTCCTCCAGCAGGTCCAGCCAGCGCAGGCACCAGCGGACGTCGTCGGCGCGGGCGACGTGCCGCCCGGCCACGTCGAGATAGATCGGACTGGTGTGGGCGTAGACCTGCCGGTGCAGCGAGCGCGGGTGCCTGCCGCCGGAGGTGATCGCGACGAGGTACGTCGGCTCCGTCACGGTGAGCGCCGCGGTCAGCTCGCCTCCGCCTCCTTCGGCGAGCACGCCGTCGGCGGTGCGGATCTCCATCCGCTGCACCTCGGGCCCGATCGCCTTGGCTCGGACCGTCACCCGATCGCCCGGCGACAGGTCCAGGGTGTCGCCGATCTGGTGGCCGTCCACGCACAACTCCAGCCACGGCCCGGTGGTGGCGAACGTGCGGCCCCGCTGGATGGCCTCGACGTACGCCTCAGCGGTCAGCGGACCGTCGAGCCGGGCGTAGACGCGCTCCCAGCCGGGCGGGCTGGAGACGGTCTCCTGCCGGGTGAACGACAGCATGCTGTCGGTCCCGGCGAGCGCCGTGAGCCGGTTGCCCGCGCCGATCAGCCGCCGGTAGACCTCCGCGGTGCCGATGATGTCGGAGAAGTGCAGCAGCTCCATGCCGTCCACGAGGCCGAGCGCGGCGTCGACCACGACGGCCCTGGCCGAGCAGTTCCTGCGCCCCACACCGATGATCTCCTCCGGCTCGGTGATCGGAGCGTGGAAGGGATGGGCGTAGGCGAGCACCCCCCCGGTCTCCCGCATCTCACCGCAGGCCGTGCCGTTCGGCGGCCAGTCGGCCTCGCCGCCGAAGCCGGTGTGGAAGCGACCCGGCGGGGTGGTCACCCCGAACGCGTGGACGTGCCCGAACAGGTCGTTGCGGTATTCCACGCCCATCCGGGCGATGTGCCCGGCGTCCGACCAGGGCAGGTCACGTCCGGCCCAGTGCTGGAGGGCCTCCCGGTCGTAGACGCGCTCGCCCGAGACGTTGCCCGCGACGAGGTTGAGCACGTGCAGGTCCTCGCCGTGCTGCATCAACGCCGCGGCGGCGGGCGGGGCGACGAGATCACCGGCCCAGTTGAGGTGGACGTGCAGGTCGGCGCCGTACCAGCCGCGCGCGGCGGCGTCGTAGATCCGCTCGGGGGTCAGCTCGACGAGCGTCTCCCGCCACGGCTCGGGCACGAGGGTCACCTCGGCGCAGTCATACTCCATGCCGCGGGTGACCCGGACGGTGAGCGGTTCGGCGGGGACGTCGAGGACGACGTCGTCGCCGTGGAAGAACGGACTGCCGTGGTAGTCGACGCGGTGCGGCGCGCCCCCGGGGTACCACCCCTGGCCGCCCTCCGACGTCACGCTCCAGCGGCACGGGAAGCCGGCCCGCAGCCGCAGCCGCGAGGGTACGGCGTGCCGCCGGAGCGGGGACAGGTCGACCGGCTCGCCGTCCACGGTCACGACCGAGTCGCTCCGGATGTCCACGAACAGGGCCCCCCGGGCCCGGATCTCGTACGGCGTGCCGTCCACCTCGACGGCGGTGGCGGCGTCGCGCGAGGAGTCGACGATGAGCACGGCCCTGAGTGGCTCGGCGGCCACCACCGCGCGTACGGCCCCCGGCTCGAAGCGGTGGCCGTGGGGCGTGAGCCGGAGGGCGACGAGCCCGTCCGGCAGGGTCTCGCCGAGCACGTCCCTGAAGGCGGCGTCGAGGTCGGCGCCGATGTCCATGCGGTCCGCCTCCTCGGGAAACCGAAGGAACGTCATCATCCGGACGTAGTCGAGCGGCGGCTCCCCCCAGGTGATCCCGTGCTCGGTCAGCAGGTGCCTGTACTCCTCCAACGCGCGCGCCACCGGCGGCGGCAGCAACGGGTCGTGATGCATCGTGCCTCCCCGTAATCGCTAACGGGGCCATATTCACACGGCACTCTGGACCGAAAGCCGCGCGCGGACGGCGGTACTCACCCAGGGGTAGCGGTATCTAACACCTCGGAGGAAATGAGGCGACCCGCTCGTCACAAATCCCCGACCGCACCCGAAAGTCTCGTCATAAATCCCCGGCCGCACCAGGAAACACGGCGAGGATCCGGTCCGCCGCCTGGCTCGGTGTGAGGCTTCCGTCGAGGACCTGCCGCTCGATCTCGGGCGCGATCGGCCCGGCCTTCTCGTGCAGCCGGGCGAGCAGCCGGTCCCGCACCAGCGCCCAGGTCCACTCGACCTGCTGGCGGCGCCTCTTGCCCGCGAGGTCGACGCCCTCCTGATGGCGTACGACGTGCTTCCACAGCTCGTCGAGGCCCGCGCCGGTCAGGCCGCTGCAGGTCAGGACGGGGGCCGTCTCACCCGAGCGGAGGAACCTTAGTGCCCCGGCGAGCTCACGCGCGGCCCGGCGGGCGGCCATCTCGTGCTCGCCGTCGGCCTTGTTGACCGCGATCACGTCGGCGAGCTCCAGCACGCCCTTCTTGATGCCCTGGAGCTGGTCGCCCGTACGCGCGAGGGTGAGGAGGAGGAACGTGTCGACCATGTCGGCGACGGCGGTCTCCGACTGGCCGACGCCGACCGTCTCCACCAGCACGATGTCGTAGCCCGCGGCCTCGACGACGACCATCGCCTCCCGGGTGGCCGTGGCGACGCCGCCGAGCGTCCCCGCCGTGGGCGACGGCCGGATGAAGGCGTTCGGGTCGGTGGCGAGCCGGGCCATCCGCGTCTTGTCGCCCAGGATGCTGCCCCCGGACCGCTTCGACGACGGGTCGACCGCGAGCACCGCCACCCGGTGCCCGCGCCCGGTGAGGTGGGTGCCGAGGGCCTCGATGAACGTGGACTTCCCCGCTCCGGGCACGCCGCTGACGCCCACCCGCCGGGCCTTCCCCGCGTGCGGGGTCAGCTCGGCGAGCAGGCGCTGGGCGAGCTCGCGGTGGTCGGCGCGGGTGGACTCCACCAGCGTGATGGACCGGGCGATCCACCGTCGGTCCCCCGCGAGCACGCCGTTGACGTAGTCGTTGAGCTGGTTCTCGGTCATCAGGCGTGGGAGAGGGCGCGCAGGAGGTCCAGCGCGGCGTCGGCGATCACGGTGCCGGGCGGGAAGATCGCCGCCGCCCCGGCCTCACGCAGGGCCTCGAAATCGCCGGGCGGGATCACGCCGCCGACCACGATCATGATGTCGTCCGCGCCGAGGTCCGCCAGCGCCCGCTTCAGCGCCGGGACCAGCGTGAGGTGCCCGGCGGCGAGGGACGAGACGCCGACGATGTGCACGTCGGCCTCCACGGCCTGGCGCGCGACCTCCTCCGGCGTCTGGAACAGCGGGCCGACGTCCACGTCGAAGCCGAGGTCGGCGAACCCGGTCGCGATCACCTTCTGGCCCCGGTCGTGCCCGTCCTGGCCCATCTTGGCGACCAGGATGCGCGGGCGGCGCCCCTCGGACTTCTCGAACTCGGCGCAGGCCGCGCGGACGTCGTCCACCCTCTCGCCCACCTCTTCCCGGTACACCCCCGAGATCGTACGGATCTCCGCGGCGTGCCGTCCGAACACCTTCTCCAGGGCGTCGGAGATCTCCCCGACGGTCGCCTTGGCGCGCGCGGCGTCCACGGCGAGCTCCAGCAGGTTCCCGCCCTGCGCGGCGGCCCTGGTCAGCGCGGCGAGGGCGGCGTCGACGTCGGCCTGCGAGCGCTCCGCGCGCAGCCTGCGGAGCTTGTCGAGTTGCTGCTCGCGCACGGCCGTGTTGTCGACCTTCAGGACCTCGATGGGCTCGTCGGCCTGGGGGCGGTACTTGTTCACGCCGATGACCGGCTGGTGGCCGGAGTCGATGCGCGCCTGGGTGCGGGCCGCGGCCTCCTCGATGCGGAGCTTGGGCAGCCCCTGGTCGATCGCGCGGGCCATGCCTCCGGCCCGCTCGACCTCCTGGATGTGGCCCCACGCCTTGGCGGCGAGATCGTTGGTGAGCCGCTCGACATAGTAGGAGCCGCCCCACGGGTCGATCACCCGGCAGGTGCCCGACTCCTGCTGGAGCAGGAGCTGGGTGTTGCGGGCGATCCGGGCCGAGAAGTCCGTCGGCAGGGCGAGCGCCTCGTCCAGGGCGTTGGTGTGCAGCGACTGGGTGTGGCCCTGGGTCGCGGCCATCGCCTCGACGCAGGTCCGTACGACGTTGTTGAACACGTCCTGCGCGGTGAGCGACCACCCGGAGGTCTGGCTGTGCGTGCGGAGGGACAGCGACTTGGGGTTCTTCGCGCCGAAGCCACGGACCAGCTCGGCCCAGAGCAGCCGGGCCGCGCGGAGCTTGGCGACCTCCATGAAGAAGTTCATGCCGATGCACCAGAAGAACGACAGGCGCGGCGCGAACGCGTCGATGTCCAGGCCCGCGGCCACACCGGCGCGGAGGTACTCCACGCCGTCGGCGAGCGTGTAGGCCAGCTCCAGGTCGCAGGTCGCCCCGGCCTCCTGGATGTGGTAGCCGGAGATCGAGATCGAGTTGAACTTCGGCATCCGCTGCGAGGTGTACGCGAAGATGTCGGAGATGATCCGCATCGACGGGCCCGGCGGGTAGATGTAGGTGTTGCGGACCATGAACTCCTTGAGGATGTCGTTCTGGATGGTCCCGGCCAGCTTCTCGGGTGCCACCCCCTGCTCCTCGGCGGCCACGATGTAGAGCGCGAGGATGGGCAGGACCGCGCCGTTCATGGTCATGGACACGCTCATCCTGTCGAGGGGGATCCCGTCGAAGAGCTGTCGCATGTCGTAGATCGAGTCGATCGCGACGCCGGCCATGCCGACGTCGCCCGCGACCCTGGGGTGATCGGAGTCGTAGCCCCGGTGCGTGGCCAGGTCGAACGCGACCGACAGGCCCTTCTGCCCGGCGGCGAGGTTGCGCCGGTAGAACGCGTTGGACTCCTCCGCCGTGGAGAACCCGGCGTACTGGCGGATCGTCCACGGCTGGTTGACGTACATCGTCGGGTACGGCCCGCGCAGGTACGGCGGCATACCGGGGTAGGTCTCCAGGAAGTCGATCCCCTTGAGGTCATCGGCCGTGTAGAACGGCCTGACCTCGATCCCCTCCGGCGTCTCCCACGCCCGGCCGTCGACGTCCGGTGCGGCGCCCGCGGCGGATCCCAGGTCGATTCCCGAGAAGTCAGGAATGTTCATCGGTTCACTCCCAGGTCGTCGAAGGTGGTGCGGAGCACGCCGAGCGCGTCGCATCCCGCGTACACACGGTCGTCCACTCCCTCATACTCGCCCTTGCCCGCGAGCCAGACGCGCGTCGCCCCCGCCTCGCGGAGAGCCGCCGCCACGGCCTCGGCGTGCTCGCCGTACAGCCGGTCGCTGGAGCACAGGCAGGCGACGGGCGTGCCCGCGTCGCGGAACGCCTCGGCGATCGCGGTGGCGTCGGTTCCCGGCCCGCTGGTCACGGTGGCGACGCCGCCCGCCGCGAAGAGGTTGGCCGCGAACGACGCGCGGGCCGTGTGCACGGCGACCGGGCCGATCGTGGCGAGGAACACGGTGGGCCGCTCGTCCCTGGCGTCGGCCAGGTCGCGCAGCGCCTCGAACTCCTCGGCGTACCGGATCCGGGGCAGGCCCACCTCCGTGGTCGCGCCCGCTACGGCGAGGCCGGGGCCCGGCTCGCGTTCCGGCAGCTTCTCGCTCAGGTGGGGGAACTCGCTGACCCCGGTGATCGGGTCGCGGCGGTGCGCCACTCCGTCCGCGCGCGCGGCGCGGGTGGCCGCGAGCCGCTCGGGGACGAGCCGCTCCAGCGCGACGGCCATCCCGCCCGCGCGCTCGATCTCTTGGAACCACGCCCAGGCGTGCTCCGCCAGGTCGGCGGTGAGTCGCTCGACGTACCACGAGCCGCCGGCCGGGTCGAGGACGCGGGCCACGCCCGCCTCCTCCAGGAGCAGCGACTGGGTGTTGCGGGCGATGCGCCGGGCGAACGCGTCGGGCAGGCCGAGGACGGCGTCGAACGGCTGAACGGTCACCGCGTCCGCGCCGCCGACCCCGGCGCCGAAGCAGGCCAGCGTGGTGCGCAGCATGTTCACCCAGGGGTCCCTCGCGGTCATCATCGCCGACGAGGTGACCGCGTGCTGGAGCTGCTCGCCGGGACCGCCGGTGGTCGCCGTGGTCGTCGTGGTCGCCGTGGTCGTCGTGGTCGCCGTGGTCGTCGTGGTCGCCGTGGTCGTCGTCACGACCTCGGCCACCCTGGCCCACAGCCGCCGGGCCGCCCGGAGCTTGGCGATCGTCATGAACTGGTCGGCGGTCGCCGCGTAACGGAACTCCAGCAGCCCGAGCGCCTGCTCGACGGAGATCCCGGCGCCGGTCATGGCACGGAGGCAGGCGACGCCCGTGGCGATCGAGCAGCCCAGCTCCTCGGCGTCGCTGCCGCCCGCGTCGTGGTACGGCAGGGCGTCCACGACGAACGCGCGCAGGGCCGGCTGCTCGGCGAGGCAGCGACGTACGAGCGTGGCGGCGGCCGGATCGAGGGTGCCCGTGACGGGCGCGGGCAGCCCGAGGTTGCCGCCGGGGGCGGTCACGCCCCGCTCGGCCAGCAGGTCGAGGAAGACGGTGGCCGCCGGAGCCGCCCGATCGCCCGCGTCGAGGACCACCGGGGCGAGGTCGAGGTACACGCCGTCGAGCACCCGGGGCAGCGCCTCGGGGCCGAGGGAGGACAGGTCCAGCCAGATGGAGGTGACACCGTTCTCCAGGTCGGCCAGCACGGCCTCCCTGGTGACCGCGGGGTCGGGGTGGGCGTGGCGTTGCCGTACGCCCCATGGGCCCGCGGACCGGACGACGCGCGGGGCGCCGGGCAGATCGGAGGCGTCGTGGAGCGGGGCTATCGTCACGCCGTCGTACGTCGTGGAGGACAGCGCCGCCTCCGCGGCGGCGGGCGCGGCGTCCTCGGCGAGGACACCCGACTTCCGGAGGACTCCGAGCGCGAGCGTGCGCCACTGCTCCCGCGTGCCAGGCGGGAACGCTGCGGCGACTTCAAGAGGCGGCACCGTCATGCGAGGGATGCTAGGCGCACTGCCTCCAGAACAATTATCCGGGGTCCCGATGTCCGGGAGCGGAAGTCTCACATCGCGGGCCGCCGGCGATGATCCGCGGGCGACCGGCGGGTGACCGGGATCCCCGGCGAGGCCGCCTCGCCGCCCGGTCAGGGCAGCGGCGTGAAGGCGGCGTCCCAGGTCAGCTTCCCGACGACGCCGTCGGGGTCGAGCTTCCTGTCCTTCTGGAAGCGGACGCAGACGGCCTTGGACTCGGGGCCGTACGCGCCGTCCACCTCGATCGTGTAGCCGAGCCGGGCGATCTGCCGCTGCCAGTCGCGTACGTCGTCGCCCCGCATGATGGGCGGATATTTCAGGAGACGTCCCGGCCACTTCGGAGTGGTCTCCGGATCCGGTTCCTGGCCGCCGCCCCCCGGGCGTGGCGCACCCTTCTTGACCCACGCGTACAGGGCGGCGCCGGGGCAGTCGGTGGAATAGCCGTCGCGGTGTCCCTTGATCTCCTTGCCCGCGCCGCCCTGGGCCCGGAGGTAGTCGACCGCGTCGAGGATCGCGTGCAGGACGCCGTCGGGCGGCTCGACCAACCCGGAGTTGCCGACCAGGCCGAGTACGGCGTAATGGCCGGAATTGAGGCCGGATCCGTTGGCCGCGGGCAGGTTGTGCGGACCTCGCCCGACAAATACCTTTCTATGCGGACAAGCGATCATTGAGTATCCGATATCCATCCAGCCATTGCCGTCCATGTGAAAGCTCTGGATGGACTTGACGACCGCGACGCACCGGGCGTGGTCGTCCACGATCGCCGGATCGACCCTTCCGCCGGTGTAGTGGACCTTGACGCCCTTTGTGGAGGTCAGCCGCGAGTAGGAGCCCCTTGGGGCACGGGCACCCCACTCTGCGCGGGACACGAGGTCGATGGCCACGGATGTACTCCCGTGTGAGCGACGACGGACAGGGGGCGCCGGAGTCCCTGCCCGGGATCGGACCGGAACCGGCGGTCGATCGCGGACGCGCACACGATCGGGGGATTACTGGCAGAGAGACCTTAACCCCCATACCTAACAAATAACATCGTTTCCCAGATTTTTCCTGGTGCCCTAATTGGTTGATGTGCCGCGTTCCATCGCGCCGCCCGCGAGGCCCCCTGACACCCGCGCCGCCCTCACAGTGAGGCCCTGTCACGGTGAGGCCCTGTCACGGCGAGGCCCACAGGGTGAGGTCCGCCGCCTCCCCCGCGGGCCCGCGTTCAGGCCGTCCCGGACTCGTACGGCGTCTCGCCGCGATCGACGCGGATGACCCGGCGGTCGGTGACGATGGCGGTGATCAGGTCGTGCGGGGTGACGTCGAACGCCGGGTTGGCGGCACCCGTCCCCTCCGGCGCGAGCCGTACGCCATGGATGGAGAGGACCTCGCCGGGGCCCCGGTCCTCGATCTCGATCCGGTCGCCGGAGGTGATCGCCGGGTCGATCGTCGTCTCCGGCGCGACCACCACGAACGGCACCCCGGCGCGCCGCGCGCCCAGCGCCAGGGAGTAGGAGCCGATCTTGTTGGCGGTGTCGCCGTTGGCGGCGATCCGGTCCGCGCCGATGAGCACGACGTCGGCCGCTCCTCTGGCCAGCAGGTACGGCCCGACCCCGTCGACGACGAGGCGGTGCGGCGCGCCCATCCTGCCCAGCTCCCAGGCGGTCAGCCGCGCCCCCTGCAACAGCGGCCTGGTCTCCAGCGCGAGCGTCTCGGCGAGCAGGCCCCGCTCGTGGAGAGTCTGGACGACGCCGAGGGCCGTGCCGCGCTCGACCGCGGCGAGACCGCCGGTGTTGCATATGGTCATCACCCTTATCCGGCGGAACCCGCCCGAGCCGCCGGACGCACCGGACGCATCGGACCGGTCCGGCCCTTCGGTCAGTTCGCGTACCAGGTCGGCGCCGAGGGCGCTCATCCGATAGCAGGCGGCGATGTCGTCGTCGCGGATCTCCAGGGCCCGCGCGAGTACGGCGTCGGCGTCCGGCAGGTGCCGGGCCGCCTCGTCGACACCCCAGGCGAGATTGACCGCGGTGGGCCTGGCCGCCCGGAGGGCGTCGATCGGCTCGCCGGTACGCGCCGCGAGCGCGACCCCCATCGCCCCGGCGACGCCGAGCGCGGGCGCGCCGCGTACGGCAAGGCGCCGGATGGCGCCGATCAGGTCCGCGACGGTCTCGATCCGCAGGAAGACGCAGTCCCCCGGAAGCCGGGTCTGGTCGACGAGTTCGATGGCGCCGTCCACCCAGTCGATCGTCCGCATATCGGGCAAACTACCGAAATATCAGCCCTGGCATGGCCCACGCGACACGCGACACCGGACAAAGGACATGCGAGGACGCGCGTCGTCTCCACAGAGATACCTGGGATCCAGAGGTATCTCGGGGATGTGCGAGGTACGTCGTGCCATGCGAAGGTCATCTCTGATGCAGACTCGTACCGGATCCGGCGAACGCTGAGGAGGACCCATGACCGAGGAGACCATCTCCGGCAAGGGATACGGCCCGGACCACGTGTCCGATTTCGGCTACGGCCTGCACCATGTCCAGCTCGCGATCGAGCCGGGCGGTGAGGACGCCTGCCGCGCCTTCTACGTCGGCGTGCTCGGCATGATCGAGATCCCCAAGCCGCCGGCGCTCGCCACGCGCGGCGGGTTGTGGGTGCGGGCCGACACCGTCGAGATCCACCTGGGCGTCGAGAAGGACTTCCGGCCGGCTCGCAAGGCTCATCCCGGCATCCATGTCGCCGACCTCGACGGCCTGGCCGCCCGCCTGACGGAACACGGTGTCGAGGTGGTCTGGGACGACGACTTCCCCGGCCACCGCCGCTTCTACGCCCACGACGCCATGGGCAACCGCCTGGAGTTCCTCCAGCGGGAGCTGCCCGCCTGACGCCGGACCCCATGGCGGACCGAGGGCCTTATGGCGGACCGAGGGAGGGGACGGCCGGCCAGCATCCGCCCCACGGTTCGTGGTCTTCGTGTGAATCGTCCCGGGCGCAACGGTCAGGACGGCCGCGGCGGGGGCAGGTCGCCTTGCCTTACCCGAGCTCGGCGATGTCCTCCGCACTCAACTTCAGCGTGCTGGCGGCGACGTTCTCTTCCAGGTGGTCGAGCGAGCCGGCGCCGGGGATGGGCAGGATGTTCGGTGAGCGGGCCAGCACCCAGGCCAGGGCCACGCTGATGAGAGGTGCGAACACGTAATCGACGAACAGTGCTAAATCCGTCGACACGCCAACAATGCACGAGGATCATGGCAGGCATGTCCATCGTTAAGGAGGTCGACTTCTCCTCCAGCCCCGAACCCCGCGAGCCGCTGCCGATGAACGTGTGGCTCGACGACGGTGACAGCCCGGCCGACGTGATCGACGCGCTCGCCCTCTCGCCGTTCGCCACGGGCACGCAACCGTGGTCCCGCAGCACCACCGTCGACCGGGTCCGGCTGGACGCCGCGACGGTCCCTCCGGGCGGGCGGGTGCTCCGGGTCGCCCAGCACAGCGACGGTCACGAGTCACGCCTGATCTCTGGCGAGGGCTGGACCCTGCGGGTGGTCCGCTACAGCAGCAGGTCCGCCACCTTCACCGTGACCGCGACCAGCGAGGAGCTGGCCCGTTCGGTGCTCGACGAGGCGACCCGCGGCGCGGAGGACACGTCCGCCAAGGACGAGGACCACGTCGCGATGGGCTTCGTGTGGCTGTCCGACCACGGCAAGCGCCGCTCCGCGAAGCCGATCACGACCTCCCCTTGGGACGGGATCAGGCCCAACTACCCGCGCGCCGCCAAGACCCGGCTCGACCAGCTCATGGCGATCACGCCGAAGGACGTGAACGGCCGCCTGCTCCTGCTGCACGGCCCGCCGGGGACCGGCAAGACGACTCTGCTGCGTACGCTCGCCCGCGAGTGGGCCGGTTGGTGCCAGGTCGACTGCGTACTCGATCCGGAGCGGCTGTTCAACAACCCCGGATACCTCATGGACGTGGCGGTCGGCTGCGACTGCCCCGACCACGACGAGGAGCACCGCTGGCGGATGCTCGTTCTGGAGGACTGCGACGAGCTGATCCGCGCCGAGGCCAAGCAGTCCACCGGTCAGGGCCTGTCCCGGCTGCTCAACCTGACCGACGGCCTGCTCGGGCAGGGGCGGGACGTCCTCGTGGCGATCACCACGAACGAGGACCTGAACCAGCTCCACCCCGCGGTGGTCCGGCCGGGCCGATGCCTGGCGCAGATCGAGATCGGACGTCTGGCTCCAGACGAGGCCGCGGCCTGGCTCAACACGTCGGACGGCACGTCCGGCACCGCGTCCGGCGCGTCCGGTTCCCCGTACGGCGCGGCGGGCATCGGGCCGGAGGGAGCCACCCTCGCGGAGCTGTTCGCGCTCCGGGAGGGGCGCGGCCTCGCGGCACCGGAGACCACCACCTCCACCGGCCTCTACCTCTGAGGCCGAGGGGCGGACGAGGCGCCCATCATCGTCGGCGCGTGCGGCACAGATCGCATCGACCAATCCCCGGCACGCGGTGCCGGTCAGGTCCAGAAGACCGCGACTCCGGTGGCCGCCGCGGCCAAGACGCCGACGCCGTAGAACATCCACGGCGGCCTGGCCCGCACTCCGGCGACCGCCAGGAGCAGGATGGCCAGGTCGAGGCCCGCCTTGACGATCATCTTCGCGTCGGCGACCGACATGTCGAGCGCGGTACGGATCCATACGAGCGCGGCGCCCGTGACGAACTGGGCGACGGCGGCGATGATGACGGGACGGCCGATCACCATCATTCGCAGCTGCATCTGGCGAAGGAAACCGCCGAGCAGGGCGGCGAATCCAACGAGATGGAGGAAAACCAGGACGAGGCGCAATGTATCCATGCAGACACCCCCGGTTGACGGCCTCACCTCAGGTGTCCGCATGTGTGGTGCCATACGCGTCCGCCTGCGAAGGGCCCTCGACGTACAGTGACGAGAGTACTACGCACCGTTTTGTCGCATATGTCCGGTCCGGAGGCGCACGCAGCCGCGCCGCATGCACGGTCAATGTTTCGGTTAGGTAAACCAATACGTAAACCATCCGATGCGCCGCTTAGGGTCGCAAACCACAATCAACAAGGTGGTCACCCCGTCGTCGGCACGCGTGAGCAGCGTTGTACTCCACCGGTGGTCCTTCGAGGGCCAAGAGAGCGGCGTGGCCGTCTACCTCGATCCGTTCGGCCTCTCACCCGGCAACCCTGGCGGAAACGGCGACATCGACGGTGACGGTGGCAGGGGCTGGACGTACACCCGCTGGACCTCGCCGGAACGGGAGATCGGTTTCCCCGCGACCGAGCTGGTGCCGTCCTGGACGGCGAACACACCTCCCGGAGCATGGCTGGAGGTCGAGCTCCAGGCGCGCACGATGGGCGGCGCCCTCACCAAGTGGTACTGCATGGGCCGCTGGGCCGAGGGTGACACCGACATCCACCGCACCTCCCTGCCCGGACAGGGCGACCAGGACGGCGACGTCGCGGTGGACACCTTCGTCGCCACCCGCCCGATCGTCGCCTACCGGATCCGGATCACCCTGTACGGCGAGGGCGCCTCGATACGATCCATCGGCGTGATGGCGTCGGCCGTGCCCCCCGGAGGACCCGCGAGCGCGGTCAGCACCACAGTGACGGGGACGGCAGGCGCGGGAACGGCGCCGGCCGGACGGCCCCTCGCCGACGAGTCCCCGGACCAGGTCCCGGCCCTCGAACCGGCATCGGCCGCGAACACCACCATGGCCGCAGAAGCCACCCATGCCACTCTGACCGCGGCGGCCCTCCTGGCCGCACCGGCCACCCCCGCTGCGAACGCCCAGGACGCACTGGACGCTCAGGACGCACAGCTGACCCGGATCGCGCGGCTCGCGCAGGACGCGCGGTCGGCACGGGCGCCCCGCGCCGAGGCGGCGGGCGTCGAGCTGAACGTGCCGCGCCGATCGCAGAAGGTGCACGCAGGCCACCAGCCGCAGTGGGACGGCGGCGGCGAGTCCTGGTGCAGCCCGGCCTCGTTCACGATGGTGCTGGGCTACTGGGGGCGCGGCCCGTCCCCGGAGGATCTGGAGTGGGTCTCCCCCGACGATCCGTGCCCCGGCGTGGACCACGCCGCGCGTGACATGTACGACCACGGCTACCAGGGCACCGGCAACTGGCCGTTCGGGGTGGCCTACGCGGGCCGCTACGGGCTCGAGGGGTTCGTCACCCGGCTACGCTCACTGTCAGAGCTGGAGCTCTTCATCTGCGCGGGCATCCCGGTGATCACGTCGCAGTCGTTCAAGGAGCATGAGTTGCCCGGATCGGGTTACTCGACCAGCGGGCACATCATGGTCGTCACCGGCATCACCCCGGCGGGCGACGTGATCGCCAACGATCCGGCCGCGCCCTCAGACGAGACCGTGCGACGGGTCTATCCGCGCGAGGCGTTCCAGAACGTCTGGCTGCGCGGCTCCAGCAGCGGGGGGATCGTCCATGTGGTCCACCCGCCGGACGTCCCACTCCCTCTCTCCGAAGGAAACTGGTGAGCCGAACCGAACCGGTGAGCATCAGCGCCATCGACGTGGCCCGGGTGGATGATCGACCGCTTTGGGTGGAAATTTCCGGAAATGAAGTGTGGTGGGATGAGCCGCGCCCGCATGAGGGCGGCCGGCGCTGCGTCGTACGGCGCCGCGCCGACGGGACCGTCGAGGACGTGCTCCCCAAGGGCTGGAACGCCCGCAACCGGGTGATCGAGTACGGCGGGCGGTCGTGGCGTTCCCATCAGGGCTCGCTGGTGTTCACCAACTGGGCGGACCAGCGGCTCTACCTCTGCCCTCCCGGCGGTGAGCCGGTTCCGCTCACCCCCGAGGGCCCGGCCCGGTACGGCGACCTCGTGATCCACGGCGACGAGGTGTGGTGCGTACGGGAGATCGGCCGCGATCGGGCCATCGTGGCGGTCCCCCTCGACGGCGGGCCGCTCCGTGTCGTCATCCAAGCCCAACATTTCCTGATGAATCCGCGCATCTCCCCCGACGGGCGACACATCGCGTGGATCGGTTGGAACCACCCGGACATGCCATGGGACGCCACCGAGCTCTGCGTGGCCCCTCTCGACGGCACGTCCGGAGCCTCCGCCGAGGAGGCCCCCCTCGCGGACCGGCCGTACACGGTCGTCGCGGGCGGCGCCGTCGCCCAGGCCGAGTGGCGCGACGCGCGGAGCCTGTACGCGGTGACCGACACGACCGGCTGGTGGAACATCCACCTCGTCCCGCTCGACCTCCCGCCCGGCGCCCCGGACAGCGGCGAGACAGGCGGCGGGGAGACAAGCGGCGGGGAGACGGCGTCAACCGGCGCGGTGGCCCGCAATCTCACGCCGCTGCCCATGGAGTTCGGCGACGCCGTGTGGAAGCTCGGCCAGACGTTCTTCGCCGTCTCCGGCGGCAGCCTCGTCACGATGTACGGCACCGCCGACCGGCGGCGGCTGGGCGTGCTCGACGAGAGCGGCGCGCCGCCGAGGGAGATCGGCGGCGACGCCACCTACTGGTCCCCGACCCTGTCCACCGACGGCACCCACGTCGTCGGCGTGGCGGCCTCGCCGTACCGGCCCTACGAGGTGGTGCGGATCGAGCTCGCGACCGGCGTGCGGGAGACGTTGTCCCCCGCGAAGAACCTGCCCCCGGCGGAACTGCTGCCCACGCCGGAGTCGGTGACGATCGACGGGGTCCACGCCCATCTCTACCCGCCGCTCCGCTCGCCCTCCCCGGAGGGCACGGCCGAGGGGCCTCCGCCGTACGTCGTGTTCGTGCACGGCGGGCCGACCAGCGCCGCCGCGCCGATCCTCGACCTGGAGGTCGCGTACTTCACCAGCCGCGGCATCGGCGTGGCCGAGGTGAACTACGGCGGTTCCACCGGGTACGGCCGGGCCTACCGTGAACGGCTGCGGCACAACTGGGGGATCGTCGACGTCCGGGACTCCGAGACCGTGGCACGCCGGCTGCTCACCGACGGCCGGGCCGGGAAGGTCGCCATCAGAGGCGGAAGCGCGGGCGGCTGGACCTCCCTCGCGGCGCTGGTGCACAGCGACGTGTTCTGCGGGGCCGTCGCCCACTACGCGATCGCCGACCCGGAGAGCTGGGCGGCGGAGACCCACGACTTCGAGTCGCGGTACCTCGACGGGCTGATCGGCCCGCTTCCCGAGACGCGGCAGCGCTACATCGATCGTTCTCCCGCGCTGCACGCGGCCCAGGCGTCCGGTCCCGCGCTGCTCATGCACGGCCTGGAGGACGCGATCGTCGATCCGTCCCAGGCCGAGCGGTTCGCCGCCGAGCTGGACCGGCACGGCGGACGCTGGGCGTACCTGGCGTTTCCCGGGGAACAACACGGGTGGCGGCGCGAGGAGACGATCGTCGCGGTGCTGGAAGCCGAGCTCGCCTTCTACGGCCTGATCTTCGACTTCCCGACGCCTGAGGTCCCGCCGCTCGTGCTGAGAGGCCCCAACCCGTGACGTTCACTCCTGGAGATACCGCATGACCGAGGTCGCCGACATCTGCTCCAACCTCATCAGGATCGACACCACCAATCCCGGTTCCGGCGAGCGGAAGGCCGCCGAGTACGTCGCCGGCCTGCTCGACGAGGTCGGCATCGAGCCGACGGTGGTGGAGTCCGCCCCGCAGCGCACCAGCGTGCTCGCCCGGATTTCCGGCGACGGCACGGACCCGGACGCGCTGCTGATCCACGGCCACCTCGACGTCGTCCCGGCCGACCCGTCCGAGTGGCGGCTGCACCCCTTCTCCGGCGAGGTGGAGGACGGCTGCGTCCACGGCCGCGGCGCGGTCGACATGAAGGGCACCCTGTCCATGACCTTGACGGCGGTGCGCGAGTGGGCCCGGCGCGGGGTGCGTCCCCGGCGCGACATCGTGCTCGCGTTCGTCGCCGACGAGGAGGCCACCGGCGAGTACGGCGCCGGCTACGTCGTCGAGAAGCACCGGGACTGGTTCGCCGACTGCACGGAGGCGATCAGCGAGTCCGGCGGTTTCAGCTGGCACCAGGGCGACACCCGGATCTATCCCGTGGCGGTGGGCGAGCGCGGCACCGCGTGGATGCGGCTCACGGCCAAAGGTGTCGCCGGGCACGGCTCCAAGCCCGCCGCCGACAACCCCGTCGTGGAGCTGTCCCGGGCACTCGTCCGGATCGCCGACCACGCGTGGCCGGTGCGGCTCACGCCCGCGGTGGCGCAGTTGATCGAGGGGCTCTCCCGCGCGCTCGGCACGACGATCGACATCGACCGGCTGGACGAGGAGATCGAGCGGCTGCCCCAGGCGGCCACGCTTTTCAAGGGCGTCCTGCGCAACTCGGCCAACCCGACGATGCTGGAGGCCGGGTACAAGGTCAACGTCATCCCGGGCGCGGCGCACGCGCACGTGGACGGCCGGTTTCTCCCGGGGTTCCGGGACGAGTTCCTGGAGACGATCGACCGGCTGCTCGGCCCGAAGGTCACCCGGGAGTTCGTCAGCCTCGACGACGCGGTCTCCTCCCCCGCCGAGGGCCTGTTCGACAGCCTCACCGCGGCCCTCCGCGCCGAGGATCCGACCGGCCACCCGGTGCCGTACGTGATGAGCGGCGGCACCGACGCGAAGTCGTTCGCCAAGATCGGCATCCGGGGGTACGGCTTCGCGCCGCTGATGCTGCCTCGTGACCTGAACTACTTCGGGATGTTCCACGGGGTGGACGAGCGGGTGCCGGTGGACGGGCTGGAGTTCGGCGTCCGCGTGCTGGAGCGGCTGCTCGTCGACGGCCCGGCGGCACCCGCCGCCTCCTGAGAACACGGCCTCAGGACGGCCGAAGAACGACGAAGTCTCCGGTACCGGGTCAGGACGGTGCCGGAGACTTCTGCTTCCGCCGGGGCGCCGAGGCCGCTATTTGAGCTTCGGGTCGAGGGCGTCCCTGACGACGTCACCGAGCATGAGGAAACTCAGCACGGTGGCGGTGAGGAACAGCGCGGGGAAGACGAGCAGGTGCGGATACTCCGCGAAGAACGCCTGGGCCACGTTGAGCTGCAGACCCCACGACACGTCGGGGTACTGCAGCCCGACGCCGAGATAGTCGAGAGTGGCCTCACCGGCGATCACGTTGCCGACGTTGAGCATCGCGACCACGAAGACCGGCGCGATCGCGTTCGGGAGGATGTGCCGGAACATGATCCGCCGGTCGCCCGCGCCGAGCATGCGGGCGGCGGCCACGAAGTCCATGTCCTTCACGGCGATCACCTGACCGCGCATCAGCCGGGTCATCGTCGTCCATCCCAGCACGACGAGGACCAGCGTCATGGCCCACATCCCGTGGCCGGGGAAGGCCACCAGGACGACGGTCGCGCCGAGGACGAACGGGATGCCGAAGAAGACGTCCGTCACGCGGGAGATCAGCGCGTCAAGCACGCCCCCGTAGTAGCCGCCGACCAGCCCGAGGACGATGGCGATCACCAAGGCGAAGACGGTGACCGCGACGCCGATCATGATGGACGCCCGGGCGCCGTGCACGATCTGCGACCAGTAGTCGCAGCCCTGCAGGTCGTAGCCGAAGACCGCACCACCGCCGGGGCCCCGCTTCGACATGCGGAGGTTGCAGTTCTCGTTCGGGCCCATCGCGGCGAACACGTCGGGGAAGGCCGCCATCGCGCCGGCCAGCACGAGGATGACCGCCGACAGCCAGAACACGACCCGCCCGCGCAGTTCCACCCAGGCGTCGTGCCACAGCGAGCCACGGGCCTTCTCGGTCTCGTCCGGGACGTCGGACACGGGTTCTGGCCTGGGTTGGGGCATGGTCTCAAGCACGGCGGATCCTCGGGTCGAGCACGCCGTACAGGAGGTCCACGACCAGGTTGGCGACGATGAAGATCATGACAAGCAGGGTGACGACGCCGACGACGACGGGACCCTCCTGGAGCTGGATGGACTGGAACACCTGCTGGCCGATGCCGGGCAGGTTGAAGATGCCCTCGGTGACCACCGCCCCGGCCATGAGGTTGCCGAAGTCGATGCCGAGATACGTCACCACCGGGATCAGCGAGTTGCGCAGGGCGTGCAGCCCGATGATCCGCCCGCGTCGCAGCCCCTTCGCCGTGGCCGTACGGACGTAGTCGGCGCGGAGGTTCTCCACGAGCGAGGTCCGGGTGAGGCGGGCGACGTAGGCGAGGCCGAACGAGCCGAGGACCATGCCGGGCAGCAGGTAGCTGACCGGCCAGCCTTCGTCCGTGCCCGCCGTCGGGAACAGCCCCAGATTGAGGCCGAACAGGATCTGCGCGGTGTACCCGACCACGAAGACGGGGACCGCGATGACGAACGTCGTACCGGCGAGGACGGCCGTGTCGGCGACTCCGCCGCGGCGGAGGCCCGCGAGGACCCCCAGGCCGATGCCGACGACGAGCTCGAAGATCCAGGCGGTGACCGCGAGCTGCGCGGTCACCGCCCACCGGTCCTGGAGCAGCTCGCTCACCGGCTGCCCGGTGAAGGTCTCACCGAGGTCCCCCCTGAACACCCCGAGCATGTAGTGCCCGTACTGGACGAGCAGCGGGTCGTTCAGGTGGTAGCGCTCGCGCATGACGTCGAGCACCTGCTCGGGCACCGGCTTGTCGCCGGCCAGCGCGAGTATCGGGTCTCCCGGCAGTGCGAACACCATCGTGTAGATCAGGAAGGTGGTCACGACGAACACCGGGACGGCCTGGATCAGGCGCTGGACGGCGTACCTCACTGCCGGTCGACCGTGATCGTGTAGAGGTTGTTGGTATACGCGGTGAGCTTCACGTTGCCCAGCCTCTTGGTGTAGCCGGACTGGTCCTGCCAGTTCCACAGCGGGATCAGCGGCATCTCGGCGAGCGCGATGTCCTCGGCCTGCTGGTAGAGCGGGAGGCTGGCCTCGACGCTCGCCGCCTCGTTGGCCTGCTTGACGAGGTCGTTGAACTGCTTGTTCTCCCAGCCCATCCGGTTGCCCTCACCCCACATGTACTCGAGGTAGTTCTGCGGGCTCGGATAGTCCATGACCCAGTTCTGCCGGAACGGACCGTCCTCCTTCCGCTCCCTGAGCGTGGTCAGGTAGTCGGAGGCCGGGATCTTGCGGAACTTGATGTCCTGGATGCCGAGGTTCTGCTTGAGCTGGTTGGCGACCGCGGTCATCCACTGCTCGTAGCTGGGGTCGGCGTTGGAGAAGTACAGGTTGAGCGTGCCGCTGAACCCTCCGGCCTTGTCGAAGAGCTGCTTGGCCTTCGCCGGGTCGTAGGCGCAGCTCTCACCGCAGGCGCCCTCGCGATAGCCGGGCACGAGCGGGGCGACCAGCGACGACATCGGCTTGAACGCGCCGTTGAACACGGCGTCGACGATCGCCTGCCTGTCGATGGCCATCGAGACGGCCTTGCGCAGGTCGGCGTTGGCGAACCGCTTGTCGAACGTCGGGAAGCCGAGGTAGTCCATCGTGCCGCCGGCCGTCGACACGAAGCGGTCACCGAGCAGCTTCTTCGCCTCGGGCGCGCTCGCCGGGGGGATCGTCGTCAGCAGGTCCACCTTGCCGGCCCGCAGGTCGGTGTAGGCGGTGTCCCTGCTCGCGTAGATCTTGAAGTCGACGCCGTCCGACTGGGCCGCGCGCTCACCCGCGTACGCCGCCGACTTCTTGACCGCGATCTGCTTGTTGTGCTGCCACGCGCCGTCGAGCTCGAACGGGCCGTTGCCGATCGGAGCCTGGTCGTACGCCTTGAGGTCCTTGAACGCGGCCTTCGGCATCGGCGCGAACGCGATGTACGCCAGCGTGATCGGGAACTGGCTGAACGCGCCGGTGAGGGTGACCTCCAACGTGTTGGGGTCGACGACCTTCAGCCCGGACAGCTTGTCCGTGGTCGGCTGGCCCTCCTCGGGGTTCAGCGCGTCGTAGCCCTCGATGTTGCCGAAGTAGTAGTTGTTGGTCCAGCCGTTCGGACCGTACGCCGAGGCGTTCCACGAGTCCGCGAAGCTCTCGGCCGTGACCGGCTCGCCGTTACTGAACTTCTGGCCCTGCTTGATCTTTATGGTCCAGACCTTCTGGTCCGAACTGGTCACCGACTCCGCGGCGCGCATCTGCGGCTTGCCGTCGGCGTCGATGTACACGGGGGTGTCGAAGATGGTGTCGAGCACCGCGATCGAATAGCTGCTCGACGTGTTGCCCGGTGTCAGGTGGTCCGGCTCGGTGAGCGCGACCGAGAACCGGCTCGGCGCCTGCGCGTCCCCGCCGCCCTGCTTGTCCTGCCCGTCGCCCGAACCGCCGCATCCGCTGACCCCGCCGAGGATGACCGCCGCCACCGCGAGCGCGGCGGTTCGTCTTCTGCTGAGCGTCACTGATCCTCCGCCTCTACTGTTGCGGTGAGGGTAAAGAGCGGTTCAAGCGCCTACATCGGATGGTTTACGTATTCCTTGCCAAACCGATCTCGGGCACGCTAATCCTGGAGGACCCCATGGATCAGATCAGCCTGAGCGCGCGCCACCTCCACGCGGTCGCCGAACTGGGCTTTCGAGTGGCCCAGGACGGGGCGCACGGTGCGATGACGGCGCTGCGTCAGGTGATCCCGGTGGAGGCCTACGAGTTCGTCGCGTTCGATCCGGCGACCGGGCGCCACCGGTCATTGGTGTCCGCCGGGTACGCCCGCGTCGACGCCGACGCCGCGGAGGAATACACCAGCCTCGCCCCCTATCGCCGGGCGATGTCGCTGAAGGAGCCCCTGGTCATGGGCTCCCCCGGCACCGAGCGGTACTTCCGCCGCCACCTGGAGCCGTACGGCTGGCAGGCCGGGATCACGACGCCGCTGTTCCTTTCCGAGGGGCGCTACACCGGGCTGCTGCACCTCCACACGCGGGACGCCTTTCCTCCGGAGACCACCGCTGTGATCTCCGCGGTCTCCCCCGCGCTGGCGCACGTCACGGACCTCACCCGGTGCGTCATCGACACGCTCGGGCTGCCGCCGGGATTCCGCGCGCTGGCGTTCGAGCGCGGAGGGCGGTGCCGTACCGTGGCGGGCTGGCCCCCGTCCGACGCGCTGGCCACCGAGCCGGCCATGGCGGCGCTGGCCCGCGAGTTCATCGACTCGCGTGAGCTCTCCCGGCGCGGGTTGTGGCTCGACGGGGCCGGCCAGTGGCGGGAGCTTCGCGTCCACCGCGCCGGCGTCGGGTTCCACGGCTCCATCCAGGGCGCCCTCATCGCCGAGCGTCCCTGCGCCCTGCCGTACGAACTGACGGCGCGGGAACTGGAGGTGCTCACCCGGGTCGCGCGGGGCGACTCCAACCCCCAGATCGCCGCCGCTCTGGTCCTCAGCGTCCGGACGGTCACCACCCACCTGGAGCACGTCTTCGCCAAGCTGGGGTGCGACAGCCGTACGCGCCTGACCACGAAGGCACTGGCCGAAGGTCTTTGCCGGCTGGATCTCCCCTGAGCGCACGCGGCGCCGATGTCCGGCCGCCGCATGGCAGCTGAGCGGAACATTTCACTTCTTCGGCTGTCAACGGCGTCGACTCGGACGCCGTCCTCAAAGTCGTGACGCCGAACCCATCAGCATGGCGCCAGACAATATGTCGATCCCAAATACATGGCCGCAACCATCGCCGTATCACTCCAATAGGCCTTCACCTGCACTTTTCATAATGAAGCGGGCTCTTCCCTGCGAACTAGTTGAGAGCAGGGAGTGAGGACTATTGGGACAGGGACCCGGAACTTGAAAAGATAGCCGTACGTTTGCCGTTTCACTATTCCCTCTCTCGCCGAGGAGGCGAGGTCGAACCGATGAGCACGGCCGCCGACGATCAGGACTTACCCGAACCGGTACGCGACGAGATTCACCGGGGTGTCCGCCGCTGGATCCTCCGGACGAAGAACGAGCATCACCCCGCCCGGGCGAACGGAGGACTTTCCTTTCTTCCACGGCCGAGAACGGGTGTCTGAGCAGTTGGTCGAAGCGGTCGCCGCCCGGATGACGGGTTCCGGCCTGCTGCTGCTCGCGGGAGCGTCAGGCGCGGGCAAGACGTCCCTGTTGCGTGCCGGGCTGCTGCCCTGCCTCTCGGCGGGGCACGAAAAGCTGCCCCAGGCCGTACGGTGGCCGCGCGCGATACTCACTCCCACCGCGTCCCCTCTGACCGAGCTGATCGCCCACCTGACGGTCGCGTTCGGCCCCGAATCCGCCGCTCCGCTCGAACGGGTCGTCGACGAACCGCACCTGGCACATGAGATCGTCTACCGACTCCTCCTGGTACACGCGAGAGGAGGTGCCCCCGGGCGGCTGCTCCTGATCGTGGACCAGTTCGAGGAGATCTTCACGATCGCCGCCGGACGGTCACCCGAGCAGGTCTCCGTGTTCCTGGAGATTCTGCGCGCCATCACAGAGAAGCCTGTCGGCTCGGACGACCGGCCACCCGCCATCGTCGTACTCGGCTTGCGTGCCGACTACTGGGCCCACTGCACCCCGTATGACCTGCTGAACGAAGCCCAGAACTCCCGGTCGTTCACCCTCGGCGGCATGAAGGACACCGAACGCCTGCAGGCCGTCATGGGCCCCGCCAGACTGGCGGGCCTGGAGCTCGAAGGCGGCCTGGCGGACATGATCACGGCCGATCTCGGGTCACGCTCCGACGACACGGGCGTGCTGCCGTTGCTGTCCCAGGCCATGCTGATGACCTGGCGAAGACGCGAAGGCGACCGGCTCACCCGGCGGGGATACGTCGCGGCGGGCGGCATCGAGAACGCTGTCCGCACTGCGGCGGAGGAGGTCTACCACGCCCTGCCGCCGGCGCAGCAGGAGCTGGTCCCCACGTTGTTCCAGTGCCTGACCCAGATCACTCCCGACGGCGGCCACGTCCGGCGGGCGGTGCGGGTGAACGACGCGGAGTCCAGGGCGGTTCTGGAGAGATTCGCCGCGATGCGCCTCATAGTGCTGGGGAGGGACAGCGCCGAGATCTCTCACGACGTGCTGCTGACGGCTTGGCCGCGCCTGCGTGGATGGCTGAACGGGGATGAGGCGGAACGCCTGCTCATCGCCGAGCTGCACCAGGAGGCCGAGAGCTGGAAACGGAATGGGCGCCGCCGCGACTCGCTCTACAGCCGCCGCCGGATCAGGAGCGTCAGGAAGACAGTGGCCCGCTGGAAGGCCGGCGACCGGGACCGCTACCCGCCGCTGGAGCCGGTGGCCGAGGCGTTCCTCACCGCCTCGGCCCAGAAGGTCCGCAGGAAGGGTCTCGCCTGGCTCGCGGCGACGGTGGCGCTTGTCACGATCGCGGGCGTCACCTGGATGAGCACGAGCAACGAGCGGGCTCTGGCCGAGGCCCGCTCACTCTCGGCCACGGTCATGAACCGGAGTCATGCCGTGCGGCAGAGCGATCCGTTCATGTCGGGCCTGCTGGCCGCAGCCGCGTGGCAGATCTGGCACAGTGGCGAAGCCCGGCAGGGCATGCTCGACTTCCTGGCCACCACGGCGCAGACGGTGATGCCCGTTTCGACCGCCGGAGGCATCAGCCCCGACGGCGACGTGATCGTCACTATCGGCACCGGCGACACGATCGAGGTGTGGGATGTGAAGAGCCGCAGGCGGGTCGGCACCCTGCCGGACAGCCACACCGGTTCCATCTTCGGCACGCTCTTCAGCCCCGATGGGAAGATCCTGGCCAGCGTGGGGCAGGACCATACAGTACGCCTGTGGGACGTGGCCTCTCGCAAGCCGGTCAACGCGCCCATCATGCCGGTCCCCGACGTCTCCGACCCGAACGGCCGCGTGGACACCGTCGGCTTCAGCCCGGACGGCGAAGTCATCGCTGTGGCCACCCTCGATGAGCGGATCAGGTTCTACGACGTCGTTACGGGCAAGCCCGCAGGCTCGCCGATGAGAAGACCTCCCGACACGAGTCAGATGGCGTTCGGTCCCGACGGCCGCACGATCTTCACCGTCCAGGACGAGACCATGCGCGTTTGGGACAGGGTCACCGGGCAGCGGCTGTCCGACCTCCCCGTCAAGGTGGATTTCCTGGGCCTCCACGGCGGCATTCTCCTGACGTACCACGACGGCGAGGTCCGGCTCTGGCAGGCGTCCTCGCTCCGCAGCATGGGCGATCCCATCCGCACGGGGAAGATCGAGAAATTCGCCGTCAACCCGAACGGCTCGACCCTGGCCACGGCCGTCGACCGAAGCGTCCAATACTGGGACGTCAAAACCGGCCGCCGTACGGGGACGACAGTCACCGGCCACACCGACGACATCGTCGCGATGAGTTTCACCAGCGACGGCGCCCGCCTGTGGACCACGTCCCATGACGGGACGGGGCGGCTCTGGAACACCACCACCCTGGCCCGGATCGGCGATCCTATAACGCTCAGCAAGGCCGGAACCTCCTCCGACCGCTACGCGAAGGTGCTGTCCTTCGGCTCCGACGGCAGCGCGTTGACGGTTGCCATCGACGACGTGCTCCAGCAGTGGACGACCGACGGCAGGCGAGGTCAAACCCTTCCGGCAGGCGCGCTCGCCGTATCCCCGGACGGGCGGACGGTCGCCGTCGCGCAGGATGGGAAGCTCGTGCTTCGAGATCGTGCGACGGGCCGCCGCGTAGGGGCATCGCTGCGACGGGAATATGCAGCAGATCGCGTTCAGCCCGGGCTGGCGCTCGGTCGCGATCGCCGAAAGGAACGACATCCAGGTATGGGACCTGGCCACCGGCCGCCCCCTCAGCCGCGTCATGACAGGTCATGGAGAGGACCTCACGGGACACGACCCCGACAACAACGTCATCACCGGCCCCATCGACGGCATCGCGGACATGGCTTTCAGCCCTGATGGCGCAACTCTGGCCTCCGCCGGGGTGGACGGGGTGCTGCGCTTCTGGGATGTCGCCACCGGCCGCACCACGAAGAAGACCGAGGAGGCCAGCGCCGATGTCGTGGAGATCGACAGGAGCGGCCACCACGCGGTCACGCTCTGGCTCGACCCCACCGACCCCGACTTCGGCGTGATCCGACTGTGGGACGTGGCCACCCGCCGGCCGATCGGCGCGCCATGGCAGGCCCACGCCGGCGGCGCCGATGCCGCGGCGTTCAGCTCAGACGGGCGCACGCTGGCCACCGCGGGCCGTGACGGCGAGATCCGGCTGTGGGACGTGGCCACCCGCCGGCCGATCGGCGCGCCGATCAAGGGTCACCAGGGATTCGTCACCTCCCTCGTCTTCAGCCCGGACGGGAAGGTCCTGGCCAGCGCGGGCGACGACGGCACCGTACGCCTGTGGAGCACGAACCTTCCCGACGATCCGCAGAAGGCGGTGTGCGCCGTCGCGGGCCGCCCGCTGACGGAGGACGAATGGCGGCGCCACCTGCCGGAGACCGCGGCTCCCGAGGATCTGGGCTGCGGTCGCGGCTGATCCGCCTTCCAGTGGACGCGGCGCATGACCGTGCTCCACATACCGGGCCGTCGAGCGTTCTCGGGACGTTGCTCGGCTTGAGATCGCCGCACACCCACTCGAACAGCACTCAATCTGGTCCACCGCGAAGAAGTGGAATGGACCCAGGTGACTCCGACAGTGATTCTGAGATCCTGGGGTAGTGGTGATCAGAACGGACGACGGTGAACATTTGGGGCTACTGTTCACGGACGGCGGGGGCGACCGCGCCCTCCCGTCCGGCCTCCCGCCGGGGTCCCTGGTGTGGCCGGATCCGGAGTACGACAAGCTCCGGACGCACCGCCGCCCCTCGTTCTGGCTCAGCGACGCGCCCGTCCCCGCGTCGCTGTGGGCCCACCTACGGGCCGAACACCCCCGGTCCGGCCTGTGGCCCGTACTCCTGGAAGACTCCGTACAGCCCTGGTCGGCGGGGCAGATCGCGCCGGAGCCGGCGTCCGAGATCGACAACTACCGGGCCGGCGCGTTCATGGCGGAGGTCTGGCAGGACCTGCTCGCCGGTGGAGTGGCCGACCTCGCGCCCTACGGCCAGGACTGTCCGGGCACGGCGGAACCCGGCCGGTTGGTGGCCGACCCCGACGTGGTGGCCGACTGGTACGCCCGGATCGTGGCCGGACGCCGCACACCACTCGGTCTGGCGGCGGTCGAGCGGGGTGCCGACGCCCTCGCGGTGATGGGCTGGCAGGGCGCGGTGCACCACAACGAATGGACCGTCCCCCTGGCCGCCGTCGTGCGTAGCTGGGAGGAACGTTTCGGCGTACGGGTGATCGGCATGGGATTCAACACCCTCGACCTCAGCGTCGCCGCGCCTCCGGCCACCTTCGAGCACGCGCTGCACGTCGCCGCCGAGCACTGGACGTTCTGCCCCGACAGCATCCTGCAGGGGCCCGGAACGCTCGCGGACTACGCCGAGCAGATCTGCGGCAAGAACGCCTGGTCATTCTGGTGGGATTGATCCTGCGTGTGACGCCTTGAATTAATTGACCAGAATACGGACCGAATGCACGTGGAGAGAGGTCCCGATCGCCCATTATGGCGCCCAGCGGGGACATTTCACCCCTAGACCAACTCTTGGGTGGATTCAGACTGCACCAACCGGCCGACCGTGACCGCATACGATTCGGCAAGACCCGGAATCCGAATGGCAGAGCATCCACAGGCGCACGTGGACCCGACCAAGGCCATCGCTCCCTGATCATGAGTAGGCGACCATCGAGTTGCGAAGGTCATGGATCACGCGCCGCCCGTTGCGAGCTAACGTCGGCCCACTGATAAGCAACAAACGCCGAAGGGCGTGCCCCGTGACGCACGCCAACCGGAAGCGGCGGACGAACCCGAGACGCATCGACAGAAGTATGCCGGTAGACAGACACATGTCGGCCACCCAAGAGATACCTCACCCGTTTTTGCGGCACGGTAGAACAGCACTCGAAGCTCCTGGAGTGGTGTTGCTCTTGGTCGACAACCCACTCACCAGGGGCTTCTCTATTTGTGATCAAGACTGCTGACCTGCAACGGGCTTGTGACCTGCCACTTCAGGTTGAACAACGCTCATTGGTGCACCACTACGCCCACCAATAAGGGACATATTATGAAATTTGATTTCAAAATAACTTCTTAATCCTCGCCACAAATCCGTTGCGAGCACGTGTTCGGACATGGCATTATTCATATGCACGTTCGAATATTCGAGAGAGGGGGCGGGCGCGATGGAGCTCTTCGGGTCATTGGAGTTCTTTTCGCGGCACGAGCGCCCTTCTCAGACCGGTCCATGCGATGCCGAGTGGTGGGAACGAATCACGGCTCGAACGAAGGCCTGGAAATCGGACGGCAGCTCGGCTCTCGCCCCCGACAAGGACTCCGTCCATTCCGCTCGCGTCGACAATGAAAAGCCGGGCGCCGCCACTGACAACCACAGCGCTTCCCCCGAATCGCCCCTTTTCCCCATCGAGGGCCCCACGGACGACGGAAGGTTGAGCGCCACCGACCACAGCGCGGCCGCCGCCCCAAGCCATGCCGATGCCCCTGCCCGTGACCAGACTTCCAGCGACGGCGACGCTCCGGGCGAAGACGAGGCTCCGGGCGAAGATGAGGCTCCGGGCGAAGATGAACCTCTGAGCGGGGACGAGCCTCTGAGTGGGGGCGAGCCTCTTAGTGGCGGCGAGGCCGCCGGGGCTTCAGGCGCCGACGACCCCTCCCGTGCTACTGCGAGGGGCGCGGGTCGGGTGTCGTGGCCGTTGGTGGCGTCGGTCCGGGAGACGGCGTCCGCTCTGGCGCTCGCGGTGGTGCCGGAGTCCGCGCCTGTGTGTCTGGCCGAGGTAGAGGATCTGTTGTTCGCGCGGGATCGGCTGGTTTCGGCGGTCGCGGCGCGAGTGGAGCGGGTCCACGCCGCTGGTGAGGCCAGGGCGCATGGGCATGCGTCGACGAAGTTGTGGTTGCGGACGGCGGCGGGGATGAGCGCGGCGGGGGCAGGGCGGTTGGTCGCGCTCGCGGTCGAGCTGGCTCGTCTGCCTGTAGTCCGGGCCCGGTTCGCTGACGACAGTCTGTCGGAGGGGTATGTGACGGCGATCTGCGCGGCGACCGGCCGGTTGACCGATGAGCAGGCCGGCCTGGCGGAGTCGATTCTGGTCGCGTTGGCGGAT
>NZ_JBFALK010000039.1:0-38567 GCF_040656155.1 Microtetraspora glauca
CGCCGCTGCTCACGCGCCGTCGGGGCGGTCTGGCCGATGCGGTCCTTCCACTTGTAGAACCACGACTGCGACACCCCCAGCGCCCGGCAGGAGGTGGCATGGTCGATGTCATGGTCGGTCTCCACGCTAGGAGGGGAAGCGCAGGCGAGCATTCCCCTCAAAATCGAAGAGCCCACATGCGCCGGTTGTCCGTGGTTCAGGCTCCACCCCACTACCTGGACGTACCTGATCAGGATGTGTGGCTGGAGTGCTCAGCCATCCTCAGCCGCCGTGTCAGGCAGGGCGGAGGAGAGCAACCAGGAAGCTCGAGTCGTCCCTGAACGGACGCAGGTCCCAGGTGGACAGCAGCAGGTCGGGTTCGAGCGCGCAGGCCGCCGCGTCCGCAAAGAACTCGCTGAATTCGTAACCGCGGCCGATGCCGAAACCGATGATGGCCCGGCCCCCAGGCGCGAGGTGCGCACGGAACCGTCTCAGCACTTCACGACGGGTGCTTGGCGCGAGGAACGTCATCACGTTCCCGGCGCAGACGATGGCATCGAACGGCGTGGTGATGCCCTGTGCAGGAAGGTCGAGTTCGGCCAGGTCGCCAACCAACCATCGCGGCCCGGGGTGGTCCTGCTCGGCGGCCTCGATCAGAGCCGGGTCGACATCGACGCCGACGACGTCGTGGCCGGCCTCGGCCAATGCGCCACTGACCCGGCCGGACCCGCAGCCGGCGTCGAGGATGCGGGCGCGGCGCGCCACCATGGCGTCCACAAGGCGGGTTTCCCCGGCGAGGTCGTCACCGGCGCGCGCCATGGAACGAAATCGCTCGATGAACCAGCTGGAGTGGTCAGGGTCGGCGGCAACCTTCTGCATCCAGATGCTCTGTTCAACCATGCCTGCATTCTCCCGGACCGGAGGAGGCGATTCGCGACCACCGAACGGATGCGCACTGCCTGCACAATGCTTGTGAGCAACCCAGCAGACTCGGCAATCAACGGAGATTCAGTTTCGACGGATGGTTGTGGAAGATCACCTGTCTACTGGATCTCCGTTCCCATGTCTGGGGAACTCACGTTCTTGACAGCTCCACGGGTGCCTTAACTACCCGGCCTTGGGGCAACATCCGCCGCGCCCACAGCTCGTCATTCACCCGTGGACCCTTCTCAAGGAGTTTCGTTTGCTCGAAGGAATGCGTCGACCACTTCTTCGGGAAGTCGGCCGCGGTCGCCGACGGCGTATCCCTGTGTGCGCGCCCATGCGCGGATCGCTGACGTCGAACCGGGTGTGCTCACCACCGGGACCGGCATAGCTGCCGAACGTGGGGCTGCGCGGCCCCGCTGGGCCACGGACATCGCCATGATGGGGACCTCGCCCATCTCAAGAGGATCGCCGTCTTCGAGTCCGTCCCAGCCGTCGTACGCAGACAAGGCCACAGCGCTCCACGTTGAAACCGGGATGCCTTCCCCATCGGGCATGACCTCGCCAGGCCGAATGCCGCGCCGGTCGAACTCGGCCCACAAAGGCTCCAGCGCAGCATCCGAGTCGAAGTAGAACTCGCTCTCACGAATCCGCCAGAACCGCCAGCCCGCCCGCTTGAGTTCGCGCTCCCGATCCAGGTCGGCCGCGCGCTGCTCGGGCGTGCCGTGCCAGAAGTCGCCGTCACACTCCACCGCGAGACGTCCCTTGGCGCCGCTCACGACGAGGTCGATCCGGCGGCCGTTGACCTCGAACTGAGGGGTTACGTGGTATCCGCGCTCGCGGATGCGCAGGAACACCCGCTGCTCGAAGAGCGAGTCGAAAGCCGGGTGAGGGGCGTCGGCGGTCACGTCGGAGAGCGAGCTGGGCAGGTTCGTCGCAGGCGGGTTCGTCATGTAGGCAAGCAGTGAGCGCCGCAGACATGCCGGTGAGAGAAGGTCGGGGCTGACCGAGTGGAAGAGCCACATCTGGTCCTTGGCCCGCGAGGCGGCGACGTTGAACCGGCGCTGCCACTCAGTGGAGGTCACCGCGGAGCGTCTCTCGGCGATGACCATCGACAGGAAGACGATGTCGCGCTCGTCGCCCTGGAAGTCGGGCGGCGTGCCCACCCGCAGGCGCCGTTTCTCCCAGTCCTTCGGATCCACCCGGTCGAGCAGCATGTTGTGGATGAGCTGCGCCTGGCCCGTACCCTGCAGCACGACGACACCGAAGGTCTTCTCGTCATAGGACGGATCTTCCATACAGTCGAGGATCCGTTCCACGATCGCCTCGGCTTCCACGCCGTTGCGCAGGCGCGTCGCCGACCCCTCGCTCCACGCGCCGTTCACCCGTACGACCTGGAGCGGTGGCAGTCGGTCGGCGCCGAACTGGCGCAGCGGTACCAGCGGCTCGTCGGCATAGAACTGCCGCGACGAGAAGTCGATGATCTCCGGCATGCACCGGAAGTGCTCCTTGAGCCGCAGGACAGAGCCGAACCGCGTCGATAGCAGGTCGAACAGGCTCGACTTCGGCGTGAAGGCGTCCCGCAGGTAGGCGGGGAGGTCGGGGAGATACGTCGACAACTTGGCGAAGATGGGTTCCAGCTCGCCGTGGCTCACAGTGGATGGCGCACACTGCTTGTCATCACCGACCACGATGACACGCGGCGCCAGCCAGAGGAGGAAGAGCGCCTCGATGCTCGCCTGGCTGGCCTCGTCGACGATGACGACGTCGAAAGAGTCGCGGATCGGCGGGATCGTCTCCAGCACCTGCTGCAGCGGCATGATCCACGCCGGGACCGCGTCGCGGGCGTGCAACATGGCCTCACGCGCGAGGCTCTGGTACTTTCCGGCGTAGCGTCCGGTCCCCTTGCCCAGCTTGCCGATGTGGTCCTGGTAGGCCCGCAACGCCGTGGTCTGCCGTGCGTTCATCCGGCTTAGGGCCGCCTGCCACGCCTGCTCGGCGGCGAGTTCCGCGGTCAGCCGCATCTCCCGGGCGGTGGCGGCCTCGAGTTCGCTCTCCAGCCGCTGTTCGAGGCCCGGCTGCCGCTGCCGCATAAAGAACGTCTGCGCCTTGGCCCAGGCCCAGGCGCGATCCCAGGTGGAGAAGTGGGACTGCCATACGCGGGCTTCCGCGAGCAGTGTCAGTAGCGCCGGATGGGCGGCACGCACCCTCCCCGTCAGCTCGTCGCACCGGTGCTGCTCGGCCTGCTCGCGCTGCGCGTCGGCGAGAGCGGTGAGGCAGACCTGATAGGTGATCACATCTCGCACGGCGACCGAATGCGCTGCTTCGAGGAGTTCCGGTGCCGGTGTGCCGAGACGAGCTTCCTGCTCGAGTGCCGCGAACAGATCGCCGAGCTGGGCTGTGGCACGGTCTGCCTCGGCCCGGAGTCGTACGGCACGCAGAGCCGTTACGTAGGAGCGCCATTCGCGGGGAGTACGGAGGCTGATGTGGACTCCGGTGGCGGCGAGGGTCCGGGATGTTTCCGCCATCGCCGTGATGATCTGACGCACGCGTCCCAGCCGATCGAACGCGTCGCCGAGCTGGGCGACTCTGCGCTGCAGGGGCTGGTCCTGCGGGAATTCCACACCCACCAGTTGCCAGCCGCGCCCGAGCTCGTCTGCGGCGGCGCGGCCTTCAAGGTCGGCGATGACCAGGGAAAGGAGCTCGGCGTTGGAAGGCGTGACACCGTCGACGACCGTGGCGTTGAGCCACGGCTCGGCCTGCTTCTGGACGGCGGGCCGGAACAGGCCGCGCTTGAGCTGGTTTCCTCCGGCCAGATAGTCGCGAAGCGCTCGGAGGGACTGCAGGTAGGAGCCGGCCGCGGCGGGCGAGTCCAGCTGCGGATGTTCGATCTTTCGGAAGCCGATCTGCCGGACGGCATCCTGAGCTGCGTCGAGGCGATCAGAGTGTGCGGCGAGTTGCTCCCAGACGGCCATCTCGCGGCTGACGAGTCCGTCCGCCAGAGCCCGGACTGCCCAATCGGCCGGATCCCACGTTTCTGAGTTGTCGGGCAAGCCGAGCTGTTCGATCTTGAGACCTGCGTCGGCTGCGATGACCTCCAGCCGCTCGATCACCTGCGGCTCCAGATGTTCCAGGCGTGCGGAAACCTCCGTCTGGGCCTGCCGAGCCTGATCCTGCGCGGCCGCCTCCGTCGCGATCAGACCCTTGAGCCTCTCAGCGCTGGGCAGGTCGGCCACTTCGGGGATCCTCTGCGCAGGTCTCGCCTTGCGTCGGGGCGTCTCCCCGGCGAGCAGGGTGACAAGCTCGGCGGCTTCACCAAGCGAGATTGGCGGCACAGGCGCTGCCCCGGAAGGCAGAGGTACGGGCATCCACGAACACTCGGCCTCCTCCAGCCCGAGCCGCCGCACGATGTCGGCGAGGGTTCCGGAGTATCCGGGTGCGATCTCGGCATGGCGGTAGGTTTCCGATTCGCGTAACGCGCGGATCTTCTCCGTCAGCTCCACGGTCGCCCGTCGTCCGGCGTCGAGCTGGTGCCGCTTCTCCGCGATGGTCTTGGTCTGCCGGGCTGGATCGAACGACGAAAAGCGGGTCGACAGCGCCTTGACGCCGCCCTCCAGCTCCGCTGAGCCACCACGGCCGAGATCGGTCATGGAAACGCATAGGCCGGCGATCTCCGGGGGCAGCTTGTCCCGCAGCACGCGAAGCGCTTGCGCCTTCTGGCTCGTGACGAGCACACGCTGGCCCTGGGCGAGCAAGGCCGAGAGCAGGTTGGCGATGCTGTGCGTCTTGCCCGTCCCCGGTGTTATCCGCGGGACAATCATGAACTGAGGGCATTAAGGCTGGTCAGCGTGTTGATGCGATCGCAGGGACGTTACCTTGTCGCGTCACGCAGTACTCCCAGATGTTGCCGAGCGAAAGTTACGATCTCGCGATGCGATCATCTGCGTTAGTCGACAGTTGGAAGGCGGTTCTATCGGGCCGGAAGTGGCCGTGGACCGCCGGTCAGATCATCGGAGTAGGGTTCGTAGGTTCGCTGCTTGGCCCCGGTTTGTATGTCGTCGCCATCTTTGTTCTCGGGCTGGGCCCGATCGTCTTGCTCTTTGCCGCAATCTTCGCGATGGCCGTGCTGTATGTCGTGGCGCTCATGACGCCAAATGGTTCGCCGATGACGGCGACCCCAGGCGGCAGACTGTTGTGGGCGGGCGCGGTCTTGATTCTCGCGATGATCGGCTGGATCGCCGGAGCGTCGGCCCTCAGCAAGCTAGGGCTATCCACGACCGACCCGCTGTGGTGGTCGTTGCTCAGCGCGGTCCCGTTCGCCCTGGCGGCAGCGCTCTGTGCGGGAGGATGGACCTCACTCGTCTCACTCCTCTTGACCACGGCGCTGATCCTGACTGGCTGTTCCTAGCAGCCAGCTGTCAGGTACTGGGATGGTGCTCAACGGTCATCCGCTCCGGCGGGCGAGTTCGCGCCGGAGGTCAAGGTTCTCGCCATGAGCACGCTCCAGCGCTTCTCGAAGTATTTGGACTTCTTGCCGGTGTTGCTTCTTCAGCTGGGTGATCTGGTCGGTCAGAACCGTGATGATGGCGTTATCGCCGGTGGGCTGGGGGGGCGATTCGGGAGCCAGCCGGGCTTGGGCTCTCAGACGCTCGATGCGGGCGCGGAGCTCGGGGTGGTTATAGAGGAAGGCGTGGGAGACGCCCGCTTCTCGCTGGACGGCCTTGAACGTGATCGGCTCGCCCCGCTTGAGGAGCGTGCGGATGGCTTGCTCGGCGTCTTTCGTCTTGGCGTGGGTTTTGGCCTTGGCGGCCGTGGTCAAGACGGCGGTGCGCTTGGCTCGGGCATCGTTCATGGCCGGGTCCTTCGGCGGCGGGTGAGATCGAGGGTGACGGGAACGGGCCCTTGGGGTGGAGCGCCGCAGCCGGCTCCCTGGACGGCGCGTCCTGGCTGGTGATCGAGCGCGTGGAGGAGTCGGGTCAGGGCGGCCTGTTCGGCCTGCCGCTGGGCCAGCCAGGGGTTGTCCTCAGGCATCGGGTGGCCGTGGCGTTCGGCGAAGGCCGTGATGGTGCGCTCGATGAGCGCCGTGGTGTCGGCCAGCTGTCGTTCCAGGGCGGTTCGGTGGCTGGTGTCGGTGACAAAGACCGAGCAGGTCAGGCAGGCGTTGCCCTTGTCGCAGGTCTGCAGGGGCGGCAGGAGACACCAGCCGTGCGGCAGAATGCGGTCGGCCCGGTCGAAAAGGTGCAGCAGATCGTGGTCCTCGCGGGAGAACACCACGCTGGTGCCGTCGACCTTGACCTTGCGGGTGGCCAGGAAGGCCTGTTCGGCGTGTTCTTCGCGCTGGGCGATGTAGTGCATCGTCATCGACGGGGTTGCGTGTCCGGCGTAGCGCTGCAGGACGTGGATCGGCAGCCCGAGCTCGGCCAGCCGGGTCAGCTTGGTGTGCCGGAAACGATGGGTGTGGCTGAGCCCGACGAACCTGCCGTAGCTGTCGAGGACCTGGATGACCTTGCTGAACGCGCGCAGCCGGTAGGAGTAGGTGCCGGACGGGTAGGGCTTGGTGCCGGTCCGGTTGCCGGTGAGCTGAAGAAACAGGTGCTTGGGCTGAGTGTCGGGGAACCTGTCGCGGACCCACTGCTGCTGTTCTTCGATGATCACGACGACCTCGGAGTCGACGAGGATGGTGTCCGGAGCGATATCGATCTTCGTCTGGGCGTAGCGGAAGCGGGCGATCTGTTCGCCCTGGGCCGCGTCGAGGGCCCGGCCGGTGCCCGCCGACAGGCAGTCGAAGTCGCAGTGGCGGATCTCGCTGGAGCGGCGGCCTGTGAGGATCTGCAGCAGAATCATCCGCATGGCCTGCGGGTCGCCGAATCCGTCGGACAGGACGTGCCGGCCGTCGCCGCGGGTGATCTGCATCTGCTCCTCGCGTGGCAATCCGAGCAGCGGCAGCGCGGCGGTGATCTGCGCCAGGGCATGGTCGTCGACGTAGTCCTCCTCGTGCAGGGCCACCTCGTGCGGGATCCGGGAGACCTGCCGCAGCCAGCCGGCGGCATGGACGTCGCTGACCTGCTGCCACGGCTCGGCGAGCACTCCCAGGACGCGGCGGGTCTCGGCCTGGTTGGCGGCCATGAAGGCGAACAGCTCGGCGACGGCACGCAGGTCGTCGTTGATCAGGCGGGGGTGAACCTTGCCCGGCACCCGGCGGTGCTTGCGGCCGTCGCTGCGGTTAGCCGGGTCGGCGTCCCAGCGCCGGAAGGCCGCGGCCTGACGCGCTGCGGCGGCCGGGTCGGCCAGCACCTCGCGGGGATCGTCGAAGGCGATCGCGAGCCACCGATCGAACCGGTGCAGGCAGCGGAGCTTTTCCTCGCTGATACTGGTCCAGCGCAGCGTCCCGGCCTCCAGCATGGTGCCCAGGTGCCACTTGACCGCCTCCCGCAGCCATAGACATTCGATCAGCGCCGGGGAGCAGCCGTAGTGCGCCATCGGCTCCCGCTCACCCAAAGGAATCCGGGGGTCGCAGCGGGGATGCCAGTAGTCCAGCTCCCACCAGTGCCCGCCATGGCAGGCCGCGAGCAGCGCGGTGTGGGCGAAGCGGAAGATGACGCGCAGCCGCGCCCGGACGCCGTGCGGTGGGAATCGGCCCCACCGCGTCGCATAGAACCAGGTCTGCAGCACTGCAGCGGTTTCCCAACCCATCTGCCGGATCGAGGACGGGAAGGGGTGACCGTCGCGGATCGCTCGGCGCAGGATGTTGGCGAGCTGGCTGATGGCCAGCACCGAGGAACGGGTGCCGTCGGCGGCCTGCCAGTGCGCCATCCAGGCCAGCTCGGCCTGGATCAACTCGGGTAACCCGGTCAGGTTGATCTTGTAGTCGATGTTCTCGGTGATGGCGTCCCAGCCGTCGATGCCGGGGCCGATGACCGGGCCGCGCCAGGGCTCAGGCAGCTGGGACCACAGCCGCCAGATCGGATCGTCCTCGCCGGCGAGATGGAGGCGGCGCGGACGGTCACCGGTCATGGCCGACCTGCCAGGTGGAGGCGTAGGTCTTCCAGTTCGCCGCGGCGCGCAGCGCCTCGTCCTCACGGACCCAGCCGTAAAGGTCCAGCGTGGTCTGGACGTGGGCGTGTCCCAGGCGACGTGCCACGACCCACTCCGGGGTCCCGGCCAGCAGTAACGCGGTGGCGTGACTGTGCCTGAACCAATGCGGGCTCCAGCTGGCCGGGCCGATACCCTTGCCGCGTAGCAGGGCGGTCTTGTCGCGCACGGTGCCCTCACGCATCGCGGCCAGCAGCGGCGGCCGGGCCACGTTCACCAGCAGCGGTGAGTCCGTGCTGATCGGCAGCCCGAGCTCGGTAGCGCGGCAGGCCAATTGGGTCAGATAGTCGGCGAACAGCCGTTCCAGGTCGGCGCCGACGTAGATCCGGCGCGTGCGCATCATCTTCACCCGCGCCCCATTGGGGTTGTCCTCGCGCGGAACGATCTCAACATACGGGGTGCCGCCGCGGCCCATGACGAAGTCGCTGATCCGCAGGCCAAGGGCTTCACCCAGCCGCATCCCAGTCTCTGCGAGCAGCGCGAACAGCAGCCGGTCGCGTAGGTTCCCCGCCCACTCGCCGCTATCACGGTCGGGCCAAGCGCAGCCATCCAGGATCGCCTGGATCTCCTGCGGGAGCAGCAGCGGTGGCCGGTCATGATGTCGTTGCCGCCGTATCCGGACCAGCGAGGAAGTGCTCGGCGCGGTGCGGGCGTCCAGGTGTGCCAGCAACCCCCGCGCCGGGGTCCGGCGAGGAGTACCTCGCAGCAGACGATGGGCGACCGGCACCGCATGGACGGTCTCCTGCCAGCGGTAGAAGGAGATCAGCGCGGCGAGCCGGGCCTCCAAGGTCTCCGGGGAGGGCGCCTGGTCGAGCGGGACGAGCGCATGCTCGACGGTGCGGCCGTTGCGTAACCACGACAGGAACCCCGTGATCGCCGGGACGCCGACGTCCCGCCAACCGTCGGCCTCGCCGCGGCGCTCCAGGAAGGTCCACCACTGCGCGAGCGACGTCGCATAGCCCCGGACGGTGTTCGGTGACCACAGATGCCGATGCGCCTCAAGCCACTCCTCGACCGGAGGCACCGTCCGGTAGGACTCATCCACCACGGTCCAGGTCCGCCGTCCGGTCGAGGGACGCACTGCCAGGCTGATCGCCATTGTCGTTCCTTCTCGTCGTTGAACACCCGCCGATAAGAAAGCAACGACGATGACAGAAGGTCACCATCTGCGCTCGTTGATGAAATGGAAGAGACCGGCTCAGGTCCCGTTGATAACCGGAGGGCCCTGCACGACGACGCCGTTGTCCGTACGCAGCCGGGTCATGATCGTGCGCTGTTCGGGGTTGGCGGGGAGCGGGAACAACGGGTCCTGGCCGAGGGCTTGCGCGGACACGATGCCCTGGTCCCGCAGAAAGAGCATCCGCTCCGCCGGCTCGAGGGGAGCGACGAGCTGGGCCAGCCCCAAAGGCGTCTGCGCGTCCGGACCGGTCAGAGTGGAGATCATCTGGTCGTAGTACGAGATCAGCGAGCCGTGGTCCCGCTTACGCAAAACCAGCGCGGGCGCCGGCCGTACCTCCGCGGTTGTCGAGGGCGTCTCGCGAGGAGCCCACTCGGGCAGGTAACGGGCCTCTGCCTCCAATCCGCGGTCGCACCAGGACTCCAGCAGGTCGGCCAAGGAGGGCTGCAAGCCCACAGCGTCCCCTTCGCGTACCCGCTGGCGGAGCCGGTCGGTCCGGTGCGGTGTGAACCCGTCGAGGTCCGCCAACAGCTCGCGGTCCTGCAGTGCCGGCGCGGTCTCCCCGAGCAGTACGTCGATCCTCTCGGTGTCCGGGTCGACGCGCAGGTGCAGCCGGGTCGCGATCAGGTGGTTCCGGACCCGGATGCCGCCGGGCGCGGTCCACGTGAGCAGCCCGGTCGCCAGCACCAGCTCCCACTCGTCGTCGATCTGGCCGAGCTGGGTGCTGATGGAGTAGAGCTCGCGATGCCAGCGCTGCTGACGTAGGCGCACCCGTTCCTCTTCGGCCCAGGCTTGCCATTTCGGGAGCCACTTCGCATAGATCTCGACCATGTCAGGACGGTCCTGCTGAGTCTCCTGTCGCCATCGCGGCTCCCCGTCCTCACCCGTTTCCTCGACGCGGCCGGGGCCCGAGTCGGAGAGGTCCGGCGCGTCGATGTCCGGGTTGACGAGCTGTTCCGGCTTCAGCCATCCGTCGAGCTCTCCGGGCGGGGAAGGGGGCGGGACGCTGCGCACGTGGTCGACGGAGAGCAGGACATCGCCGAGCTCCGCTGATCGCTGTGGCACGAGGGTGTCCGGGAGGTCCACGAGCCAGAGCACCTGCGCGTGGCTGCGGATGTCCCTGACCGGAACCCGACGGGCGCTCGCCAGATCGCGGAGGAACTCGACCAGGCGCGTGGTGGAGTCGATCAACTGGGGATCGCAGGCCCGGGACTGCTGCTCGCTCACGCGGCTTTTCTCCTTCAGCCTGTACTGCTTGTGCCTGCGGGGTCAGTAGAAAGGGGAACGGGGGTGCCGGGAAAGGTAGCTCTGCAAGGCGAAGGCCACATCGAGAGCTTCCGTGCTGACCTGCTCAAGCGTGGCTTTGAACCAGAACCGATCACTCTCGTCGTATTGCTCGCCCGCGCAGGCCAGCATCTCGTCGACGGCCATCTCGAAGTCATCGATGGCATGCACCAGAGTCGCCGCTTCCGGGCTCACCGTGCGTTGTGCTTCGCCCTGCACATCCATGAGCGCCCAGCGCACGAGATCCGCGTTTTCGGGATGAGGGCTGCGGTACACGCCCGCGAGGAGCGGACCCAGAGATCCGACCTGCAAGAACACAGGCGGAGTGGCGACTGTCGGCGGCGGTGCGTTTGGTGTGCTCACGCTGAAGATGAGCTGCAGAATGCGCGTAAACATGGCTTCTCTGTACAAGCGACTCGTGGTCCGAGAGATGCAAATGGCTGCTGGAATGGAGGGAATGGAGCGATCTAAGTCTGAAACCGGTATGTGATCTGTAGCTCAGTGCCCCAAGTGCGTGGAGCGGGCGCTGCGTCAACGGCGGGTGAGGGTCCAGGTGCCGTCGGCGTGGACGGTGACGAGGCGGGTGCCGACGGGCAGGAGGGCCTTGCCCTTGTAGCTGCCGATCTGGTTGAAGAGCAGGTCGCCATAGGTTCCGACGCGCGGGTAGCCATAAACGATGAAGTTGGACTCGCCGTTGTGCGCGGCGCGTACGGTGCGCAGGCCGCGGGTGGGGGAGAGCTTGAGCACCTGGTCGCCGGTACCGCGGATGGTGGAGGCGCACCAGCAGCGGGCCTTCGTGACCGGCTTGAAGGTGGCGGTCCAGGCGCCGTCGGCCTTGATCTGCAGCCCGACCGTGCCCTTGCTGTCGTAGGCGTTGTACAGCACGGTGCCGTCGTAGGGGCCGATCTCGTTGACCAGGAGTTCGTCGGTCTTCCCGCGCCCGTTGACGGTGTAGACGATGAAGTTGGACTCGCCGTCGTGGCTGAAGCGGATGAGGCCGGGCTTCTTGGTGGGGTTGATGCGGACGACGTCATCGCCCTCGCCGCGGAAGGTGGTGTCCGCATGCGCGCTGGTGGGTGTGGTGAGGGCGGCAGCGGTCAGGGTCAGTACGGCCAGCATGCGGCGGAGCATGAGGTTCTCCTCGTGACGGGGTCTGAGGGGTGATCGCGGTATTTCCAGTCAGCGGGTGAGGCGACTTCCGGTCAGCGCGTGAGGGCGACCGTGACACCGCCGGAGAAGACGGAGTCGTGCAGCTCGACGGCCTTGAGGGTGATGTTCTTGGGGACGTCGAAGAGCAGGATGCCCTGGACGGAGTTGCCGGGGTTGATGTTGTTGAGGAAGGCGTTGGAGTCCTTCAGGGCGAGCGCGGCGGCGCCGGAGTCGGTGTCGAGCTGGCGGCCCTTGGCGTCGATGAGCTTCTGCGCCGAGTCGGTGAACATCTGGGCCTCGTCGCCGATGTTCTTGACGGTGAGGTGGATCAGGACGTACTGGCCCTGGGCCTTGGAGACCAGGAATCCCTCGCCTACCTGGGAGAGTCCCTTCTCGATCTTGGTGACCTTGAAGGCGAACTTGCCGTCCTTGACGACGTCTCCGAGGTGGGGGAGCGCGGGCTTGCGGGTGTGGGCGTCGTCGCCGGAGCCGCGTGAGGAGTCGCCGGAGTCTTCGGTCGTGCGGTCCTGGCTCAGGCTGAGCCGCGTGTCGCCGCTGGCGTCCCCGCCTCTGCTCAGGACGGCTCCGATGATGACCAGGCCCACGAATACGGCGGCGCCGATCAGCAGCGCTTTCAGGCAGCCGCCGCCCTTCTTCTGCACGATGACGGTCTGCGGGTACGGCGGGTAGCCAGGGGGTGGCTGGTGGGGGTTTCCGTGCATGGGGGAGCTCTCTTCGCTGTCGCCGCGGGGATACCGGTGGTCGGGTGAGCAGGTTTCGCAAGTACAACACACTGTGAATCGAGTCCACAATCTATTTGTAGGTCGCTGGCATCACATCATGATGTAGTGTTCTCAGTCCTGGGCGAAATCCACGCCATGCGAGATCACCGCGGAGGGTACGTGCAGCCGCTGTTGGCGGGAGAACTACACGAGATCGCCTGGTGGGTCACTGGGGTGCGGCCGGTGTGGGCGTCGTATGCGCAAAAGGTGGAAACGGGAAACACCGATATCACTCTTGTTCGGACGTTCCTGTCTGCCGCAATCTTTACAGCGCTGGCTGTTCGGCCAGGAAATGACGGAGGTACACGTGGTCCAGCCGTCGATCCATTTCGGGCAGGAGCTGCGGAGATTGCGAGTCGTCTCCAATCTCACGCTGACCGATCTAGCCAAGTTGGTCCATTACAGCAAGGGCCAGCTCAGCAAGGTGGAACGAGGGCTCAAGGCGCCAAGCCGCGAACTGGCCCGCCTCTGCGACGCAGCGCTCGACGCCGGAGGCTCCCTGGTCAGGCTCGCGCCCGTAGCGCAGGGCGAGGCCGCCGAGCCGGAACCGACCGACGACACCGACGAGGAGGTGTGGCTGATGCGTCTATCCGGGGACGGTCAGAGCTGGTTCCAGCCGGTAGGCCGGCGGCAGGTCCTCGCTGTCGGGGCCATGTCCATAGCCGGCATGAGTATCGGCCGCACCCATGCCGGGCCGAACGCCGGAGGCGTGGAACTGCTTAAGGCGGCCCGGTGGCTGTTCGACCAGTATCGGCAGCTTGGACAGGTCACCAACTCGGCGGTCGTGCTTCCGGCGCTCATCGCGCAGACACACACCCTCAAGGACGTCGCCGCCACGGCTGACTCGCGCACGCGTCAGGGCCTGCTGAGGATGAGCTCTCGGTATGCCGAATATGTGGGCTGGTTGATCCAGGAGACCGGCGACGAGCAGGGAGCGCTGTGGTGGACTCGACAGGCCGTCGACCTGGCCGCCGCCGGTGGAGACCGGCATCTCGCGGCGTACGGCTTGGTGCGGAGGGCGCTGGTCATGCTCTACCGCGAGGACGCCGCGCAGACCGTCGGCCTGGCGCAGAAGGCACAGGAAGGGGCGGTTCCCCCACGGATCCGCGGGCTCGCCGCCCAGCGGGAGGCCCAGGGACACGCGATCGCCGGCGACTACGACGCCTGCATGCGCAGCATGGACCGTGCCAGAACGCTACTCGCGAGTCGACCTGACGACTCGGACGGGCCGGTCATCGGCACGACGAACCTGTCCGACCCCGCAGCGATGATCACCGGATGGTGCCTGTACGACCTGGGGCGTCCTCGCGACGCCGCTGAACTCCTGGACCGGGAGCTGGCACGAGTCGCACCCCAGGCCCTCCGCACCCGCGTTCGTTACGGGATCCGCCGGGCTCTCGCCTATGCGGCTGCCGGCGAAGTGGACCACGGGTGTGACCTGACACGTGAGCTGCTCGGCGACGTCGGCACCGTGAGCTCCGCCACCATCGCCGCCGATCTGAGAAACCTCGCCCGCACCCTGGGGCGCCACCCGCGCAATCGGAACGTGCGTGCTCTGTCGCCCGAGCTCAGCACGGCACTGCGCGTCGTCACTCCGTAGATCGTCACTCCGTAGAAAGGCAGCCCACCATGCCCGATGTGTTCGTCAACTACCGCACCGGCGACGGGGACAAGACCGCGGTGGTGATCGAGAGAGAGCTTTCCCATCGTTTTGGAGAGGACGCGGTCTTCCGGGCTTCCAAGTCCATCAAGCCCGGGGAGCGCTACCCCGAGGCGCTGCTGAGCAACGTCCGGCGCAGCGCCGTCCTGCTCGCCGTCATCGGGCCGGACTGGACGCGCTTCCCCGCACTGCACGATGAGAACGACTGGGTCCGCAGGGAGATCCTCGAGGCTCTCGCGTGCGGCATCCCGGTCATCCCGGTTCTCGACGGCCGCGGGGCAGAAAGGCTCCGCATCGCGGATCTGCCCGCGGAGCTCAAGCGGCTCGCCGACTACCAGTCCGTACGGCTGGACCTCGGGGACGCCAAGCCGGACCTGGACAGGATCGCCGACAGACTGACCGAACTGGTGCCCACGCTCCGCGACCGCATCGCCCCTGAGTCGTCGGCAACGGTGAACAACCAGATGGGCGAGGTACACGGTACTGCCGTCCAGAGCCGGGACATCACGGGCGACGTGGGCACGGTTGTCAAGGCCGACCATGGGCAGTTCAACCTGGGCAAGGGAGATCAGCGCAACGTGCATTTCTCCGGCCCCGGGGCGACATACGTCGAGGGCATCAACAACGGGGGCATCCGTCATCGGTTCGGTGATTCCGGCACGGATGGGGACGACGGCCGTTGAGCGACCACTTCCACACCTCCGTCACCAGCACTCACACCCAGATGCACTCGGGGTCGGGTCCTCAGATCAACAATTTTTTCGGCACTTTCGCTGATAAAAAGGGAAAGCCGTTCAAAACCGTCGCCGCAGACGACCTGCTGTGGCTGCGTCGGCGTTTCGTCGATCCCCCGGAGTTCGGTCGGGCGAGGGGGATCCTCGAATCCCAGGGGACCGTCCTTCTTGACGGGGCGCCGGGCAGCGGCCGGTTGGCGGCTGCGCAGATGCTCCTGCACGAGCTGCGCGTCGGCGAGGAGACGTTCCGAGAGATGCCGCTCAACGATGACGAGGGTGAGCTCCTCCTCGTTTGCGATGACATCGCCGACGACGACCTGCTGCTGCTCGATCTTTCAACCGCCGACCAGAAGCTTTGGACACGGGCCCACCGCGAGCTCTACTCCGTCCGGGCCGAAGTCCACAAGCACCGGGCCCGGCTCGTAGTCGTACTTCCCGATGACAGAGGCGAACGGCTCGAACCGGGACTCGGGCCATACCACGTGGTGATCGGTCGCCCGCCGGGACCTGAGGTGCTGCGGCGCTACCTGCGCCAGTCCGGATTCCCTCCGGAGGCGATGCGACAGCTCGGCCCCGCTGCCGAGTTCCTCTCCCGGATGCCGTCGATGACGGAGATCGCGCACTACGCCGAGCTTGTCGGCGAGGCACGGGAGAACTCCGAGGCGGCGGGGGACTTGGCTGGCTGGTGTAAGGAGGCCTATGCCGCCCTTTCCGGCAGAAAAGGGCAGGTAAGCGCCTCTTTGTGTGACCTGCTTGCCGGGTCGCAACGCGCGCTGCTGCTCGCTACCGCGATGCTGCACGGAGCACACGCCGACGTCGTACACGGGGCCGCTGCTTCGTTGCTGCGGGAGGTGAAGCATCCCCAGGAAGACATCCCGTTGCTGGAGCATGCGGATCTCCTTCAGCGGTTCAAAGAGATCGGCGCCGAACGGGATGACGACGGCAGGGTGCGGTTCACGGACCTCGGGTACGACGCGGCGGTCCGCCGGCATTTCTGGACGCACATGCCAGAGGTACGCGAGGGCCTGCAAGCGTGGGTGGGCCGCACCGTCGTTTCGGCGAGCCTGGACCAGGACGAAAGAGACGATCTCGTCAGTCGGTTCGCTGACTTGTGCCTGGATGACCGCTATCGGGAGGTGCTCGTCTCGCAGGTGCAGTGGTGGTCGGCGGGGCCGGTGAACGGCGCGGGGCAACGGGCGGCGGTGCAGGCGCTGACCCGGGGCCTGCAGGATCAGCGGCACGGGTGGTTCTTCCGGCGGCGAATCTACGACTGGTCGATGAAATCAGGCCTGTCCGACACACTCATCGACGTCATCATCGCCATGTGCACCGAGGTGATGGCCGTGCATCACCCCTACGAGGCCACAGTTCGCCTCCACCATCTGGCCAGGCATGAGCGCAGGACCACACGTGCGCGTGAAGCGTTGACTCGGTTCGTACACGCCGATCCCCGGCTATTGCGATTGATGTTCGACCGGCTCAACCGTCAGTTCACCGAGGACAACAGATACGAGGTCGACGTCGACCTGTTCTTGGAGCTGGCCGACCCGGAACTGCTGGCCGGCGCAGGGCCTCGGGCCAGGACCCTCATCGCACGGGACGTCGTACGGGATCAGGTGACCACCGGCTGGGCCGTCGTCTTCGAGCAGAGGTCGGATGACGTCTGGTGTCCTCCCGCTCGACGCTGGCTTCTCGCCGCCGACGAGGGCGGGCCGCGTCACGATGTGCTCCTCGATGTACTGGTCGAGGGCGGCCGACAGCAGACGGGCGTCCTCTCCCGGCTGTACGTCATGGCCGGTGAACTGGAGCGTTCCCTTCCGGCTCGACCGGAACAGGACGGGCGGTTGCGCGATCGCGTACTGCGCAAGATCAATATCGCTCTGGGTATCCAGGCCGCGTGAGCCGGCCGCCGCGACATCCGAACAAGGAAGGCCGATCCATGAGTTCTGGCCGTACGACGATGACGGTCTACCTCGTTGTGTTCTGCGGGTTGCTCCTCGTCGCTCTCATCTTCTTCGCTCCTCAGCCCTTGTGGCTTGGATTCCTCTTGCTCGTACTACTTACGGCCCTATGGCTTGGAGTGGAGAAATGGGGGCGCCGGTCAGAAGAGGCAGTCCCTTACCCTGCCCCACAGCCGCCGGATATGCCGGTGGAGCGCAGGGAGCACCGCCTGGCCGAAGTCGCCCTGCCCAGTGCCTGGGAGGACTACGACTTCGTGTTCTCCGCGACGGTCCGGTGGTCGCCATCCGGTGTCCGGGCGGACGAATCCCTCGTCAACATCGAGGCATTGGCGGTCGATGCGATCCTCGAACGCGCCCGCAGGGTAACCGAGGGCAAGCTACCCGGCCGGGCGTCACTCGTACAGCACGAGCTGAGCGGCGCGCTGGGCTGGATGGAGCCGGACGGGACGGGCTGCCTTCGGGCGATGGCCGAATCCGTCACACTCACCCTGTCGGAGGAGGACCGGAACCGGCTCGCCAAGCTCGCGTCGGCGCGGAAGGAGAACACCGTCTGGGAGCACGAGATGAGGTACGAGCAGAGCAGGCGTGCGTACCTCAGCGAGAATGTGCTGAAGGATACCGGCAGCGCCGTGGTCTGGTGGCTCGCGAAGAACGATGACCATGTCGAGAAGACGGTGAAGGACATCGGCCTGCTTGCCCAGCTCTCCTCCGCGGCGAACAACGCGCGCGTGCCCGAGCAGTTCCAGCACCTCGTACTGGGTCCAGCTATCGGGGAATGGGGGGCTACTTCGGCGGTGTATGCGGGGAATGGCGAAACGGCCGCGTCGCCGTTGGCCTCCCAGACTCCCGCCGACCATTTCGATGCCTTCCTGGAGACGATGGACCTCAGAGAAGGGAATCCGGAACGCGTCCTGCTCGCCCGGCAGGTGGCCGATGTCCTGCGTAAGCACGGCAGGCAGGAGATCGCCGACGATCTCGACCGTCGGTTCGACGCACCAGGCCCCTCGCTATTCGACGACTCTGATCCATTTCCCTCGGAGCCGGACGGCGAGCCGGGTCAATGACCGCGAGCAGGACCGCATCGACGACGGCGTTCAAGGAGGCTGGCTGTGGATCCTGAACTGATGGCACTGGCGAGTTCGGGCGCGGCGACGCTGGTGGGGCTGATGATCTCGGATTCCTGGACACAGGTGAAGGAAGGGATCGCCCGCATGCTCGCACGTGGGAAAGCCGTGAAGGAAACAGCGCAGGAGCTCGACGCCTCTCGTGACGAACTGCTGGCCGCGAGCGCGTCCGACGACCAGCTCACCGTGACCAGCATCGAGGGCGAGTGGCGAAGCCGGTTGTCCCGTCTGCTTGAGGCGGATCCTGCTCTAGCTGACGACCTGCAGCGGTTTATGAAGGCGTCGAGCGCGCGGTCACTGGCAGGGCCGACGGGCGACGTGCACAACGTCATCAGCGGAGGCGTGCAGCACGGGCCCGTCATCCAGGCGGGACGGATATCCGGGCTGGCAATGCATGGGCCCGGGCCCTCATCGCCATCAAATGATCACGACTGAGGCGGAGCCCCTTACGCTCAGCATGATGAGGTAGGTGTTGGAGTTGCCCCGGTTCGGTAGACAGGTCAGGGCTTTCAGCTACGCGGCAGCATAGCCGTCTTCTTGAATGCTCTTGATTACGTGTCGACGTTCATATTCGGCGGGGCTGAGCTGGCCGTTCGCGGAGTGGCGGCGGCGTGGATTGTAGAAGCCCTCGATGTAGGCGAACACGGCTCGTTCGGCTTCTGACCTGGTACGGAAGGTCCGCCGGTCGATCAGCTCGCACTCCAGCGAGGCGAAGAAACTCTCCGTGATCGCATTGTCGAAGCATGTCCCGGTCCTGCCCGTCGAGGGGCGAACCCCGGCCTGCGCGCATCGCTGGCCGAAGGCGATCGAGGTGTACTGGCTGCCCTTGTCACTGTGATGGATCACCCCGACGCTGGGGCGGCGCTGGTGAACCGCCATCGCCAGCGCGTCGGTCACCAACTCGGTCCGCATGTGGTCGGCCATCGCCCAGCCGACGATCCGCCTGGAGAACACGTCCAAGACCACAGCGAGATAGACGAACCCCTGCCAGGTCGGCACGTACGTGATGTCGGCCGTCCAGATCCGATTCGGCTCGTCCGCTTCGAACTTCCGTTTCACCAGGTCGGATGCGGCTGCAGCCCGCCGATCCGCGATCGTCGTGCGACAGCCCCTGCGCCGGGAGACACCGGCCAGCCCAGCCGCGCGCATCAGCCGCGCCACTCGCTCGCGGCCCACCTTCTCCCCGTCGATCTCGCGCAGGTCGGCGTGGATGCGCGGCGCTCCATAGATCTCATCGGAGGCCGTATGGTGCCGGCGGATCTTCTCAGTCAGCTCGGCATCACGATGGGCGCGAGCGGACGGGCCGCGCTTGGCCCAGGCGTAGTAGCCCTGGCGCGACACACCCAGCACCCGGGCCAGCAGGGAGACATCGTGGTGGTCTTTCTCCGCATCGATCAGCCGGTACTTCATCTCGGCCGATCCGTCTCCCGCGCGAAGAAAACCGCGGCCTTACGCAAGATCTCCTTCTCCTCGCGGAGGATCTTGTTCTCACGGCGCAGTCGGGCCAGCTCGTCCTTCTCGGCGCTGGTCAGGCCGTCTTGGCGGCGGCCGTCATCGAGGTCGGCCTGGCGCACCCAGGTACGGATCGACTGCGCGGAGGGCTCGAACTCCTTGGCGAGATCCTCCGGCGACCGTCCCGCGCGCACCAGTTCCACCATCTGCCGGCGGAACTCCGGCGGATAGTTATTCGGCACAGTGGACTCCTTCCGGGAACCAGGGTTCCCCAGAGGTCAGGTGTCCACCAAACCGGGCCAACTTCAGTGTCAGGTCCGCGGGAATTCGCGTGATCCCACCTCATTTGCGGGTCGGTGTCGGGCCGCCTGCCTCTACAGTGACAGCCGTGGATCGAGCTGAAGTCGCGGTGCGCAGGCCGCAGCATGCCGATGAGAGACTCCGAGTGGGGACGGTGCTTTCGAGGGAAGGCACTGTCGCCACGGTGCAGTGGAATGACGACGGCACTGTGGAGGAAAACGTACGGCTAGGCGTTCACACCCTCTTGGCCATCGCGGGCACGCTGCGTCACCAGTCCCTCATCGATCGCCCAGCCGTCGTCGAGCGCTTCGCGCGTGATCCGATGGGGATGATCCTGAAGCTCTTGGGCGAGGCTTCCAAAGGTCTCAAGGCCGCGCACATCAAGGAACAACTGGTCGAGCTCGGTCTCGAAAAAGAGATGGTGGACAAGGCGTGGAAGTCCACATATGCAAAGCTCGCCAAACGTGATGACGTGCAGGTGAAGGAGAAGGCCTACCGGTGGCTCCGGCCCACCGGGACAACGACGGAGGCCGTTGCTAAGGGGACTTCAAGGGCCTCGAAATCCGCGACCATTTCAGGGAATCCGGAATCCGCCGGTGTCGAGACTTCGGCACCGAACCATGTGTCGGCTCCGGCGGCGAAAGAACAGCCGAGGAGTGGCGAAGAGCCGTCTGCTAGCCATTTGCAGGCGCAGCTTGTCGTTCGAGGTGAAGGCGGGGGTGACCGGCAGGTCGTCGACCAGCGCGCGGGAGAGGAAGATCCCGGTGAGCGCGCCGCGGAATCCGCGCCGCAAGAGCTGAAGTCGGCGGCCTCTGGACCGCGGCGCCGGAAGAAGTCCCGAATCACCGACGCGGGCGGCGACAAGCGCCGGCCCGGCGACGTGGACTCTGAGTCCGCCGCTACCGCCGGGCGATCGCAGCAGGTGGAGCCCCCCGCGATCGCCGAACGATCGCTGCGGGAGGTATTGGGGGAGGCCCTTGGTGACGCGTCCTCCCGGCCGGGGCAGGGATATCTGAGCACACCGCTGCGGGTGGGCGCGCGGCTCGGCGTGTTGGATGATTCCGTCATCGATACGCTCCTTTCCGCCGCGGAAGGAGAAGAGCGTCTGGTCATTGAGGTCTTGCTCCTTGCCGTTCCACGGACGATCGGAACCGTTGACCTCCAAGAAATCCTGGCTCGCCTCGATCCAGCCGTCGCAGGGGCAGTCATCGATGCCGCTGCGGCTGAGCTGCGCAAGGAGGGCACCCCGGATGTTCGAGCTGCAGCGGTGTGGCTGGTCAGGCGTGCTTCCTCGGCGGCTTCGTTGCCGAACGCGTGCATGGCGGCCTACATCGAGCTGATCGTCCGTCTGCTGGTAGAACCACAGAAAACGGAACTCGATGTTTTGGATACCGCCGCTCACGTCGTCGCGAGAAAGCTCCCCGACCTGCTTGGCGACGCCGCTGAAGTAGAAACCGTGGCGCGCATTGTGCGCCGGCTACCCTTCAGCGGGAAAGGCGGTCGCGTCGCTCTGATGGCGGCCGTCGCCCAGGCGCGACCCGACATCATTTCGGATGACAAATGGTGGAACGGTGTGACCGTACAGAGTCTCAGTGAATGCATCAGGGGGCCGTTGAGTAGGGTGATCTCACTGCCTGACGTGACCGACCGGGTGATCCGGCCGATTGTGGCCGCTGAGCTGTCCACCGCCACCACTCGCTCCAGGTTGAGCTTCTTTCTCGGCCTTCCGGCCGGACTGGCCGAGCATCTCGCCGCGTCCGATGTAGCCGACGCCTTCCGACGGGTGAGTGATCAGGATCCGATCGCAGCTTCCTGGACGGATTCGTTGAGCGGGCAAGGCAGGGTGGACGCGCTCAGAAAGGACCTCATGAGTACCCGGGAGGAATCCGCGACGGCGGTCAAACTGGCCGAGGAAGCCGAGCTGAGAGCCCAGGAGGTCGCGGAGCGATGCACCAGACTGGAGCGGGATCTCCAGGATGTGCAGACCCGGGCGATCAGGATCCGGGCCGCACAGGAGCGTCAGCTCCAGATCGATGTCGTCCGGGCGCTTGCCGACCTGGCAGCCGAAGTGGAGGAGCTGGCGAACGCCGACACCGCTCCAGCGGTTGTGATCGAGCGGGTACGCGGCCTGGTCGCCGCACATTCACTGCGGCCCATCGGTGATGTGAAAAGGGAGTCGGAGTTCGACCCACTTCTCCATGACTCGATTGTTGGCGCACCTATTCCCGGATCTGTGGTGACCGTTATTCGCCCCGGATATACATGGGCCGCCTCCGGTGAGGAGATCTTGCTGCACAAAGCCCTCGTCGAACCCGCGGAGTGCTAAAGAGTGGAAAGCATCTGATAAGCCCAAAAAATGTCGGCCGTATGCCTTAGCTTGACCACTACGCCAGAGTCGCTATTCCTGGCGTGATCTTTGGATCGAGCGATGGAGGAGGGCCGATGGCGGCGAGGCGGGCGATCGGTGTGGACTTCGGCACGTCAACCTCACTGGTGGCCGAGCAGATCGGGCGGCAGCCTGTCGAGATCGCCCCACTCGGGCGCAGCACGCCGTGGTTTCCATCGGTGGCCGGACTCCGGGGCGGCTCTCTGCTGCTGGGCGAGGACGCGGATGGGCTTTCCTCCGATCAGGTCATCAGGTCCGTGAAGCGGACGATCACCGAGGATCGCCAGACCATCCAGGTCGGATCCGACGAGATCGACGCCGACGAGGTGATCGTCGCGCTGTTCTCCGAGATCGCCAGGAGAGCCAAGGCCGCCGAGCACCCACTCGACGACGCGGACGAGGTCCGGCTCGGTTGCCCTGCCATGTGGAGCGGTGACCAGCGCGAACGGCTGCTCAGGCTCGCGGCCGAGGCGAGTCTCCCAATCAGCGGGTCGAGCCTCATCGACGAACCCATTGCGGCGGGTGTCGCCTGGGCGAATCATCGCTTCTACCAGCCCGGCAAGCGGCCCAAGGGCAAACTTCTGGTCTTCGACATGGGGGGCGGAACCCTCGACATCGCGGTCCTAGACATCGGGGGCAAGGACCAGCCCGAGATCTCCGTGTTGTCCGCTCTTGGTAACGCCAAGGCCGGTGACACGTTGGACGCCGCCATCGCCGCACAGTTCACCGGCGAGCTGGCACGCCTTAAGGTTCCCGTGAACAGCCTGCCCAACCCGGACAGGGTGCGGTCGCTGCTGCTCAACGTGGCACGCGAGGCGAAGATCCGTCTGTCAACTGTGCCGTCCCACCAGGTCGTTTTCCGTGGCATGAGCGAGCTGCCGGTGCTGACCTACCTCCGCGAGCAACTGGTGGAGGCATTCAGGCCACAGATGGCCGACGCGGAGCAGTTCATATGGGCGGCACTGCGCGCGGCGAAGATGACGGAGACCATCCCCGTGCAGGGTGACGGCTGGCGGACCCATTCACCGGAAGAGCTGCGCAGGCTGGGGATGGACGGCCTGGCCGGTGAGATCAAATATGTGCTCCTGGTCGGTGGGATGAGCCGCATTCCCTACGTCGGCGAGCGGATCGGCGCTCTGTTCCCGCACGCTGAGGTCTTCGACGAGATCGGGGTGGTTCCCGAGGAGGCGATCGTCGCAGGACTCGCCTCAACCTCCGACTACGAACGGCTCAACTTGCATCGCCCCAGCTTCGACTTCGTCCTCGAATGGGACGGAGGTAGGCAGGTCCTCTATCGCGCGCACACGCCGATTTACGACCCATGGCAGGCGCTGTCGATGAGTACGGTCTACTACAGCCGACAGGGGACGGACTTTCAGTGTCCTCGTCACGGCAGGGGTCGGCTCACCGTCCGATCGATCACGGGCGAGACTGTCAACATCAAGATCGACAACGAGTCTCGGGACCATCTCCCGTTCCGGCTCGGTGACGACCTGCTGTTCCGGATGTACTGCGATGGCCGGATCATCATCCGCGACGGATCCGGCCATTCCCGGGACCTCCGCGTCGACCGCTGGCCGGTCATCCGCGGTGGCGACTTCGCCGAGCTGGTGCTCAAGTCGGTTACCGCGCCGCAGCCTCCCGAGCTTGAGGGGGACTGGGGGTACGGCCAGAAGGAGTGGGCGCCGCCGCACTATTGACGAGAACCACCGCCACGGGGCGCAGCGAGAGGCTGAGCGCCTTGTGGGCGCTCAGTTCGTCCCGTACGGCCTGGCGTCGGGCACGGAGGTTGCGCAACCGTCCCTCGTGGAGGCGGCGGATGCTCTTGTCGGTGAGCTTCCCCAGCAGGTCGAGACTCTTGCGGATCTGGAGATCGATCGTGCTCTCCTGGGCGCGGATCCGGCCCTCGACGAGTGCCGCGTTCTCCTGCTGCCGTGTGCGTTCGGTTTCGACGAGCCTGGCCGCGATGTGGTCCTGGGCGACCCGCCAGATCTTCATGAGGTCCTGCGGGACTTCCGGATCGCCGTCGCCCAACGAACCCTCGGCGAGGGCGGTGAGCAACGCGTCTCCCACGCTCTCCGACACCTCGCCGGTCTCCAGGTCGATCGCGGTGCCCCAGAGCTCAAGCTGTTGACGCAGCCCCTCGGACTCGGCGAGGTCCACGGTCATCAGATAGCGGCGTCCCGTCGGCAGGCCGGGAACGGTGACAGAGCCGAAGCGCGGCAGGGCGAGATTCTCGTCGTGCAGGACGCCGAGGGCCAGCTTGACCAGCGGATGCCGGGCGGACAGCAACTCCGTGTCGTACTTGCTCGCGGTCTCGGGGTCGAAGGTGCATTCCAACGGTTCCCGATTCTGGAGGCGGGCGGCGAGCTTGTACGGAGCGAAGCGGCTCCCCGAATCGTCCGGCCTGTTCTGCCGGAGCTTCTCGGCAAGCTCCGGCGAACCGGTGATGCGGAAGATTCCTTGCTCGTCCGGTTCGGTACGGCGGGCGCCATACTTCTGGAAGAGCCGGTCGATCACCATCCGGATCTCCGAGGCGCCGATGAATCTGCCGTTGCCGGGACCGTGTTCGGTGAAGCCCTCCACCAGCAGTCCGTCCAAGCCGGACAGCAGTGCCCGGGACGCTTTCAGCTCGTCGGTGGCGTGGTCGCGTTGTTTGGCCGCGACCGCGATCTGTTCGATCTGCTTCTCCACCTCGGCCTGGCTCAGCCCGGGGTCGAGCAGCTTCGAATAGTTCTCGCGGAGGATGGGCTCGAGCTCTCCGATGGAGCTCTGGAAGATGCCGATCCGGTCATAGAGCCGCTGGAAGATGTCCGTCTCGATGGTCCCCGGCACGCGCATGTTGTAGATGAAGATCTTCTCGTGCTCCTGGCCGAACCGGTCGAGACGCCCGATGCGCTGCTCGACCCGCATCGGGTTCCACGGCAGGTCGTAGTTCACGAGGACATTGCAGAACTCGAAGTCGAGGCCTTCGGATCCGACCTCGCTCAGGAGCAGGATCTCGAAGCCGCCGTCCCGGAACTCCCGCATGATGTCCTGGCGCTCCAGCGGAGGCACGCCTCCGTGCATCACGCGATACGTGAAGTGCTCGCCGAGCCGGTCGGCGAGGTACGACAGGGTTCCCCGGAAGAACGAGAAGATCATCACCTGGCGGCTGCCGATGGCACGAAGTTTCCGCAGTTCCTCCAGCAACTTGTCGTATTTCGTATCGACCACTACCGGCTTGATCTGCTGTGTCAGGTAGTTCTGCAGAGCGTCGATGTCCCCGTCGTCCAGGTCGTCGTCGACGTCGTCGATTTCACTCCGGAAAAATGAGGGGTCGCGTCGGCGCAGCGCCTCCTGGGAGGCGGGGATGCAGCTGGCCGCTTGCCGCAGCGGCATCTGCATGATGAAGCCCGGGGGGACGCCCTTGTCCCAGGCGCGCTTCCACGCCCACACGAAGACCGCGTTGTAGTAGGCGCGTTCCTCGTCCGTCCACTCCACGTCGATGTTGCGCGGCTCCCGTACGGCCTTGCGATCGGGTACGTCGGCCTTGCGGGTCCGGGTCAGCACGCCGCTGAGCACGTTCAGGTCGGCGAGCAGGCGCCTGGCGCGTGCCTTCTCCTCGTGGGTGAGCGGCCGGTCCACGTCGAGCAGCTCGCGGAGCAGGGGGTAGTCGGGCCGGTCGGTGATGTTCCGCCCGAAACGCATGCCGTCGAGCCGGTCGAGGCCGGCCAGCAGTTCGCGCGGTCTCCGGTTCTCGATCAGCGATCTGGTCACGTCGTTGAGCACCGTGTTGGGCACCAGTTGGCGCTCGAACGTGTCCCGGTCGTTGAAGCTGCCCTCGTCGAGGAGGCTCATCAGGTTGAAGAGGTCGTCGTTGCCGAGGTTGAGCGGGGTGGCCGACAGCAGCACCAGGTAGTCGCTCCAGTCAGCCAGGAGCTGGCCGAGGGCGTTGGACTTGCTCTCCCGGTTCCGCATGCTGTGCGCCTCATCGATGATGACGAGGTCGAAACGTGGCTGGAGCGTCGTCAACCGGGTCAGCACTTTGTCGGCGCTACGCAGCGACTCGATGGAGATCACGCCGTGCAGGGTGGGACTCTCGCCGTGTTCAAGCCTGTCGGCGAAATCGTCCAGTTCGCGTGGCGCCATCAGGTCGAGCTTGCGGTCGAAACGCCGCCTCATCTCGGCCTGCCACTTGTACTTGAGCACTGACGGCGCGAGGACCAGCACGCGGTCGAGTTTTCCCCGCTGTTCGAGCTCACTCCAGATCAGCCCGGCCTCGATGGTCTTGCCGAGACCGACCTCGTCGGCAATGAGGATGCGGCCGGACGACCCGGTGAGAATCTTGAGCACGGGCTTGAACTGGTAGGCGCGGAACACGGTCTTGCTCGACGAGAAGGAGTAGAGCGTGTCGGTGAGCGGATGGCTCAGCTTGGTCCAGGTGAGCGTGAGTGAGAGCCCTGCCGCGTCGGCAGGGGTCTGGGTCAGCCAGAACTTCGGGTCGCTTGGGTCGCCCTGAACCGGATGGAGCGACTGCTCGCTGAAACGCTTCACCTCGCCACGGAGGTCGACGTCGTACACGTAACCTCCCGGGAAGCGCACCACCGCGGTGACGCTGCCGACGGTGGAGACGCCGTTGGGACGCACCATGTCACCGGCCCGGAAACGCGCGTCACCTATGAGCGGCTGGGACCGGTCCCAAAACTGCTGGTGGAACGCCGAGGCGATGACGAGGTGCCCCGACTTTGTGAAGCGTTGTTCCGCGGAAGCCGCCGCGGCTGGAACCTGACCGATGAGGACGACGATCGCATGCCACTCGCCATCGTTCTCGACCGCGTACGCCCCCTGATGGAGCAGGCCACTGAAGGGAGAGATCGGCGCGCCTCGTACTTCTGGGGCGAGCGACGTGAGCCTGTCCCGCGAGCCATCGGGGACGTCTCCGATGACCAGGCAGGTCGCCGGGGTGAGCCGGCTCAGCCAGCGTAGATCGTGGATCGAGGGGTGATATCGCAGGTCATCCGGCATGGGGGCTCCCAGGCGAACATCGTTTGTGAATGGGAATCACAGCTAATTGGCGTGGAGTTTATGTAACGATCTCGCCTTGGTGGTGTGCATGTCAACGGAGTCGCGTTGATACTGGAGAAGCGCATGCCCCTCGATGTGACGCCTGCGAGACTGATCTCGTTGTCATCGTGTCGGTCGCGCTGACCCGTTCTCCCCGGTTCAAGGAATGAGGCCCACTACGTGGCGAAGCTGACGTTGCCGCAGCTTGAGCGGCATCTGTTCGGGGCCGCGGATATCCTCCGCGGCAAGATGGACGCCTCGGAGTTCAAGGAGTACATCTTCGGGATGCTCTTCCTGAAGCGGGCCTCCGACCAGTTCGACGCGGTCCGCAAGGACCTCGTCGAGAAGTGGGTCAGGCAGGGGAAGAGTCAGGACGAGGCGGAGCGGATGGCCGCCGCCCCCAACTTCTATCGGGGCGAGAGCTTCTACGTGCCGGAGAAGGCCCGCTGGCGGCACATCAAGGACCACTCCCGCGAGAAGAACGTCGGTAACCTGCTCAACACCGCGCTCAGCGCGCTGGAGGAGTCCAACTCCACTGCACTTGAAGGCGTGCTTGAGCACATCGATTTCATGCGCAAGGTCGGTCAGTCGACCATTCCCGACAAGCGGCTCCAGCAGCTGATCGACCACTTCAACCGGGTGCGGCTGCGCAACGAGGACTTCGAGTTCCCTGACCTGCTCGGCGCCGCGTACGAGTATCTGATCGGCCAGTTCGCCGACTCCGCCGGCAAGAAGGGCGGCGAGTTCTACACCCCGCGTGGCGTCGTCCGCATGATGGTCCGCCTGGTTAAGCCCGGGCCGGGCATGCGGATCTATGACCCGTGCTCCGGCTCGGGCGGCATGCTGATCCACGCCAAGGAGTATGTCGAGGAGCACGGCCTGGACCACCGCGATCTGACCCTGGCGGGCCAGGAGTACAACGGCACCACCTGGGCTGTCTCGAAGATGAATATGATCCTTCACGGTGTGCTCAACGCGAGCCTGGAGAACGAGGACACTCTCGCCGATCCCAAGCACCTCGAAGGCGGCGAGCTGATGCGCTTCGACCGGGTGCTCACCAACCCTCCGTTCTCGCAGAACTACGTCGCCGCCGACATGGAACACAAGGAGCGATTCAAGTACGGCTTCGCGCCGGACACCGGCAAGAAGGCGGACCTCATGTTCGCCCAGCACGTGCTTGCCGTGCTGACCCCCGACGGCATCGGCGCCACGGTCCTCCCGCACGGCGTGCTGTTCCGCGGCGGCAAGGAGAAGGACATCCGCGAGGGCATCATCAAGGACGACCGCCTGGAGGCGGTCATCGGCCTCGCCCCCAATCTCTTCTACGGCACCGGCATCCCCGCCTGCGTCCTCATCCTGCGCGGCACGGCGCGGCGGCCCGAGGAGCGGCGCGGCAAGGTGCTGTTCATCAACGCCGACCGCGAGTTCACCGCCGGACGCGCGCAGAACTGCCTCGACCCGCAGCACGCTGAGAAGATCGTCGCCGCGTACGAGGAGTACCGCGACATTCCTCGCTTCGCCCGCGTCGTGGATGTCAAGGAGTTGAGGGAGAACGACTTCAACCTCAACATCCGCCGCTACGTCGACAACACGCCGCCGCCGGAGCCGCAGGACGTCTGGGCCCATCTGCACGGTGGCGTCCCCAAGGCCGAGGTTGCCGACAAGGCCCACCTGTTCACCGCGTTCGGCATCGACCCGGCCACGTTGTTTGCCGAGCGAAGCGAACGAACCGATGGGCGTGGCGAGGAGAAGGCCGCCGACTACTACGATTTCCTCCCCGAGGGCTGGAAGGTGACGGCCGAACGGCTTCCGGCGCTGGCCGAGCCTGCGGAGTCACGGCTCCGCGAGGCATTCGCCGACTGGTGGTCCCGGCACAGCAAGCGGCTGGCCGAACTCCCCGACTCCAAGAAGGTCATGGAGATCCGTGCGGAGCTGCTGGAGTCGTTCGTCGCGGAACTCAAGCCGCTCGGCCTGCTGGACAGGTTCGAGCTGGCCGGTGTCGTCGCCGCCTGGTGGGGCGAAATCCAGTACGACAGCAAGACTTTGGCGCTGAACGGCTTCGCGGGCGTCGTCGAAGGCTGGGTCACCACCATCGAGTCGGCGTTCGCGTTGGACGAGGGGGACGTCGAGTACTGGGACAAGCAGAAGGTCGCGGCGGAGAAGCGCAAGGCCCGCGACCACCGCGTCGTCCCGGCGCTCATCCCGGAGTATCTGGTGCAGCTGGAGGAGGCCGAGGCCGCGTACGCCGAGCTGAACGCCCGGTTCAAGGCCGCTACCGCCAAGCCGAGCGAGGACGACGAGGACGAGGCCGAGGAGCCGGAAGACAAGCTTTCCGAAGCCGAGCTGAAGAAGCTGAAGTCCGCCACGGCCACCGCCAGGAAGAAGGTCGGTGCGCTGGAGGATGACTTCCTGCCCCGACTCCGCATGGCAGCTGAAGCGCTCAGCGAAGACGACCGCCAGGCACTGGTCATCGACGTCCTCCGCCTGCAGCTCTCCTCCCGTCTCGACTCCCGCACGGCCACCGCCCGTCGACTCCTGGAGACGGCCTTCCGCACCTGGGCCGACAAGTACGCGGTCACCCTCCGCGACCTCGAAGCCCAACGAGAGGCCGCCGCCGCCCGCCTGGAGTCCTACCTCAAGGAGCTCGGCTATGCGTAAGGGCGATTGGGGTTCTGCAACGCTTGGCGACCTTTGCTCAGATGTGACCAGCGGGGCAACGCCTCAATCTGGCAACTCACGCTATTACAGAGAGGGTGCGGGAACTCTCTTTGCGAAGATTGAGGACCTTACCGCCGCGAATGGTTCCTATCTCGACGAAACCACCCTTCGAGTTACAAAGGCAGCTCTTCGAGAATCGGCCCTGAAGGTGTACCCTCCTGGGACGATTCTGATCTCGATGTACGGAACGGTGGGCTTAGTAAAGATTGCCCGCTACTCCATTTCTGCCAACCAGGCTCTCGCGGCCCTAATACCTCCGTTTAAGTGTCACGAGAAATTCTTGTATCACTATCTCAACTGGTCGCGGGGCGATTGGGGCAAGTATAAGGCGCAGACTACGCAGGCAAACATCAACGGCGCAATCGTGAAGCGTCGAGTTATTAATCTACCCACTGCAAATGAGCAGCGGCGGATCGCGGAGATCCTCGACACCCTCGATCAGGCGATCTCGTCTCTTCGACTATCAGCTAACAAGTATGCGCAGATTCGACTCGCGCATGTGCGAGATTTGATGGCGGAGGGGCTGCGCGTCCTGCAGTCCTTCGAGGCCTCCGAACTCGGATCCCTCGAATCACGCGGCCGGGGGCCATGGGTCCTGGCACCATTGGGCCGTGCTCTGATCAAAATCGAGGCGGGAAACAGTCCCAGCGTCGAAGACACTCCGGCGGGACCCGGTGAATGGGGAGTCCTCAAAGTAAGCGCAATTGGACGCAATGGGTTCCGCCCCGAAGAGAACAAAGTCGCACGCGACCGATCACTGCAGATCAAGGAACTATGCGTTCGTTCCGGAGACCTGCTCATAACCCGCGCCAACACCGCCGAGCTGGTCGGCATGGCCTGCATCGTGGATGAAACTCCGCCTGGCCTTATGCTCTGCGATAAAACGCTTCGGTTGCGCGTTGACGATGATTTTTCATCTAGGGAATACGTGCACCTTATCCTCGCGATAGCCGAGGTTCGGCGGCAGATCGAGATCGCGGCTACGGGTACTAGTGGAAGTATGAAAAACATCAGCCAGGCGTCTATCCGCCGCCTAATGATTCCATGGTCTGACAGGGAACGGATGGATCATGTGGTGCGCATTGACGCTGGATATGCGGCCCAAGTTAATGCACTCATGCGAAAGGCGCGCCATCTAACTCTCCTCAAGCAGGGGCTCATGGAGGACTTGCTGACGGGGCGGGTGCGGGTGGCGGAGGCGGAAACCGTACTGGAAAACCTTTAGGAGGCTCGACAGGGCGGACTGTAGTCCGCCCGATTCGGGGTCGTATTCGGGGGTGTTGGCGAAGCGGGCAATAGAAGACGGGAGCGGGATCATGGCGAGTGAGCTGGAATACACGCTGGTGGAGAAGCCGCTGATCGAGCAGCTCAAGAGCATGGGCTGGCACCATCTGGAAGGCGCTCCGTACTACGCGGTGATCCCGACCATCGCCCGCGAAACCGGCCGAGACCGGTTCGACGAGGTGATCCTGGAACGGAAGCTGCGCGACGCGCTGTTACGGATCAACAAGAACTCGCAGGGTGCGGAGTGGCTGGATGAGACCCGGATCAGCTCGGCCGTCAACGCCCTGACCCGCACCGCCCCCGGAAGCCTCCTCGAAATCAACCGCCAGATCACCGAGCTGTTACTCAAGGGCGCCCAGGTCGAAGGCGTCCAAGGCTGGGAGAGCGGCAAGACACGCACGGTCCACTACATCGACTGGCAGAACCCGAAGAACAACGAGTTCACCGTGGTCAACCAGTTCCGGGTGGACATCCCCGGCGGACGCGGGCTGATCGTCCCCGACATCGTCCTCTTCGTTAACGGCATCCCCCTCGTGGTCGTCGAATGTAAGAAGACCACCGAGACCGACCTGAGCTCAGCCGTCGGCCAGATCCGCAGATACGCCGAGCAGGTGAAGAGCGAGAGCCGTACAGGGAACCAGAAGCTCTTCCACGCGGTCCAGTTGACCGTCGCGACCAGCGGCGAGGACGCCCGGATCGGCACGTTCACCGCCGAATACGAGCACTACGTGCCGTGGCGCGATCCTTACCCACTCACCAAGGACGAGCTCGCCGCGAAGCAGGGCAAGAACGCCGATCAGCTCAGCAGGCAGGAGATCCTGGCCGCCGGAGTGCTCGAACCGGCCAATCTGCTGAACATCGTGCACAACTACGTCACGTTCATGACGACCGATCACGGCAAGACCATCAAGGTTGCGCCGCGCTACCAGCAGTTCCGCGCCGTTGAGAAGTCGATCAGGCGGCTGCTGACCGGCAAGACACGCACGCAGGACGGTGAGGCCGATCGGCGCGGCGGGATCATTTGGCATACCCAGGGGTCGGGCAAGAGCATCACCATGACGTTCCTGGTGCGCCGGCTCCGATTCACTCCCGAGCTGGCGAACGTCAAGGTCGTTGTGGTCACCGACCGCACCCAGCTTCAGGACCAGTTGAGCGGCACCATGCAACTCAGCGGGGAGGCGATCGACACCGCCAAGTCCGCCGCCAAGGCCAGGACCCTCTTGGCCCAGCTCGGCCCGGCCGTCGTCTTCGTCATGATCCAGAAAAACCAGGGCGGCGAGGGCCTCTCCGCGAACACCTCGCTCGGTGAGATCAACACCGACGAGTCGATCGTGGTCCTGATCGACGAGGCGCACCGCTCGCACACGGCGTCACTCGGCGCGAACCTGCGCGAGGCGCTGCCGAACGCCGCCAGGATCGGCTTCACCGGCACGCCCATCATGACCAGAAAGGGCCAGCGCAAGACAAGCGTCGACCTGTTCGGGCCGTTCATCGACACCTATCGCCTCAAGGAGGCCGAAGAGGACGAGGTGATCGTCCCGATCCTGTACGAGGGTGCCAAGGTGAAGGGCGCCGTCCGCGACCGGCAGGATCTCGACGAGATCTTCGAAGACGAATTCGGCGATCTCGACGACGAGGAACGCCGGCAGTTGCAGCAGCGGTGGGCCACCAAGGGCAAAGTGTCGGCCGCGCAGCAGCTCATCGATGCCAAGGCCAAGCACATGCTGCACCACTACGTGGACAACGTGCTGCCCGAGGGCTTCAAGGCGCAGTTGGTGGTCGAGGACAGGATGACCACCGTGCGCTATCGAGACGCGTTCCGGGCCGCCCGCGACGAGTTGGTCAGTGCTATTGAAAAGCTGCCGCCGAATGTGCTCGCCACCCCGCCGGAGGACATCAAGATCGCCAGCCGCGCTCGGCTGGTGCGGGCCGCCAGGGTCCTCGACCTGCTGAAGCGGATCGATTTCGTGCCGGTCATCTCAGCGGGGGACTCCGATGAGGAGCACCTCATGGCCGAGTGGACCGACGAGACGAAGCAGAAGGATCGCATCGACGGCTTCATCCGGCCCTTCGGGGAGAACGACACCGCCTTCCTGATCGTCAGGACGATGCTGCTCACCGGCTTCGACGCTCCGATCGAGCAGGTGATGTACCTCGACCGCAGGCTGTACGAGCATGACCTGCTGCAGGCGATCGCGCGGGTCAACCGCAAGGCGGACCGCAAGCCCCACGGACGGGTCGTGGACTATCGGGGGGTCGCGGAGAACCTTCTCGAAGCGCTGCGCATGTTCGCGGCGGAGAACTTCGAGGGCGACGAAGGTGACGATGCCACCGGAGCGCTGCGAGACGCTCGCGTGGAGATCGGCAAGCTGGAGCCAAGGCTGCAGCGGTTGCTGATGATGTTCCGCGATCCCGACGATGTCGAGCGTTGTGTTCAGGAGCTTTCCGATCCGGAACTGCGGGACCGGTTCAACGCCGAGCTCCGGCGCTTCGCCGCGACCGTCAACACGGTGCTGCCCGACCCGGCGGCCAAGCCGTACCTGCCGGATCTGAAGCGGTTCATGGTCATCAAGCTGACCGCGAACCGGCGCTACCGGATCGACTCGGGGGAGTTCGACCCCGGCGCGTACGGCGCGAAGGTTCGGGCGCTGATCGACGAGCACATCGCCTCGCTCGGCATCGAGGAGCAGTTGCCGCCGATCAAGATGACGGCCCCCGGGTTCGCGGCGAAGGTCGAGGCGATGACCGGCGGCTCCCGTGCCAAGGCATCCGAGATGGAGAATGCGATCCGGCATCACATCTCCATCCATGGCGGAGAGGATCCGGCTCGCTACCAGCTGCTCAGCGAGCGGTTGGAGAAGATCCTCACCGAGCTCAAGGATGACTGGGATCAGCAGGTGCTCGCGCTCAAGAGCCTGATGACCGAGATCACCGAGGAGAAGCAGGAGAACCTGTTCGGCCTGAGTGAGACGGAGGCCCGGCTGCACCGGACCATCACCGCAGGGCTGGCGACCTCGCCTGAGGAAGCGCTCACGGACGCTCGGTTCGCCGACGTCGCCAGGGAGGTCCATCTGAAGGCCGCCCAGACGATCCACCGGCAGGACTTCTGGCGCAAGCGCTATGACCAGGACGTGCTCAGAGACGACATCTTCGTCATCCTCCACGAGCGTGACCTGGGGGAGTACGAGCAGCTCGATCAGCTCGCCACGGAACTCTTCGACGTGATCAAGAGCAACCGCCATTTCATCCAGAGGGCGTGAGCCTGGGATGCTGGTGACCGTGAGTGATTTTCCCGGGGTTCTGCACGTCGGTGAGCTAAGGATCGCCGTGTCGGTGAGCGACCGCCGAAAGAGCGTGCGACTGACCGTGGAGCGGGACGCCTCGGTCACCGCGGTCGTGCCGCCTGGGATCTCCAAAAACGAACTGACCAGGATGGTCGAGGCCAAGCGGCCCTGGCTGTACGGCAAGCTCGCCGAGAAGCGTGATCTGGGTGAGAATCCGCCGGAGAAAGAGTACGTCTCGGGCGAGGGCTTCCTCTACCTGGGCCGGTCGTATCGCCTGCGGATCGTCGACTCGGGAGACGTACGGCTGAGCCGTGGGCGCTTGGAACTCGCCGAGGGCGGTGGGGCCAGGGACCTGGTCCGCTGGTATCGCCGGGTAGGTGATCCCTGGCTTCGTAGGCGCGTCCAGCCCTGGGTTTCCCGGATGGGCACCGAGATGACCGGGCTGCGGGTGCGGCCCCTTGGTTACCGATGGGGATCGTGTTCACAGGATGGGCAGGTCAACATCCATTGGGCCACGATGCAATTGTCGCCAACGTTGATCGACTATGTCCTTGTGCACGAACTGGCGCATCTCCGACGACCCGACCACGGTCCCGAGTTCTGGCGGATTGTCGAGCGGACGATGCCCGGTTATGAGGACTGTCGAGAGCGGCTCCGCCGTGCAGGAAATGACCTTTGGCTCCCGGAGGGAGGACGATGATGCAAAACGACGTGACGGTCAACGCCGCCGACATCGCGCGGCTTGCCGATGTCGGCCGAGCCGCGGTCAGCAATTGGCGCAAGCGGTTCGAGGATTTTCCGCGACCCGTTGCCGGCACGGCGAGTAGCCCGGCATTCTCCCTCATCGAGATTGAAGAGTGGCTGCGCCGTCATGACAGATACGTGGAAGTCGCGCCGCTTGAGCGGGTCTGGCAGCGGCTGCGTGCCATCACCGACGATCTCCGCCTGGGTGACGCCGTCGCCTATGCGGGAGGCCTGCTGCTTCTCATCCATCGTGATCCTTCCGGCTGGCGGAAGCTCGCCCGCCTGGATGACGACTCTCTGCTCCAGCGGATTCCGGTGGATGTCCCCGCGGGAGTCGGCGTAGATGCCGCGTTGATCAGAGCCGTCGCCGACGTGGGCGTGGCAGAGGGTCCGGTGGCGGCGTTCGACGGCATCTGCGACCGCTACGTCGAGCTGCACTCTCGTCGGCTGCTGGCCACGCCGCCGAGCATCGCCGACGTGATGGCTAAGATCGGTGGTACTTCCGGTGCGACCGTCCTGGATCCGGCTTGTGGGATCGGCACGCTGCTCATCGTGTCCGGCGCGTCGCGCGCTCTCGGCCAGGAGTTGAACGCGACCGCGGCCCGGTTGGCTGCGGTCCGTCTGGAGTTCCACGGTTCTGACGGCATCGTGGTCGACGGTGACTCGCTGCGCGCGGACGCGTTTCCCGGCGAACGCGTAGACGTGGTGATCTGCAACCCGCCATTCAACGAACGCGCCTGGGGTTACGAAGAGCTGACCAGCGATCCCCGCTGGGAGTACGGCCTGCCACCGCGTGGGGAGTCGGAGCTGGCCTGGGTGCAGCACTGCCTGTCGCATGTCAAGCCGGGCGGTCTGGTGGTCATCATGATGCCGGGTACGGCCGCCAGCAGACGCCCCGGCCGACGGGTGCGCGGGAACCTGCTACGTGGCGGTGCGCTGCGGGCGATCATCACACTTTCCGCGGGCGCGGCTCCCGCATCTAGTGGGGCGCCGGATCTATGGGTGCTTCGCCGTCCTGAGCCGGATGAGCAGCCACCGTCGGACGTGCTGATGGTCAACGCCGGAGAGGATCTGGCACTTGCGGAGGGAGCCTGGCGGGCTTTCTGCGATGGTGCCGACTTGCCTGGTGGAAGCCGCACCGTCCGGATCATCGACCTCCTCGATGAGGAGGTAGACCTGACGACGAGCCACCGGGTGGCTTCGTTGGATCAGCCCTCCGCGGGGTTCACGGCGCTACAGGACAAGACCGAGGCGCTGGTGAAGGGCGTGGTGAGCAGCCTTCCGGCGCTGGCCACGGCCAAGCGTGGTGATTTGCCGATGACGACCATCGGGGAGCTTGCCCGAGCGGGTGTGGTGACCATCCTGCAAGGGCCGCTCCGAATCACGGCTGAGGGTGACCTGCCGATGTTGACCGCGAAGGACTTGATGCTGGGCCGTACGCCGAGCGGACGGACAGCCGATGCTCCGGGCCTGGTCAGAATCGTCGCGGGTGATGTGATCGCGCCTGTGGTGACGGGCAGCGGTTCGGCACCTCGCGTGATGGCGGAGTCGGGAGCCGTCCTCGGTCCCCAGCTTCTGCTTATTCGGACGGACCCGGATCGGCTCGATCCGCACTTCCTGGCCGGCTGCCTGCGGGCAGCGGGTGGCTCTTCGATCAGGCTCGGCTCGTCGATGCGGCTCGATCCGCGTCGGACCCAGCTGCCCCGCCTGACGATCGAGGAGCAGCGCCGATACGGCGAGGCGTTTCGAAGGCTCCTCGCCTTTGAGGACGCGACCAGAGCGATGCGCGAGATGAGCGAGAATCTCGTGGCGGCCGGCTTCGACGGCCTGTTTGATGGGACCCTGCGTCCCGAATGATCCCCTTGTAGTTCGCCGGAGGCATGGTGGCCGCCATTCTCGATCGATACATACTCGACCCCACTCACATCGGTGGGGGTGGCATGGGTGAGGTCTGGGGAGCGACCGACGAGAAGCTCGGCCGCAGGGTCGCGATCAAGTTCGTCAAATTCCCGAACGGAGTCCGTGATCAGGAGCTCGAGGCCAGGTTCGACCATGAGGCGAAGATCATGGCCAGGCTGCGCCATCCGGGCACGCCCGCCGTCCACGACATAGGGGTGTACGACGATCCGGTACACGGACGGCGGCAGTTCATGGTGATGGAGTTCATCGACGGGGTCGGGCTCGATGACATCGTGGCTGAGCACGGATCGTTGTCCATCGGATGGGTGGCTTCGGTAGGCGCACAGGTCGCAGCGGTGTTGGAAGCCGCGCACGGGAAGGAGATCCTGCACCGGGACCTTAAGCCGTCCAACCTGATGCTTTGCCGCGATGGCTCGGTCCAGGTGGTCGACTTCGGGCTGGCGGTCATGCACGATCCCGAGCTGACGAAGCTGACCAGGACCGGCCAGATCCTGGGCACCGAGTCGTACATGTCTCCCGAGCAGGTGGAGCAGAACGAACTCACCGTGCGTAGCGACCTGTATTCGCTGGGATGCGTGCTCCATGAGCTGCTCACCGGACGGACGCTCTTCACCGGACCGACCTCGTTCAGCATCATGAAGCAGCAGGTCGGTTCTCCGGCGGCGCCCGTCGGTCGACTGCGGCCCGATGTGCCACGAGAGCTGGACGAGGTGGTGATGTCCATGCTGGCCAAGCGCCCCAATGACCGGCCAACGAGCGCGCGTGAAGTCCACGACCGGCTGATGCCGTACCTTTCGGGCACTGGTCCGTTGCTGGACGTGACGTCCCCCGAGCCCAGCCCGGTGCGGATGTACGCCCACGCGGTCAGCCGTACCATCACGAGCGGCGCTCCGGCCGTCGTCCAGGTCGGACCGCTTGAACAGAGCGACTTCAGCCGGAGTGACATCGGCAGGGCACGTCGGCGCGCGGATTCGCTCGTGCGCGATTCGCAGTACGACGCCGCGGCCGATGTGCTCGCGGAAGTCCTCGCTCCGGCGAGCCGGGTTCTCGCACCGGGCGACAGCGAGGTGCTGGACCTGCGCGGCCATCTCGCGAATGTGCTGTTCGAGGGGGGAGACTATCTGGCCGCAGCGCAGGCGTTCCAGCAGCTCGCGAAGCAACTCGGTGATGACGACGAACGGGCCTTCCAGAGCAGGATGCAGGAGGCGATCTGTCACCTGCAGCTCGGAGACACGCAGCTGTGCCTGCAGATCATGGGGGACCTGCTGGCGGACGAACTCCGCGTCTATCCCGAGGACGATCCGCGGACGCTGGAGCTGCGGCGGCAGATCGGTGAACTTGAGCAGTCCGCAGGTGACGCCGAGGCGGCCCGCATTACGCTCACGAGCCTTCTCGACGACCTGACGCGGATCTATGGACCGGAACACCCCGCGAGCGTGCGAGTTCTGGAGCTCCTGGCCGCTCTATGATGCCTAGTGCCGCATCAGCCTGGGTTTGCCCTGTTTCGTGGTGACACGCCGATCAAGGTCCCACCACGGTCGGCGTGATCGCTTCACACTCTGCGTGT
>NZ_JBFALK010000040.1:0-35913 GCF_040656155.1 Microtetraspora glauca
GGTTTCCCAACTCTTTCTGGGGGGGAGCCCCGCGCGCCCGCTTCCCAACCGCAACACAACACCGCCCGGCGCCCCCCCACCCTAAGCGCGCCCCGCCCGCGACGGGGAAACTCCCAGGTCAGTGCGAGAAGTTGCCCCGGTAGTACTGGAAGACGAAGCCGATCATGCTCAGCACGACGGCGAAGACGCCGATCAGGAACAGCCACATGCCGACGGCGAAGCCGAAGAACGTCAACGCCGCGGAAAGGCAGACGAACAGCGGCCACCAGCTGTGCGGGCTGAAGAAGCCGAGCTCTCCGGCCCCGTCGCTGATCTCGGCCTCCTTGCTGTCCTCCGGCTGGTCACCGATGCGGCGAGCCGTGAAGAGCAGGTAGTAGCCGATCATGAGGGCGAGGCCGACGGAGATGGCCAGCACCGCGGTGCCGGTCGGCTCCTTGGACCAGAACCAGTAGACCACGTCCACGGCGGCGAAGAAGAGGCCGCAGAGCACGAACATCCATCCCTGGATCTTCATCGAGCCTCCTCCAGCTCAGGCTTCGCGGAAAGGTGCGGGTACTTGATGTCGAACGCGGGGCGCTCGGACCGGATCCGCGGCAGCGAGGTGAAGTTGTGCCGCGGCGGCGGGCAGGAGGTCGCCCACTCCAGCGAACCGCAGTAACCCCACGGGTCGTCGACGGTGACCTTCGGCGCCTTCTTCCAGGTGATCCACACGTTGTAGAGGAACGGCAGCAGCGACGCACCGAGGAGGAACGCGCCCACCGACGAGATCAGGTTCAGGTCGGTGAAGCCGTCCACCGGGGAGTAGTCGGCGTAGCGCCGGGGGAAGCCGATGACGCCCAGCCAGTGCTGCACCAGGAACGTCAGGTGGAAACCGAAGAACGTGAGCCAGAAGTGGACCTTGCCCAGCCGGTCGTTCAGCATCCGCCCGGTGAACTTGGGCCACCAGAAGTAGAAGCCCGAGAACATCGCGAACACCACGGTGCCGAAGATCACGTAGTGGAAGTGAGCGACGACGAAGTAGGTGTCGCTGACCTGGAAGTCCAGCGGAGGCGACGCCAGGATGACGCCGGTGAGACCGCCGAAGAGGAAGGTCACCAGGAAGCCGACCGCGAAGAGCATCGGCGACTCGAACGACAGATGGCCTCGCCACATCGTGCCGATCCAGTTGAAGAACTTCACACCGGTCGGCACCGCGATGAGGAACGTCATGAACGAGAAGAACGGCAGGAGAACCTGGCCGGTCACGAACATGTGGTGCGCCCAGACGGTCACGGACAGACCGGCGATCGCGATCGTCGCGCCGACCAGACCGATGTAACCGAAGATCGGCTTGCGGCTGAACACCGGGATGACCTCGGTGATGATGCCGAAGAACGGCAGCGCGATGATGTAGACCTCGGGGTGCCCGAAGAACCAGAACAGGTGCTGCCACAGCATCGCTCCACCGGTGGCGGAGTCGAAGATGTGGGCGCCGAGCTTACGGTCGGCCTCCAGCGCCAGCAGCGCGGCGGCGAGGACCGGGAAGGCCAGCAGCACCAGGATGCTGGTGAGCAGGACGTTCCAGGTGAACATCGGCATCCGGAACATGGTCATGCCGGGCGCGCGCATGGTGATGATCGTGGTGATGAAGTTCACCGCGCCGAGGATCGTGCCGAGGCCCGACAGCGTCAGACCCATGATCCACATGTCGCCGCCGATGCCGGGCGATGTCACCGCGTTGGAGAGCGGCGCGTAGGCCGTCCATCCGAACGCCGCGGCGCCTCCCGGGGTGATGAAGCCGGCAACCGCGATGGTGCTGCCGAACAGGTAGAGCCAGTAGCTCACCATGTTCAGACGGGGGAAGGCCACGTCGGGCGCGCCGATCTGCAGCGGCATGAGCTCGTTGGCGAAGCCCGCGAACAGCGGCGTCGCGAACATCAGCAGCATGATCGTGCCGTGCATCGTGAAGAGCTGGTTGAACTGCTCGTTCGACACGAACTGCAGGCCCGGCTGGGCGAGCTCGGCGCGCATGACCAGCGCCATGACGCCGCCGATGAGGAAGAACACGAAAGACGTGATCAGGTACAGGTGCCCGATCACCTTGTGGTCGGTGGAGGAAAGCCACTTGGCCACGACCGAGCCCTTGGTGTACGGCCGGGCGGCGATGGCGGGTTGCTGGATGGCGGTCACTGTGCACTCCCCGCCTGGCTCTGGATGTACTGGTCGAACTCCGCCTGCGGCACGAGCTTCACCGAGAACAGCATCTTGCTGTGGTCGACGCCGCACAGCTCGGCACACCGGCCGACGAAGACGCCGGTGCGGTTCAGCGTCTTGATCTGGAACTTGTTCCGCACGTCACCGGGGAACACGTCCTGCTTGAACAGGAAGGCCGGCACCCAGAAGGAGTGGATGACGTCGGGCGAGTGAAGCTCGAACTCGACGTCGGCACCGGTCGGCAGCACGAGCTGCGGGCCCTCGGGGTTCTCCACGCTCTGCTTGGCCAGGTCGACCGGCACGCCCTCGACCTTGGCGGTCTTGCCCTGGTATTCGGTGGTGAAGCCCCAGCTCCACATGCGGCCCTCGACCTTGACCTTCACCGGGGCGTTGCCGGAGACCTTCATGATCTCGGTCTCGTCGCGCGCGGTGAAGTAGAAGAAGACCGAGACCATGATGATGGGCACCACGGTGTAGAGGATCTCGATCGGCAGGTTGTACCGCACCTGGGGCGGCAGCTGGTCCGGCGAGTTCTTCTTCTTGCGGTGGAACGCGCATGCCCAGAGGATCAGGCCCCACACGACGACGCCGGTGGCCAGCGCCGCGATCCAGGCTCCGTTCCAGAGCGTCTGGGTGATGAGCGACTGATCGGTGGCGCCTTCGGGCATGCCGCCCCGGGACCACTGCTCAGTCGCCTGGGCGCTACACGCCGACGCGGACGCCACGAGCACCGCCAGAGCGGCGACGCGTGGCAACCGGCGGCGGGCCAACGGTCGCCGTGTCGTACGGCGGGTCGGACTCACGGATCGCCTACCCCACAGATGAAGCCCAGGAGTCCCTCTCCTGGGCGGTTCTTCAGATTTGCTCGTTCAAGAACGACCGGCGATGTCTCGCTTCGGTCGCCCCTTTACTTGATTGAGTTCACGCTGGGGGACACATTAGCGCGGACCGGCACCGCCCCTCTGAGCAGCCCCCGTTAATGTCCTAACTGTGGTGTATCTGGACGCGGCCTCGACCGAACCCCTCCACTCCGCGGCGCGGGAGGCGCTCCTCGCCGCCCTCGACTCCGGCTGGGCCGACCCGGCCCGCCTGTACGGCCCGGCCAGGCGGGCGCAGATGCTCCTGGAGCAGGCCCGTGCCGACGTGGCCGAGGTGCTGGGCGCCCGCCCCGACGAGGTCGCGTTCACCTCGTCGGGCACCCAGGCGGTGCACCTCGGTGTGCTCGGCACACTGAACGGGCGCAGGCGGACCGGCCGCCACCTGGTGGCCGGCGCCGTCGAGCATTCCAGTGTCCTGCACACCGCCGAGGTGCACGAACACGAGGGCGGCACCGTGCGGATCGTGGGCGTGGGCCGTACGGGCCGGGTGGACGCCGAGGCGTTCGCCGAGGCCGTCTCCGTGCCCGGTACGGCCCTGGCCTGCTTGCAGACGGCCAACCACGAGGTCGGGACGCTGCAGCCGGTGGACGAGGTGGCCGCCGCGTGCCAGGAGGCGGGCGTGCCGCTGCTGGTGGACGCGGCGCAGTCCGTGGGACGGCTCCCGCTCCCCCGCGGCTGGTCGGTACTGACGGCGAGCGCGCACAAGTGGGGCGGGCCCGCCGGCGTGGGGGTGCTGGCGGTGCGCAAGGGGACCCGCTGGCGGTCGCCGTACCCGCAGGACGAGCGGGAACGGCGCCGCGTGCCCGGTTTCGAGAACGTCCCGGCGATCGTCGCGGCGGCGGCGGCGCTGCGCGCCAGGGTCGCCGAAGAGGAGGCAGAGGGTCCGCGGCTGTCCGCCCTGGTCAATCGGATCAGGACGGAGGTGCCGCGCCTGGTGCCGGACGTGGAGGTGGTCGGCGACCCGTTGCAGCGACTGCCCCACATTGTCACCTTTTCGTGTCTTTATGTGGAGGGTGAGGCGCTGCTGGCCGAGCTGGACCGGGCCGGTTTCGCGGTCTCGTCCGGGAGCTCGTGCACCGCTAGTACGCTTCGCCCATCGCACGTGCTCGAGGCGATGGGTGTGCTTACGCACGGGAACGTCCGGGTATCGCTGCCCCGTGGCGTGTCCGAGGGCGACGTCGACCGGTTCCTCGCCGTACTTCCGGACATCGTGCGACGCATCCGAGCGAGTTTGGGAGTGCACTGATGTGGCGGAGGCGGTCGGGGGCCGGCAAGAGCGAGCCCGAGGAGCAGCAGTGGAGCGAGCCGCGCGCCGAGGCGCGTGAGCCCGCCGCCCTGACGATCGACGCGCTGGGCCGCAAATGCCCCATCCCGATCATCATGCTGGCCGACCAGATCAACCAGGTGCCCATGGGGGCGGTGGTCGAGGTTCTCGCCGACGACCCCGCCGCGGTCACCGACATCCCCGCGTGGTGCCGGCTGAAGTCCCACGCGCACGTCGGCAGCGTGGAGATCCCTCAGGGCGGCTGGTCGATCCAGGTGCGGCGTAACTACTGACTGCTCGTCCCTCGCCTGGGTAGGGGGTCCTCGAAGCACACAATCCACAGATTCTTCGGGGGATTCCATGACGACTGCACGTAACGTCATGCACTTCGGCGTGCAGTGCATCGGCGAGAACGAGAACCTGCTCACCGCGGCACGGATGATGCGCGACCTCAGCGTCGGCTCGCTGCCCGTGTGCGGGAACGACGACAGGCTCAAGGGGATCATCACCGACCGCGACATCGTCATCAAGTGCGTCGCGGCCGGTAAGGACTGCTCCGAGGTCACGGCGAAGGACCTCGCGCAGGGCACGCTCGTCTGGGTCGACGCCGAGGCGGACCTGGAGGAGGCGCTCCACACGATGGAGGAGCATCAGATCCGGCGACTGCCGGTGCTGGAGAACCACCGGCTCGTCGGCGTCATCACCGAGGCCGATCTGGCCGCCCACCTGCCCGAGGACAAGCTCGCCGAGGCGGTCAGCCGGATCTACGCCGAGAGCACGCCCCGCGTGTAGCGGTTCACCCGCGCATCGCGGGTCTCACGCGTAGTGGCAGTTCACGTGGGCGGCGACCTCGTCCGCGGCGTCCTGGCCGTAGGCGGCGGCGAACCGGTCCAGGAAGACGCGCTGGCCCAGCTCGTACTCCTGGCAGCCGACCTGCTCCAGTACGTGCGTCGCGGTGAGGTTGCCCACCTGGGCGCAACGCTCCAGGGACAGGTCCCACGCGAGGGCCGCGAGGAAGCCGGCCCGGAAGGCGTCGCCGACGCCGGTCGGGTCGGCCTTCCCCAGCTCGGGCGCCGGGGGGACGTGCAGGCTCGGCTCGCCGACACGGTCGACCCTGGCGCCCTTGGGCCCGAGCGTGGTGACGCGGACGCCGACCCTGCTCAGGATCTCGTCGTCCGACCAGCCGGTCTTCTGCTCGATGAGGCCCTTCTCATAGTCGTTGCCGAACAGGTAGGCGGCGCCGTCGATGAGCTGGCGGATCTCCTCGCCGGGCATCCGGGCGAGCTGCTGTGAGGGGTCGGCCGCGAACGGGATGCCGCGCCCGCGCGCCTCGTCCGTGTGCCGCAGCATGGCGTCCGGGTCGTTGGGGCTGACCAGGATCAGGTCCAGGCCGCCGATGCGGTCCATGATCGGGCCGAGCTCGATCTCCCTGGCCTCGGCCATCGCGCCCGTGTAGAACGAGGCGATCTGGTTGTGCTCCTCGTCGGTGGTGCAGAGGAAGCGCGCCGTGTGGTGCAGCTCCGAGATGTAGACCGACTCGCAGTCGACGCCGTGCCGCTCGAGCCACGACCGGTAGTCCGTGAAGTCCGTCCCGACCGCGCCGACGAGGATGGGGCGCAGCCCCAGGCATCCCATTCCGAACGAGATGTTCGCCGCGCACCCCCCGCGACGGATCTGCAGTTCGTCGACCAGGAAGGACAGGGAGACCCGGTCGAGCTGTTCAGCGACGAGCTGGTCCCCGAAACGGCCGGGGAAGGTCATCAGGTGATCGGTCGCGATGGAGCCGGTGACGGCGATGCGCACGGGGTCGTTCTCCTCGTTGTCAGCATCTCGATGAACGTGTTGATGAACGTCTTGATAAACCCCGCAAGGATACGCGACCCGTGCTCGGCCGGTGCTCAACCTGCCCCCGGGCATACGAACGCCCCGCATGGCCGGGGCCGTACGGGGCGCGCGTGTCGCGGTGGGCGGATCCGCTCGGCGGGATCCGCGGGATCCGCTAGTTGAACGAGTCGCCGCAGGCGCACGAGCCCGTGGCGTTCGGGTTGTCGATCGTGAAGCCCTGCTTCTCGATCGTGTCGACGAAGTCGACCGTGGCGCCGATCAGGTACGGCGCGCTCATCCGGTCGGTCACGACGCTGACACCGCCGAAGTCCGACACGACGTCGCCGTCCATCGAGCGGTCGTCGAAGAAGAGCTGGTACCGCAGGCCGGAACAGCCGCCCGGCTGCACGGCGACGCGCAGCTGCAGCCCCTCCTCGCCCTGCTGCTCCAGCAGGCTCTTGACCTTGGCGGCGGCCGCATCAGTCAGGATCAGGCCCTGCTGCGTGGTCTCGCTGCTCTCAACCGTCATGTGCTGACTCCCGCGTCTGCGTCAACCGCCCACCGGGAGCGGTCGATTGATTCTGACGTCTCAGGTAGGGCTCAATGGGATATTTCCACCTTCATCGAAGGTCACTCCCTGAAGCTCTCCCCAGATAGACGCTACCAACACCGGCCCGGTGCCACACATTCCCCGCCGTCCCGGGAAGAGGCCGCGGAAACCGCGCGCCGACGGGCACCGAACCGGCGCGACCGGGGCGGGAGCGGGACGCGAGCAGGGCACACGGAGCCGGACGGGGAGGCAGCCCCGGGGCCCCCTGGAATGAAACGGACGAAGGGTGTGTAATTATTAGTCGTCAGTTCGACGATAAGTCCCCGAAGGGGGTGTGGTCGTGACGACCACCGAGACCGGGATCCCGCTCTTCATCCTCGGCCAGGGCACCGACCCGCACAGCGAACGCGGAGTGGACTGTCCGGGCGAGCTTCCCCTCGCCTCCGATCCCGCGCTGGTCGAGCGCGCCCGCAAGGCCAAGGAGCGGCTCGGCGACAAGCTGTTCGTGCTCGGCCACCACTACCAGCGTGACGAGGTCATCCAGTTCGCCGACGTGACGGGCGACTCCTTCAAGCTCGCGCGCGAGGCCGCCGCCAGGCCGGAGGCCGAGTACATCGTGTTCTGCGGCGTGCACTTCATGGCGGAGTCGGCCGACATCCTCACCAGCGACGCGCAGAAGGTCGTCCTGCCCGACCTGGCGGCCGGCTGCTCGATGGCCGACATGGCGACCTTCGACCAGGTCGAGGAGTGCTGGGAGGCCCTGGAGGACGCGGGGATCGCCGACCAGGTGGTCCCGATCACGTACATGAACTCGAGCGCCGACATCAAGGCCTTCTGCGGGCGGCACGGGGGCGCGGTGTGCACCTCGTCCAACGCCCGGCGGGCGCTCGAGTGGGCCTTCGAGCAGGGACAGAAGATCCTGTTCCTCCCGGACCAGCACCTCGGCCGGAACACCGCCGTGCTGGAGATGGGCCTGTCCCTCGACGACTGCGTGGTCTACAACCCGCACCGTCCGAACGGCGGCCTCACCCGGGAGCAGCTCGAGAACGCCCGGATGATCCTGTGGAAGGGCCACTGCTCGGTCCACGGCCGGTTCACCGCCGAGTGCGTCGACGACGTACGCGCCCGCATCCCTGGCGTGAACGTGCTGGTCCACCCGGAGTGCCGCCACGAGGTCGTGACCAAGGCCGACTACGTGGGCTCGACGGAGTACATCATCCGCAGGCTGGAGGAGGCTCCGGCCGGCTCCTCGTGGGCGATCGGCACCGAGCTCAACCTGGTCAAGCGGCTCGCGCGGATGTTCCCGGACAAGGACGTGACGTTCCTCGACCGGACCGTGTGCTACTGCTCCACGATGAACCGGATCGACCTGCCGCACCTGGTGTGGGCGCTGGAGTCGCTCGCCGACGGCGAGGTCGTCAACCAGATCACGGTCGACCCCGACACCACCCACTGGGCCAAGGTCGCGCTCGACCGTATGCTCGCGCTCCCCTGACCTGGCCACGGCCCCCGACGTCGCACGTACGCGCGGCGACCCTCCCTGTGGACGGATCGCCACGCGGCGACGGGCTCAGAGGCCCGGAGCGCCCCAGACGGGGAACCAGCGGGCGAGGTCCGGCTCAATCTTGAGCTCGCCCGCGAGCGCCCCGCGGACCTGCAACTCCAGGGCGTTGTCCCGCTGGGTCCCGCCGGCGGGCGCGAAGGGGTAGAAGGTGCCCTGCTTGTAGAGGTAGACGATCGCGAGCCGCCGGTTCCGGGGATCGGTGAAGGTCACCAGCGAGCACAGCAGGGACGGCCCGAAGCCGTTCCCCTCCAGCGTCGAATTGACCGCGTGCAGGTCGGTGACCAGCGACGCCACGTCCTCGGCCGGGCGGCGGACCACCAGCCAGGTGTAGCCGTAGGAGTCGGGCGCCAGCTCGGTCCCCTTGCCCAGGAGGGCCTGGATGTCCTGTTCGAGCTGGATGAAGGCGCCGCCCTCCGCGGCGCGGAAGCAGACCGACCCGACGCCTGCCGGGGTGAACCCGGTGGCGGCCTGCAGGGTCACCGCCGCCGACGGCAGCGCGAACAGCGCGTCGAGATCGGGCCTCGCCGGTTTCGACCGGCCCAGGAGCGCGTCGAACCAGCCCATCAGCGCCCCAGCTCGGCGGAGATGCTGGACAGCTGCGCCAGGCGGCGCTCCAGCGGCGGGTGTGTGGAGAAGAGCGACGCGACGCTCTGCCCGGAGAGGGCGGGCGCGAAGTAGAACGCGTTGAACGGCTGGGCCTCGCGCAGGTCCTGGGTCGGGATCCGGGCGATCTCGCCACTCACCTTGGTCAGCGCGCTCGCCAGGGCCGACGGACGCTGGGTCAGCAGCGCGCCCGCGCGGTCGGCGGCCAGCTCGCGGTAGCGGGACAGCGCCCGCGTCAGCAGGAAGCTCACGGCGTAGACGATGCCGGACACCAGCAGGATGATCAGCCCGACGGGCGGGCCGTTGTTGTTGTCCCTGCGGCCTCCTCCCGCGAGGCCGCTGTAGAGCGCGAACCGGGTCATCAGCCCGGCCACGATCCCGAGGAACGAGGCGATCGTCATGACCGCGACGTCGCGGTGCGCGACGTGTGACATCTCGTGGGCGAGGACGCCTTCGAGCTCCTGCGCGTCGAGCCTGCGCAGGATCCCGGTCGTCACGCAGACGACCGCGTTCTTCTGGTTGCGCCCGGTGGCGAACGCGTTGGGCACGTCCGAGTCGGCGATCGCCACCCTGGGTTTCGGCATGTCCGCCATGGCGCTCAACCGGTCGATGATGCCGTGCAGCTCAGGGGCTTCCTGAGGGGAGACCTCCCGTCCGTGCATCGCGAACAACGCGATCTTGTCGGACAGGAAGTACTGCACCAGCAGGAAGCCTCCGGCGATCACCAGCACCACGACGGCGCGCACTCCGACCGCGATCAGGATGGCCACGAACGCGACGTAGAGCAGGCCGAGCAGGAACATGGTCGTGACCATCCGGGTGGTCAGACCACGATCTGGGGCGAACCTGGTCCGGGACATCAGCCCGGGATGAGCCCGGTGTCGCCGAGCATCTCCCGCACTTCCTCGATCGAGGCGTCGGCGGGCGGCAGGATCAGCTCGGACGGCTCCAGCGAGTCGTCCGGCAGCGCCTTGCCGACGTGGCGGACCTTGTCCAAAAGCGCGTGCAGCTTGACCCGGAACACCGCCTCGTCATCGGACTCGATGGCGGCCTCAAGCTCACTGTCCAGGGCGTTCAGAACGTCGAGATCGGTGTCCGCGATCTGGATCTGGCCCTCTCCCATGATTCGGACGATCACAGGCCCTCCCCCGGCTGACGCAGCTGCTGGGTCTGCGACGGCTGTGCCGCCTGACCCGGCTGCCCGGCCTCGATAGCGCTCTTGGGAGCCGGGCCCTGCCCGAGCTCCGCCTTCATCTTGGCGATCTCCAGCTCGACGTCCGTGCCGCCGCCCATGCGGTCCAGCTCGGCCTGGATGTCGTCACGCTGGCCGGTGAAGTCGTCGAGGGCGCCGCTGGCCAGCAACTCGTCGATCGCGCCCGCGCGCGCCTGCATCTGCGCGGTCTTGTCCTCAGCGCGCTGGATCGCGAGACCGACGTCGCCCATCTCCTCGGAGATGCCGGAGAACGCCTCGTTGATCCGAGTCTGCGCCTCGGCCGCCGTGTAGGTGGCCTTGATGGTCTCCTTCTTGGTGCGGAAGGAGTCCACCTTGGCCTGCAGCCGCTGGCTGGCGAGGGTGAGCTTCTCCTCCTCACCCTGGAGGTTGTTGTACTGGATGCGAAGGTCGGCGATCTGCGTGTTCAGACCGTTGCGGCGAGTCAGCGCCTCGCGCGCCAGGTCCTCGCGCCCCGCGGACAGCGCCTGCCTGCCCTGGCCCTCCAGCTTCGTGGCCTGGCTTTCCAGCTGGTTGATCTGCAGTTCGACCCGCTTGCGGCTGGTGGCGACGTCGGCCACGCCCCGGCGCACCTTCTGCAGCAGCTCCAGCTGGCGCTGGTAGGAGTAGTCCAGGGTCTCCCGCGGATCCTCCATCTTGTCCAGTGCCTTGTTGGCCTTCGACTTGAAGATCATGGAAAGTCTTTTCATCACGCTCATGCGCGTCGGCCGTCCCCTTCTTAAGGTTGCGTGGGTAGCCCCAGCCGTATTCAGTCGCCCAAAAGCGGCAGAGCCGCCTGGGTTCACCCTACGCATAACGCGTGAGGGCGTCACTAAGTTGCACTCCCGGTAGGCTGGGCGACGTGTTCGGACGTCGTAACCAGGCCGCTACGGACGAGGCCCCCGTCCCCGTGGAAGATCCTAAGCCCCAGGGGACTCCGGGTAAGGGCCGTCCCACCCCCAAGCGGAGCGAGGCGCAGGGGCGCCGCCGCTCGCCCGTGACCGCGCCTGCCAACCGCAAGGAAGCCTACCGGCAGCAGCGCGACCGTGACCGGGCGTTGCGGACCCGCCAGCGCGAGGGCATGATGCGCGGCGAGGAGAAGTACCTCCCTCCCCGTGACAAGGGCCCCGTGCGCAAGTTCGCCCGCGACTGGGTCGACTCCCGGCGTCTCCCCGGTCAGTACTTCCTGCCCGCGGTGCTGGTCATCATGCTGCTGTCGATGGTGCCGTTCCCGCTGGCGATCCGTCAGGTGGTCCTCACGGTGTACACCCTGGCCCTGCCGGTGGTGATGGTCGCGGTGCTCGGCAGCTCCTTCTTCGTCGCGAACCGGGTGAAGAAGGCGGTCGCGGCGAAGTTCCCCCACGAGAACCTCAAGGGCGTCGGTTTCTACGCCGCGATGCGGTCCTCCCAGATCCGCCGCCTGCGCTTCCCCAAGCCGACGGTGCTGCCCGGCGGCAAGCCGGTCGCGCCTCCGGCGAGCTGAGTTTCCGGTACGGCCCCGCACAGCGGTGGCCGTACCCCGCTCTTCACCGGTTCCGCTTCACCGTCGTGGCACCGGCGGTGACGCCGTCTTCGGCATCGTCCACGTCGATCCATACGAGCGTGCCATCCGTGACCTGCGGCACCAGCCACCCCTTCAGTGGCATGCCGACCTCCAGCGCGTCCGCCGTCGCCCTCAGCAGCGCGTAGTAAGAGGACCAGTCGCCCCCTTCCGCGAACGTGCCCCCGTTCTCGACGAACGTGCCCGCGACGTCCCTCCGCACCGAATCGACCAGCAGATATTCACCGTTCTGGTCGTCCCCGACGGGGATCATGCGCCCGCTCCACCACTCGGCCCGAGGGTCGGCGGTGTAGTCGGTGCCTTCCTGGCGGCACAGGTCCCGCCAGGTGTCGCGAATCTCCTTCACGCCGTACATCCCGTAGAGGTACAGCTCAAGGCCCCCCGTGCCGCCGATGTCGCCTGAGCCGTTGTGCCGCAGCAGGGACGCGCGCAGGTCGTCGGGGAAACGCAGCCCCATCTGGGCCTCGGCCACGGCGATCGTGCGCGCCCTCGCGGGGCGCCGCAGCGCGCGATAGGTCTCGGGCGCGTTGGCCCTGAGCCACTTCTCTATGCGCCGCCACTGCCGGTTGACGGCGCGGGTGACGCCCGGCCGCACCGGCAGCACCCGGGGCCTGCCGACCGTGGGCGTGCACGCCGCGTCCGGCACCGGATAGTCGTCCTGCCCCCGGGCGTCCGGCACCGGATGATCCTCCTGGCCCCCGCCCTCGGATATGAACGTCGGAGGGTCGGACCGGCTGACGGCGGTGTCGTCCAGCGCCCCCGGCTTACTCTCCAGGCAGGTGAAGAGGCCGTTCGGTCGGGTCGCACAGCCGGACCTGTCGTACTCCAAGAGCCCCGCCGGGCCCTCCGCGCACTGATCCCCTTGACACGCGTCGTCACCGACGAGGGGCCCGTTCGTGGAGAAGACGATCAGGGAGCTGCCGAAGGTCGAGTTCTCGAGGAACTGGGCGCCGAGCGCGAGCAGGCAGACGGCCAGGGCGGCCGCGGCCCACCGGCGGGCCCGCCTGCGGGTCCGGCCGTCGAGCCTGCGCACGTCCGCCATCGGGCCCTCCGCGCGGTCGCCGGCGAACGCCTCGATCAGGGCGGCGCCGCGCGGGCGGTGGCGGGCATAGCGGCGGAGCTCCTCGGCCGAGGGCCGCCCCAGGATCGGTTCGGCGGGGAAGGGCGCGGAGTCACCGGTGCCGCTGGAGGCACGGGGTCCGGCCGCACGGAGTCCGGCGGTGCCCGGGGCGGCGGGGCGATCCGGTGCATGGGTGCCCGGCTGGACACGGTGGCCGGGGAACGAGGGCCCCACGGCCAGATCCGGGGCGTAACGATCCAGGGCACGGTCCAGGGCGCGGCGCCGGAGCACGATGACGGCACCGGCGATGCCGGCGGCCACCGCGACCGTGAGCGCGAGCCGTACCAGACGAGAAGTGATCAACCGCCGCACCGGGGCACACTACCGCCAATCCTCCGCACGCCGTGTCCGATCTCCCACGGCGTCGACGGGCCCCACCACCGGCTCCTGCGCGGCTTCCTGGGTGTACGGGCCGGTCATGGCACTATGGCGACCGGCATCGCGCCGGGAACGCCGCGGGCGAGAGCCGTACCGGTCGCTGGGGGCGGCGAGACGATCGCGAAGACGGGGCGGGGATGAGAACCAGCAGGCGGGGATTCTTGGGCGTCGCCGCGGCGCTCGCGGCGGTCGCGACGGGCACGGGCACCGGCACCGGATCGGCGGAGGCCACCACCTGGCGGGGCAGGGCATGGGGCCGCGGGGACGGAGACGATCCGCACGCGGGGGCGGGACAGGTCGGCTCCGGGCACACGGGCGGCGACCTCCCGGGCGCGGACCACGGACACGACCTCGCGCATGGCGATCCCATGCACGGCGACCGCGGCGGACTCGGCCGCTCCGGACTGGATCGGCCCTCCACCGCGACGCTCACGCCGTTCATGGACGCCCTCCGCGTCCCTCCGGTCATCCGGCCGCGCGGGCCGAGGCTGACCGTGGAGATGCGCTCGGTGGACCGGCGGCTGCACTCCCAGCTCCCGCCGACGCGCCTGTGGACCTACGGAGGGCACTTCCCCGGGCCGACGATCGAGGTACGGCGCGGCCAGCGGCTGGAGGTGGCCTGGAAGAACGTCATCGGGGACGAGCGCGTTCCGGTCACCGCCGTGGAGGTCTTCGCGCCCGTGGGGATCCAGCCGAACCCGTACGTCGTTCCCGGGCGGAGCGGGGGGACACCGCGCGCGGACGTGGCGGCGATCCCCCCGTGGCTCGTGGTCCACCTGCACGGCGCCGTCACCGGGGCCGGCCAGGACGGATGGTCGGAGAACGGGCAGTTCCCCGGCGAGACGCAGATCGTGGAGTACCTCAACGACCAGCCGGCGGCCACTCTCTGGTACCACGACCACTCGATGCACATCTCGACGTGGACGCTGTTCGCCGGGCTCATCGGCATGTACCTGATCAGGGACGAGGAGGAGGATCTGCTCGGGCTGCCCGACGGTGACCGGGAGATCCCGCTGGTGATCACCGACCGCAACTTCGAGGTCGACGCCGACGGCCGGCTCACCGGCGGCCTGCTGCACAAGGTGACCTACGCCGAGGCCGGGCCGCCGAAAATCACGGCGGGGTTCCGGGGTCCGTACACGCTGGTCAACGGCATGGTCTGGCCCTATCTGGACGTCGAGCCCGGCTGGTACCGGTTCCGGCTGCTCAACGCGTGCAACACCCGCACGTACCACATGATGATCATCGATGAGGAGACCGGGCGGCCGGTGCCCGGGACGATACGGCAGATCGGGACGGACGCCGGACTTCTCCCGGCTCCCGTGACCGTGGACTCGCCGCTCATCCTGTCGCCGGGAGAGCGGGCGGACATCCTGGTCGACTTCACCGGGTGCGGCGGCCGGCGGCTGCGGCTCGTGAACGTGCTGGACGACAACCCGCCGGCGCCGCCCATCTCGCGGGAGTCCACTCCCGGCACGCCCACGCCCGGCCTGCCGTACCCGGAGATGATGCAGTTCCGGGTGGCCTCCCAGGGGGGATCCGACCTGTTCGTCCCGCCGCCGGTGCTCTCCCCCACGTTCACCCGCACGACGTACGACTCGCTCCCGGCGGACCGCAACCACCGGGTGGTCCTCACCAAGGTCCTGGGCGGCAGGCACGCCGAGATGTGGGAGATGGAGGAGGTGGACGCGGCGTCGGTGACGATTCCCTCCGACGGCGTCGTGCAGCTCCGGGGCGCGGACGGCGGGGTCAGGACCTTCCGCCGGATCTCCCGCAACCCCGACGACACAGTCAACTTCTACGGCGAGCTCGGCAAGTGTGAGCACTGGACGTTCATCAACGCCGCGACGGCTCTGCACCCGATGCACATCCACCTGATGCGCTTCCAGATCCTCTCCCGGGAGGAGTACGACGTCAGCGGGTTCGACATGAAGCTCTGCGGGACCACCCGGCCCCTCGCCTTCAAGCGGACGGGCGTGGTCCAGGAGGGCGAGAGGGGCTGGAAGGACGTGGTCCGCCTCGGGGACGCGGAGGTCGTGGAGATCGCCGGGCGGTTCGAGGGCGGCACCGGCCGGTACGCCTACCACTGCCACCTGCTGGAGCATCAGGACACGGGCATGATGCGGCCGCTGATCGTCTTCCCGCCCGGGGTCGGGGCGCTGCGCCTGGCGCACCAGCACACCGCGTGATCGACGCCTTGTCCTAATGTTCGGTCTATGGAATTCCGCCATCTCGGTCGTAGCGGTCTCATGGTCAGCGAGATCAGCTACGGCAACTGGATCACCCACGGTTCCCAGGTCGAGGAGGACGCCGCGCACGCGTGCGTACGCGCGGCCCTGGACGAGGGGATCACGACCTTCGACACCGCGGACGTCTACGCGGGCACCAGAGCCGAGGAGGTCCTCGGCCGGGCGCTGAAGGGGGTGCGCCGCGAGTCTCTGGAGATCTTCACCAAGGTCTACTGGCCGACCGGGCCCGGCCGCAACGACCGCGGCCTGTCGCGCAAGCACATCATGGAGTCCGTCAACGGATCGCTCAGGCGACTCGGGACGGACTACGTCGATCTCTACCAGGCGCACCGGTTCGACGTCGAGACGCCTCTGGAGGAGACCCTCCGGGCCTTCGACGACCTCGTACGGCAGGGCAAGGTGCTGTACGTCGGCGTCAGCGAGTGGAACGCCGACCAGATCGCCCAGGCGCTGAAGATCGCCGACTCGATGGGATTCGACCGCCTGGTCTCCAATCAGCCGCAGTACTCGATGTTGTGGCGGGTCATCGAGGCCGAGGTCGTCCCGCTGAGCGAGCGGGAGGGGCTCGGGCAGATCGTCTGGTCGCCCATCGCGCAGGGCGTGCTGACCGGCAAGTACCTGCCGGGGCAGCCGCCGCCCGCGGGTTCGCGGGCGACCGACTCGACCGGGTCCGGGTTCATCGACGGCCTGATGCGGGACGAGGTGCTCAGCCGGGTGCAGGAGCTGCGGCCGATCGCGTCCGACCACGGGCTCACCATGGCCCAGCTCGCCGTCGCGTGGGTGCTGCAGAACCCCAACGTGTCGTCCGCCATCGTCGGCGCCAGCCGTCCCGAGCAGATCCGCGACAACGTGAAGGCGTCCGGGGTCAAGCTCGGCGCCGACGCGCTGCGGACGATCGACGACATCCTCGGCCCGGTGGTCGAGCGTGACCCGGCCAAGACCGTGAGCCCGTCGAGCCGTCCCTGATCGCCCTCCACGCCCTCGGCGTTCAGAGCGTTCTCGGCGTGTTCGGCGTTCTCGGCGTCCGGTGAACGCGACGCGGCGCGGGTCCCTGCCGGTCAGGGGACCCACGCCGCGTCCTCGGGCCGTCTTCTCAGATCAGAAGCGGTCCCAGTCATTGTCCGCCGCGCGCCACACGTCGATGTTGCGCGGGTCGGCGACCATCCGGCGCGGCCGGTGCGTCTCGTGCTCCTCGGGCGTGAACACCCGGTGCCCGTCGCACAGCTCGTACCTCGGGCCGTGCTTGGCCTCGTACATGTAGAAGGCGATCGACGTCGACGCGGAGTGGTTGACCAGGTCGGAGGCGATCGGCACCTTCTTGTACAGCGCCCGCGCCCGGCCGCGCATGACGTGGTCGAAGCTCTTCATCATGAAGCACAGGTGGGCGACGAAGAACTCCTTGTTGCGCTGCAGCGCCAGGCTGTGGTGGAACCGGTCCTCCGAGCGGAGGAACGCCGACACGTCGCCGACGTAGTCCGACACCAGGAACCCGAGGACCTTGGTGTAGAACTCCAGGCACTCGTCGTACTTGTCCGTGGCGAGGAAGGGGTGCACCAGCTTGAGCGGGCGCAGCTCGATCGTCGGCGGCTCCGCGTACTCCTGGAACTCGGTGAACAGCTCGATGATCAGCCCGTTCGGGTCGCGTACGGCGAAGCCCTCCTGGCACAGGCCCTTCATCCGGTCCTGGAGCGGCAGCACCTCGAGGCCGGCGGCGGAGACCCGGTCGCGCAGGTCGGCGAGCTCCTCGGCGGACCGGACGCTGTAGCCGACCGCCACGGTGCGCGACACCTCCAGGCTGGGGTCGCTGATCAGCTCGACGCAGTGGTGCTCGATGTCGGCGCGCAGGTAGGCGTACTCGTCGGTGTGCCGCTCCAGCTGGAGGCCGACGTGGTACCGCAGGAACTCGATGGTCTCGGCCATGTCCGGGACCAGGATCCGGGCGTACTCCATCCCGAAGGGCCCCCTGCGGCGGGCGCCGTCAGTCGTCATGTCAGTTCCTCATCGCTCGTGATCGCTCGTGGTCGTAAGGGGGGTGCGCGCGTCAGCACGCGAAGGTGACGATCGCCTGCCGGTCGATCACCGGGCGCCAGCGCTCCCGCACGAACTCCTCGTGCGAGTCGCTGCCGAGGTAGTCGAGAAGGTCCCGCTCGGAGTCGAACTCGACGACGAACCCGTGGGTCATGGTGGTGTCGCGGGTGCTGATGTTGGGCCCGCTGGCCCAGTTGCGCATGGTGGGGTACTTCGCCGGGAAGGTGTCCAGCTCCGCGAGGACCGCCGCGACGGTCTCGGCCGGGACGTCGTCGCGGAAGCGGAACACCAGCGTGTGCTTGATCACGGACGCCGCCTCAGAGGATGAAGCTCAGCCGGGCGCCCGGCGCCATGGACTCCATGGTCGGGATCGACCTGCGGAGCCGGTACCTGAGGCCGTCGTCGTCCACCACCAGGACGTGCTCGTACCGGCCGACGTAGGTGAACGCCTGGTTGTCGCGGTACCGGTGGATGATGAAGTTGGCCGCGACCCAGACCGTCTCGTCGCCCTGCTCCAGGATGATCACGTTGGAGATCATCCGGTGGGTGCGGGAGTGCGGGTTCTCCGCGTGCGCCTTGCGGCTCTTCAGCCGCTTCACCCTGGCCTTGATCAGGTCATGGTCGTCGCACATGAACGCGCCGGCCGAGGAGCTGTCCCACCCGTTCCAGTCGGTGGTGGTGACCTCCATGCGGCCGCCCTCCTCGAAGAGGGCCAGCCACTCGTCCAGGCGCCACTCGTCGAGCAGCTGTGCCTCCCGGTAGAGGAAGTCCTCCGCTTCCGCCCTGCTCACTGTGCGGCGGCCCATGGTGCTCTCCTTATGCTGGTCCATGCTCTCCACCCGCCCCGAACCCTCAGGCACCCGGGGTCGCGTCGTCTTCGACGCGGCGGGACCACTGCCGCCAGAAGCTGCGCATCGCGCCCTCGTCGATGGAACGCCCCTGGTTGCCCTGCTTCTCGTTGGCCATGCCGCGCGACATGTCGCTCCAGTCCCACGCGGGGTCGGCCGAGTCGGCGGTGGCCTCGATGCCGCGCTGCACCGCCTCGTACGCCTCGATGTCGTCCGGCGTGGCGAGCCCTCCGGGGCCGACGAAGCTGACCATCGTCTTGATCCGCAGCGCTCGCACGTCGTCCGGCTCACCGGTCTCCACGAACTGCCAGGCCCGCACGTCCGTACGGCCGGCCTCTACGGGCTCGATCTGCCGGATGGTGAGCGCCTCGAGGTCGAACAGCAGCAGGTTGGGGAAGACGTAGAGGATCCGGCTGGCGTCGGCGATCTCGGCGGCCAGCTCCGAGCCGAGGCGGTCCTCCATCTCCTGCCGCTTGGCGACGGTACGCTCCCTCTCGGCCTCGCCGAAGCGCGGCTCCCACACCATGCCGATGCGGCCGTTGTGCCCGGTCAGGATGAGCAGCCCGTGCCCGTCGCCGAGATCGTAGGCGTACTGGTCGTCGTCGGTGACGGCGAAGCCGGTCTCCCGCAGGTAGCCCACGAAGGTGTTGTGGGTGGGCGCGAAGTGGTAGCCGTCCATCGCGTTCTCGACGGCGAGCTTCCAGTTGCCCTTGACCGAGTAGAGCTGGACGCCGGGCACGGTCTGCATGCCCTGCGGCCCGATCTTGGCGGTCAGCGACATGTAGTGCGCCGCCTCGCCGAGGTGGGTCAGCAGGTCCGGCACGTCGGGGTCGAAGGAGATGAAGACGAAGCCCTCGTGGCTGTCCACCCGGGGCACCGAGCGCAGCCGGTGCCGCTCCTTGAAGCCGGGCACGTCGGCGTACGCGTCGTCGCCGGGCAGCGCGGCCAGCTCGCCCGAGTTGCTGAACGCCCAGGCGTGGTAGAAGCACTGGAAGAACTTGGTGTTCCCCTCGCTGTGCCGGCACAGGATGGTGCCGCGGTGTGTGCAGGCGTTGAAGAACACCTGGATCTCGCCGGAGGAGTCGCGGCAGAAGATGAGCGGCCTGCCGCCGAGGGTCCTGGACTTGAAGTCGCCGGGCTTCGGGATCTCGGTCTCGTGTCCGAGATACAGCCAGGTGTGTCCCCAGATCCGGGAGGTCTCCTTCTGGAACACGGCGGGCGACCGGTAGGCCGACCTGTGCACCTTGAACGTCAACGCCTCCCAGTCCTCCTGGACGAGGGAGTGGTTGGGCGTTCCACCGGGGTCCGTGTGTGTCAACTGCGTCATCGCCGCGGTCTGGCCCTTCTTGCGATTTGAGCGAGAATTCGAGATACCGTCTCGCAATGTGATGCTGGCCCCCGACCTCCCGGAATGTCAAGAGTCTCTCTCTTATCCCGATTCGCCGGTTACACCGCGTTAACAAAGCAGCGTTAGCCTCCGAACTCCCGGCCCCCGCGGGACCGACGCCGAACCGGTCGCGGCGGGCTGACAGGTGAGCCATGCCTGGATCCAGAGACTTCCCCCGGAGGGACAATGCTCCAGCCCACGAGCGGCCGCATCGACGGAGATCACTACCTGCAGACCACTCCCGACACCTGTCTCTGGGGCCGCCTCCCCGGCCCCGGCCGCCCTCCGGCGCTGCGCGTCGCGTCAGGCGCCACCGTCACGATCGACACGCTCAGTCACGAAGGAATCCTGGAGGACCAGGGCCGCGACCCGGTCGGCTACCTCTCGCGGTTCGGCGTTCCCGCCGAGGGCGTGCTGGCCGACGCCAGGGATCTCGCCGCGTCCGGCGTCGCCCACGACTACGACGCCGACGGGCCCCACGTCGTCACCGGCCCCATCGCCGTGGACGGCGCGGAACCCGGCGACGTGCTGCGGGTCGAGGTGCTCGGCCTGCTGGTCCGCGCGCCGTACGGCTTCATCAGCAGCAGGCACGGGTACGGCGCGCTGCCCGGGGAGTTCCCGGAGACCTCTCCGGACACCGGCGCGGGCGGGGAGGGCCCGCGCGAGCACAACAGCGTCTGCGTCTTCACCGAGGTCGTCGAGGAGGCGGGGCGGCTGCACGGGATCGTGCCGTTCGGGCAGGGGCGCTCGGCCCGCTTCCCCCTCGCCCCGTTCCTCGGCCTGATGGGCGTGACGGCGGACACGGGCGACGCCGGCGACTCCCTCCACTCGGTGCCGCCCGGCAACTTCGGCGGCAATCTGGACATCAACGAGCTCCAGGTCGGCTCCACGCTCTACCTGCCCGTCCAGGTGCCCGGCGCCGGTTTCTACGCGGGCGACCCGCACTACGCGCAGGGCGACGGCGAGGTGGCCCTGACGGCGCTGGAGGCGCCGCTGCGGGCCACGCTCAGGCTCTCCACGATCCCGCGCGCCGAGGCGGAGCCGCTGCTGGGCGCGCTCGGCGAGCCGTTCGCCGAGACGGCCGCGCACTGGATCCCCGTGGGTCTGCACGAGGACCTCGACGAGGCGATGCGGCGTGCCGTACGGGCGGCGGTGGACTTCCTGTCGCTGACGCAGGGCATGGAGCGGTCGAAGGCGCTCGCCTATCTCAGCGCCGCCGCCGACTTCGAGATCAGCCAGGTCGTGGACCAGGTCAAGGGGGTGCACTGCCTGATCCGCAAGGCCGACTTCGCGCCCCAGTGGTGACACCGGGCCGGTGGTGAGTCCGGGCCCGGCCCGCACCCCGGTGCCAGTACTCCGGTGCCGGTAGGCCGGTGCCGGTACGCCGGGCGGGCCGGGCGGGCCGGTCAGGGGCCCTCCGGCAGCCAGACCGCGTCGCGGAAGTCCGCGCGTGGCGGCGCGAAGACGTCGACGTTGACGCACGGCCCCTCGATGGGCTCGATGTAGTGCTCGGCGCCCCTGGGCACCAGCAGCATCGACCCCGGGCCCATCTCGTGGCCGACGCCGTCCACGTAGTACGTGCAGCGGCCCTGGTGGATGAGCACGAGCTGGTCGAAGTCGTCGTGGCGGTGCGGGTTGAGGGTCATCCCGACGGCCAGCTCGTGCCAGGCGAGCATGATCTCGTCGGTGGAGTACACCTTGCGCCGCACGCCGGGACGGATCTCGGTCGAGGGTATGTCGTCCCAGTTCACCGCTGTGCCGTACAGGTGCTGGTTGAACATGGTGGTTCCTTTCTGTGCGTCTCTCCGCGTCCTCCGGGACGCTCAGGACGCGGCGGATTCCGGGCAGGGAAGGTCGCGCGCGCCGGCCGCCGTCTCGCGCAGCGCGGACCCGAGCAGTTGCAGGTCGGACCCGGCGATGACGAAGGCGGCGGAGCCGAGCCCGGACGCGGCGATCAGACCGGCGTCCGGGCGGGCCACCCATCCGCCGAACGCCGTCCCCGCGGCATGGGCCGCCGCGGCGACCTCGGCCACCCGCGCCGCGAGCGCCGACTGGTCGGCGGCGCCCGCGATGCCGAGGCTGACCGCGAGGTCGGTGGTCCCGACGAAGGCGACGTCGAGGCCGTCCAGCACGGCGGGCAGCGGATCGCGGGTCGTCGCGGTCTCGATCTGCCCGACGAGCAGGGGCGGGTCGCGGTCCTCGGCGGCCAGGTAGGCGGCCAGGTCGGTCGCGCCGAATCCCGCCGCCGGATGCGCCAGGCTGACGCTGCGCTCCCCGCGCGGGGCGTACCGTACGGCGGCGACGAGCGCGGACGTCTCGGCGGCGCCGGTCAGCATGGACAGCTGCACTCCGGCCGCCCCGGACTCCAGCACCCGGTTGATCCACGCGGCGTTCACCGCCGGCACCCGGACCAGGGCGGCCAGTCCGGTCGCGGCGGCGTGCCGTACCAGGGCCAGGACGGTCTCGTCCGGGAGCGCGGAGTGCTCGCCGTCCACCACCACGAAGTCGAACCCGGCCTGGCGGGCCAGGTCGACGGAGTCGACGGTGGGCAGCTTGACGAACGTGCCGGTGACCCGGCGCCCGGCGGCGAGCGCGGCGCGCAGCCGCCGCCGGGCCTCCGTCGCGGAGGTCACCGGGCCCCGGCCGCCTCGGAGGCGGAGCCGGCGGCCAGGCCGCGCCACGGGGTCGGCTCCACCTTGCGGCCCTTGTGCAGGATGAGGGCGGGTTCGAGGCGGGGCGCCACGATCGAGTTGCCGGCCGCGTCGGGCAGCACCGTCTCTTCGGTCTCGGCGAGCACGGTGACGTGCGCGGGGCCGCCCTCGACGAGGGTTCCGTACCCCTCGGTGTCGAGGCCGAGCACGCGGGCCGGGGCGATGGTCATCCGCGGCGCGATCTCGTCCATGGACATGCCGAGCGCCTTGAGCTTGGCCGCGCTGGTCACCAGGTCGAACACCGGCCCCTGCCAGTTCCGCCCGCTGGTGTCGGAGGTGAGCAGGTCGGGCAGGAAGCCCTCGGCGATGGCCTGCCTGGCGACCTCGAAGCTGAGGTTGCTCTTGCCGTGCGCGCTGTCGAAGAGCACGCCGCGGGCCCTGGCCTCCTGTACGGCGGCGATGACCTTGCCGTCGGTCAGGATGCCGTGCGGCTTGCCGGTGTAGCAGTGGGCGACGATGTCGCCCGAGCGGAGCATCGGCAGGACGTCGGGCAGCGGCTCCTCGGTCTCGCCGATGTGCACCATGAGGGGCAGCCCCGCCTCCTCGGCGAGTTCGAGTGACGACTTGAGCAGAGAGCGCCAGGCCGGGCCGACGACGTCCTCCGACAGCCGGATCTTGAAGCCGCGCACCACGCCGGGGTTCTCGCGGGCCACGGCCAGCGCGTCCTCGGGGACCAGGGTGGCGGGGTTCAGCAACTCGCCGAAACGGAAGTCGATCAGACCGAGCACCGACACGTTGAGGAAGTTGACCAGCCGCATCTCCGCCCGGCCGACCACGTAGGCGTTGAAGGCCGCGAAGGTGGACGCGCCGACCGTGCCCGCGTCGGCGGCGGCGACCACTCCCCTGCGCAGGTGCGCCTCGTCCGGCGGGGCCCCCACCTTCGACACGTTCTCGAAGATGTGGGTGTGGCCCTCCACCAGGCCGGGGAGCACCCACTGTCCGGCGCAGTCGACGACCTCCCCGGCCCGCTCCTTCACGTCCGGGTCGAGGGACGGCGCGATCCGCGCGACTCGGTCACCGATGATCGCCACGTCGGCGACCGAGGACGTTCCCGCCTCGGTGTCGAAGACGGTGCCGTTCGTCAGCACCAGATCGTAAGAAACAGCTGTCTCGGTCATTTCACTCTTTCGGCGTGTATGGGTGCGGCCGGATGCCGCGACGGATCGGTTCGGCAAGGCTCGGAACGGTTCCCGACGGCTCCGGGCGGGAACGGCGCGAGGTCAGGAGCGGCCGGGCGCCGCCCGATAGCGGGTACGCAGCGGCAGAACCCCGGCCACGGCGATCTCCACCTCGTCGCCCGCGCCCAGGAAGACCTTCCTGTCCTGCCCGGTGCCGGCCGGGGTGCCGGTCAGCACCACGTCCCCGGGTTCGAGCACGGCGAAGCGCGAGATCCGCGAGATCAGGTCGGGCACCGGGAAGATCAGCTCGGCCGTCGTGGAGTCCTGGTGGACGACGCCGTTGACGGTGGCGCGGACGGCGATGTCGCCGGGATCGGGCACCCCGGCCAGTTCGAGCACCGACGCGCCGAGCGCGCCGAAGCCGGGGAAGCTCTTGGCCAGGGACGGCGTCCCGGTGGCGACCATGACGTCGCGGGCGGTCATGTCGTTGGCCGCGGTGACGGCGGCGATGTGCTCCCACACCCGCTCCGGCCGTACGCACGACATCCGGCGGCCGACCACGAAGGCGACCTCGGCCTCGTAGTCGACCTGGCCGGAGCGGTCCTGCGGCAGCTCGATCTCCGCGCCCGGCGCGGAGACGGCCGACAGGGCACGCAGGAAGAGGATCGGCTCCTCGGGCACCGGCCGCCCGGTCAGCTCGGCCTTGGAGTGGTAGTTCAGCCCGACGCCCCAGATCGCCCGCGTGCGCGCCAGCGGCGCCAGGAGGTCTCCTTGGACGTCGGCCAGGGGGACGCGGCGCAGCTCCTTCGCGGCGCGCGCCGGCGCGAAGCCCTCCCCCTCGGCGAGCAGCTCGGCGACGTCGCCGTGCGGCAGGTCGAGGAGAACGGCGTCCGCGCCGTCGACGTGGGCCAGCCCGTCACGGGTGGCGACCAGGTTCAGCGCGGTCATCGAGCGCCCGCCACGGAGATCCGGCCGGACTCGTCGCCATCGCCGCATGCCGTGGGGAGAAGGACTGTGACCGGAACCGCGAGGGCTCCCACGCGTCGCGTTCGCATGCAGACTCCTTGCTTCCCTTGCCGTGCCGCGCCCGCGTCGCCGGAGGGCTGAGCCGTTCCGGGATGGGGCGAGGCCGGCCAGGAAGGGGGGATTGAGGGGTACGCACGAACGTAAGAGGAACCTTCTGCCCATGTCAATATGCGAAACAATATCTCGTATTACGTCACATCGACGGTGCGCTTCCCGCCGATGACGCGTGGGCGCGCGGGTACTCGGGCAGGCGAGATCGCCGGATCGGCGGGTGAATCGCCGTACGGAGGAAGGCGGGTGGAGACCCTGTGCCGACGGCTACCGCGCTCTCTCGGCGGACGTCGGACCCGCCGTCGGGCGGTGGTGGTGGTGTGTGGTGCCGGACCGCCGTCAGGCGGTGGCGATGCCGCCGAGTTCGGCGGACAGGCGGCGCGAGGCGGCGAGCAGCGCCTCGGTCACCAGGTGCTCGGCCTCTCCGGCCAGCGTCGCCACGGTGCCGACGACCGCCATCGACGCCACGATCTGCTCGCCCTCGAAGATCGGGGTGGCGATCACCCGCACGCCGTGGTCGGCGGGCGAGTTGACCGCGATCCCGGTGCGCCGGACGTCCTCGATCAGGCCGCGCAGCTCCGGCGTGCCGCGCAGTTTGCGCGCCAGCCCGGGGACCTCGCCCACCGGCAGGTACGCGCAGAAGACACGGCCCTGCGCCGAGCGGAGCAGGTCGAGGGTGGAGCCGGTGCGCACGCTCAGCCGGATGTCGCCCTCGGTGTTGTCGACGCACCGCACCACGACGGGGCTCTCGCCGTTCCAGACGCTGAGCACCGCCGTCTGGTTGATCTCGCGGACCAGCAGGTCGAGGTACGGCCCGGCCGCGGCGGCGATGGGCAGCCCGGCGCGGGCGGCGGCCTCCAGGGCCAGCACCTCCGGCCCCAGCGTGTAGGTCGCCTGCTGCGCGTCGTAACGCAGCAGGTTGGCCGCCCGAAGCGCGCGGGTGTACCGATGCGCGGTGGGCTTGCTGGTGCCGAGGCGAGCGGTGATCTCGCTCAGGCTGAGCCTGGGGCGTTCGACGGTGAAGGCGCTCAGGATCAGCGCCGCGCGCCGGACCGTCTGTATGGCGGGTGCCTCACCGGACTGGTTCGCGTCGTCGCGCTGCCCTGGCCCCGGCATCCCGTCTCCTCCGTCGAGTACCCCTTATGTCGGTTGGGACTCTATCCAGGGACGCGCTCCCGCGCATTCAACTCGCATCAGACGAATGCCCGGGAACCGTGCCGAACGCCGGATTCACGAGCGGAGCAAGGTTGTTGACCGCGGCGGCGGCCTCCCCGAAGCCGACGGAGATCAGCCGGACCTTGCCGTCGTAGTCGCTGATGTCGCCCGCGGCGAACACCCTCTCCAGGTTGGTCCGCATGGAGCGGTCGACGAGGACGTGCCGCTTGCGCAGGTCGAGGCCCCACTTCTGGACCGGCCCCAGGTCGGCGATGAAGCCCAGCGCGGCCACGACGGTCTGGGCGGGCAGGGTGACCCGCTCGCCGCTCCTGACCCGCTCGACGGTCACCTCGGCGATCCGGTCGTCCCCGGCGATCCCGGCGACCTCGAAGGGCGTGAGCACCCGTACGGACGACGCCTGGAGGCGGGCCACGCTGTGCTCGTGCGCGCGGAAGGCGTCCCGGCGGTGCACCAGCGTGAGCGAGCGGGCGATCGGCTCGAGCGCGAGCGCCCAGTCCACCGCGGAGTCGCCGCCTCCGACGACCACCACGTCCTGCCCGGCCAGCTCGTCCAGTTTGCGGACGAAGTAGCGCAGGCCGCGCCCCAGGTATTCGCCGCCGGCGGGCAGCTCCCTGGGGGTGAAGGTGCCGATGCCCCCGGTGAGGAGCAGGGCCTTGGCCCGCACCCGGGTGCCCGCGTCGGTGACGACCTCGACCGATTCCGCGTCGTGGCGCAGTTCCAGCGCGCTCTCCCCGAGCAGGTACAGCGGCTCGGCCTGGCCCGCCTGGGCGACCAGGGCGTCGACGAGCGCCTGCCCCTTGACCGCCGGATAGCCGGCGATGTCGAAGATGTCCTTCTCCGGGTACAGCGCGGCCACCTGGCCCCCGGGCTCGGGCAGGGAGTCGATCAGCGCGACGGACATGCCGCGGAAACCGGCGTAGTAGGCGCCGTACAGCCCGGCAGGACCGGCGCCGACGATCACCAGGTCGACGTCGTGGACCGGGCGCGGCGCCGCGTCCGGCCCGCCCGGCGACTCGGCGGGCAGGTCGTTCGCGGGGCCGTCCAGGGTGCCCGCGGTCACGACCCGCCTCCGGTGACGGCGGGGTGGTCCGCTCCCGCCCGGCCGACCTTGCGCGCGCCGCCGGGGGAACCGAGGTCGGCGAAGAACTCGGTGTTGATCTGGGCGAACCCGGCCAGGTTCGGCGGCAGGTCGTCAGTGTGGAAGATCGAGGTCACGGGGCAGACCGGCTCGCACCGGCCGCAGTCCACGCACTCGTCCGGATGGATGTACATCATCCGGTCTCCCTCGTAGATGCAGTCGACCGGGCATTCCTCGACGCACGATCTGTCCTGCACGTCCACGCACGCGTCGGTCACGACGTAGGCCATCAGTCCTCCTGGGATGGGCGCCCGCGCGGGAACGGGGGGCCGCGCGCGAGCCGTTGGCCGGAGGCCCGCCGTCACGGGGGCGGGCCGGTGGCGGCGGGAGCCGTGAGAATCCGGTTGGCCTGCGGAATCAGCCTCTCCACCGACGTGAGGGAACAGTAGGATCCGGCCGCAAACGTTGTCAAGATGCGAGATGGCATCTTGAATGGAGTTAACATCAGTGCGATGAGGGTCCTCCGCGCCCCATCGCGGAGCCCGAGCGGAACGTCTGGAGCGCGCGCGTGACGACCGACCCCCTGGAACGCCTGCGGAGCGCCGCCCACGCCGCGATCAGCGGTGACCGGATCGTCGAGACGGTACGGCTGCTCGCCGCGGGCCCGAGCCCGCGCGGCGCCGAGCGCGACACCGCGACCCGGCTCGCGGAGTGGGCCGGGCCGCTGTGGCCCGCGCTGTCCTTCCGCCGCGACGACATCGGGGCCTCGGGCGCGAACCTCGTCGCCACCTCGGTCCATGAAGGCGGCGCCCGAAGCGGGGAGCTGCTCCTCTACTCCCATCTCGACACCTCCCTGCCCGGCGATGCCGCGCGGGACCGGTGGGCGACGGGGATCGACGCTCCCCCCGCTCCCCTGGCCGTGGTCCCCGAGGCGGGGATACTCGCCGGCTTCGGCCTCGGTGTCGCGCGGGCCCCGGCCGCCGCGGCCCTGGCGGGGTACACGGCCGCCGCGGCCGCGCTCCTCGACGCGGGCGTCCCGCACCGGCTCACGCTGCTGCTGGCGAGCGCGGGCACGCACGCCTCCCCGTTCGCCGCCACCACCGAGTCGGCCGCGCCGGTCGGTGTGGAGGAGTACCTCCGGACACGCCCGCGCCCCGAGGCCGCCGTGGTGGCCAAGTGCGGCCCGCCCGGGATCCTGTACGAGGAGCCGGGGGCGGCGTTCGTCCGGGTCCGGCTGGGCACGGGATACCGTCCGGTGCTCGCCAGGGACGCGGCGCCGCCCGAGGGCGGCCTGATCGCCCATCTGGGCGAGGTGATCGCCGTCCTGGAGCGGTGGCGCGCGGAGTACGCCGCCGCCCGCGCCGGGTCCGGCGGCCAGATCGCCGCCGAGGCCGGGATCGGCGCGGTGCGCGGCGGCCTCGCGGCCAAGCCCGACCTGCTGCCCGGCGTCGTCGAGCTGCATCTCTACGTGGTCACCGTCCCCGGCGACGACGTCGAGCGCATCGCGGCCGACATCAGGGAGGCGCTGGAGGCCGGCCTGCGGGGCGGCCCCCTGGACGGGTGCGCGCCGGTCGTCGAGGCACGCGAGGCCCATCCCGCCGGCGTCACGCCGCCGAACGCGGCCGTCGTACGGCACGCCGCCGCCGCGTGGCGGCGTGAGCACGGCGGGCCGCCCCCGCCCGTGAGTGGCTGGAAGGGCTCGACCGACGGCGTGGTCCTGCGCGGCCACGGCGTGCCCACCGTCAGGGTCGGCCCCGCCGTACGACCGGACCCGGCGGACCCGCGCCGGGATGTGGTCGAATTGGACACTTTGCTGCAATTTGCCCGTATATACGCGGAAATCGTCTTGCGGCATGTCGTTTACGGCGAACCAGTTCTCGAACCGTCTCAGTCCTGAGAAGATCTTCACCGCCGGACCGCTCCGTCCCACCGGATGGGAACCGTACCCTTTCACAAGATGGCGTCTCGGAAAATGGAACGCGAGCTACCTCCGAGCCATCACCGCGACACGAAGGAGCCACATGGGTGACGAGACGACGCCTGCCCCTCCCGGCGCCGGGGGCGACCGGGCGGCCCCGGCGATCCAGACCGTCCAGCGCGCGGCCATGATCCTCAGCGCGTTCACGGTCAGCCGTCCCCAGCTCAGCCTCAACGAGCTGACCGCCAGCCTGGGCACGAGCAAGGCGACCGCGCACCGGTACACGAAGGCGCTGCGCGAGAGCAACCTGCTGCGCTACGACGACCGCGAGGCGCTGTACTCCCTGGGCCCGCAGATCCTGACGTTGTCCGCCGCCGCGCGGGCCGGGATGCCGGTGATCGGCATCGCCGGGCCGTACATGCAGCGGCTGGTCCGCGAGATCGACGAGACCGTCGTGCTGAGCGTCTGGGACGGCGACAGCGCGGTGGTGGTCCGGGTGGACGACAACACCGACCGCATCATCCGCGTGAGCGTGCGGACCGGCACCCGGCTGTCCCGCACCGAATCCGCCCAGGGCCGGGTCTTCTGCGCGTTCCTGCCGGAGGGCGAGGTACCCGGGCTGTCCCAGGAGCTGGACGCGTCCCCCGAACTGCGCCAGGAGCTGAAGAAGATCCGCGAGGAGAACATCTCGGCCAACACGCCGTCGGTGAACGGCGTGCGCACCATCGCCGCGCCGGTGTTCCGCGACCAGGTGCCGATCGCGACGATGGCCGTCGTGGCGACCACGGACTCGGTGCCGCCGGGCAGCGGCTCCCCCGCCGCCGAGGCGCTCAAGCGCGTCACCGCCGAGATCACCGCGGAGCTGGGCCGGGAGTCGCCGGACGGCCTCGCCTGAGCGGCCGGTCCCTCCCCCGCCCTCGGGGCGCGTACGGGAAGGACCGGCCGTCGGGGCTTCGGCACCCGGCCCCGCAGGGGGCCGGAGGCGCCGTCAGAGGTCCAGCACCAGGCGGGGTGACGTCGATCGGCCCACGCAGATCATCATGGTCCGGCCGGACTCCCGCTCCTCCGGGGTGAGCAGGGAGTCCCGGTGCTCGGGGGTTCCGGCGAGCACCCGCGTCTCGCAGGCGCCGCAGTACCCCTTCTCGCAGTCGTAGGAGAGCCCGGGGACGGCCTCGCGCACCGCCTCGATGATGCGCTGGTCCTCCCTGACCCGCACCGTACGGCCGCTGCGGGCGAGATGGACGTCGAACGCGGTGTTGCCCGCGGGGTCGAACGCCACCTCCAGGTCGTCGCCGGCCGCGAACCGTTCGATGTGCAGCCGGTCGCCGACGCCGAGGCGCGCGCAGGCCCGCTCGACCGCCTCGATCATCCCCGCGGGACCACAGCAGTAGATCGCGGTACCCGGACCCGCCGAGCCCAGGACGGCGTCCAGGTCGGGCAGGCCGTGCTCGTCCTGCGGCAGCAGCTCGGCGTGCTCCCCCGCGTGCTCCACCAGCTCGTCCCCGAACGCCATGGAGGAACGCGACCTGCCGCCGTAGACGGCGCGCAGGGGTGCGCCGTCGCGGGCGGCGGCCCGCACCATGGCCAGGATCGGGGTGATGCCGATGCCTCCGGCGAGGAACAGGTAGTCCTCGGCGGAGACGAGGGGGAAGTGGTTGCGCGGTCCCTTCACGGTGACGGTCACGCCGGCGCGGGCGAGGTCGTGCAGCTCGGCCGAGCCGCCGCGCCCGCCGTCCTCCCGCAGTACGGCCACGCGGTAGGAGGCGCGGTCCTCCGGGTCGCCGCAGAGGGAGTACTGCCGGATGCGTCCCGACGGGAGGCGGAACTCCAGGTGCGCGCCCGGCGCCCACGCGGGCAGTGCCTCCCCGTCCGGCGCGGCCAGCGTCAGCGCCAGCACGCCGTCGGCGACGGCCTCCGCCGCCGTGATGACGACATCGAACGGCACCGCCTGCTGGAAGGCCGCCGGAGCGCCGGACGAGGAGGGCGTCCCCCTGCGGGGCCCCGGCGTGAAGACGGCGGGGATGGCGTCCCAGCCGGACTGGTTGCCCCGGGTGGGGTAGGCGACCAGGCCCTCCTCCAGCACCCTGAAGTCGGGCAGCCTGGTCAGCACCTGGGTGATCATCTCGCGGAACATGGCACGGGCCAGGTGGGCCCCGGCACAGCGGTGCGTGCCGATGCCGAAGCTGAGGTGGCGGGTGGCGTCCCGGTCCAGCCGGATCTCGGCCGGGTCGGGGAAGACCGCCGGGTCGTGGTTGGCCGCGACCCAGGGGATCAGCACGCGCTCGCCCGCGCGCACCGGGCACCCGCCGACCTCCGCGTCGGCCAGGGCCGTACGCGCCATGGACTGCGAGGGGGCGAACGCGCGGAGGAACTCCTCGGTCGCCGTGTCCAGCAGGTCCGGCGACTCGATGAGGCGCCGGCGCTGGTCCGGGTTCCGGCTCAGGTGCACGAGGACGGAACCGGTCAGTGACGTGGTGGTGTCCACGCCGCCCGCGATGAGCAGGCCGATCACGGAGACGAGCTCGTCCTCGCCGAACGGTTCGCCGTCGGGGCGCCGCCGCGCGACGAGGAAGCTCACCGCGTCGTCCGCCGGCTCCTCGCGGCGCAGCCGTACCAGCTCGCGGATCCGCCGCTCCATGTGGACGAGGCCCTCGGCCCCGCGGCGGGCCCGGTCGCTGTCGGCGGGCGCGGCGAAGATGTCGTGGATGGGCCCGGCCAGCGGGGCCCAGTCCTCCTCGGGGAAGCCGAGCCAGTCCAGGGTGACCGCGGCCGGCAGCGGGTTGGTCAGGTCCCTGACGAAGTCGGCCGAGCCGAGCTCGACGAACGCGTCCACGACGCGCGTCGCGTGCCGGGCGATCATCGGCCGGAGCCTCTCGACGGCGTCCGGGGTGAGCAGCGGGTTGATCAGGTCGCGGTACCCCGTGGAATCCGGCGGGTCCAGCTCGATCGGGTACTGCTCCAGGCCGGGCCCGCTCGGGATCACGATCGCGACCCGGTCCCTGCCCGCGGCGGCCCGCGAGGAGGAGAAGGTCGCGTCGTCACGGGCGACGCGGACCACGTCGGCGTAGCGGGTCGTGTAGACGTAGCCGCCGTGGGCCGTCGTCCGGCCGACCGGGCAGCCTTCGCGGAAGGACTCGTAGTAGGCGACCGGGTCCTCCGTGCACAGGGCGGAGTGGTGGTCGAAGTCAACCTGTCGGGTCATGGTGCACAGGCCCCACATACATGGACGACGCGCGGTGTTTCCCAGCCGCGCCACTGGGTGTCTGTGGTCCCGGGAGTCTAACCGTGCTCACTCCGCGAGACAATGTCTCGCGGATTGCGGCGATATCGCGGCGGCCCAGCTCCCGGGAGGGACCGCAGGACGTCAGACGCCAGAGCGCGCAGAACGTACAGAACACGCAGAACGTCGGGCGCCAGAACGTCAGTCAGAACGTGCAGAACGTCAGAACGTCAGGACGGCTTTCGCGACCTCGCCCGCGCGTACCGCGGCGACGGCCTCGTTGATCTTCTCGAACGGGAACGCGGTCATCATCCGGTCCACCGGGAACCGGCCCGCGGCGTGCAGGTCGAGCAGTTTCGGCAGGAACACCTGCGGGACGCTGCTTCCGGCGATGATCCCGGTGATGGTCCGGCCGTTGAGCACGCTGCGCCAGTCGAAGCTCATCTCGGGGCTCGGGCCGACGCCGATGACACCGCACCTGCCGAGCGGTCCGAGCGCCTCGACCGCCGTACGCAGGACGTCCTGCCTGCCGGTGGTGTCGATGACGTAGTCGAACCCGTGGGGCGCGATCTCCCGCAGCGCGGCAGCCGAATCCGACGCCGTGGAGTCGACGGCGTGCGTCGCGCCGTAGGATCGCGCCGCCTCCAGCTTGGCCGCGTTGACGTCCACCGCCGCGACGATCCCACAGCCGCTGACGGCCGCGGCGATGATCGCGGCGACGCCGACGGCACCGGCGCCGAAGACCGCGATCGAGGAGCCGGCCTCCGGGCGCAGCACGTTGAACACTCCGCCCGCCCCGGTCTGGAACCCGCAGCCGAAGGGACCGGCGAGCGGCAGGTCGATGCCGTCGCCGATCGGCACGACCGCGCGTTCCGGCACCACCGCGTGGGTGGCGAAGGACGACTGCCCGAGGAAGTGCCCGTTGATCTCGGCGCCGTCGAGGGAGAGCGCGGAGGAGCCGTCGGGGCGGCGCCCGCTGAAGTTGACCGCGTCGAACCGGTGGCAGTACGCGGGCGAGCCGGTACGGCACGTCACACAACTTCCGCACGAGGTGAAGCTCATCGCCACGCGGTCCCCCGGCGCGACGGAGGTCACCTGGGCGCCGACCCGCTCGACGACGCCGGAACCCTCGTGCCCGAGGACCGCGGGCGTCGGGAAGAACGTGGCGAACTCCAGGTCGGTGCCGCAGATGCCGGTGCCGCTCAGCCGTACGAGCACCTCGTCCGGGCGGGGGTCGCCGAGGTCCACGTCGCGGAGGGCGAACGGGCCTCCCGCTGTCTCCAGAACTGCGGCGGTGATGCGCACGAGACCTCCTCAGAGCTTTTCATAAAACGAGATGGCATCTTGACATGCAGAATATTGGCGGTCAAGGATTCCCTCCATGGCCGAACTCCTGATCCCTTCCGCCCAGCAGCTGATCGACGGCGAGTGGGCGGCCGCCCGCGACAGGGGCGAGCTTCCCGTCACGGATCCCGCGACCGGACAGACGATCCAGGCGGTGGCCCGCGCCGGACGCGCGGACGTCGACGACGCCGTGTCCGCCGCCCGCCGGGCGTTCCCCGCCTGGGCCGCCACCTCGCCGTCCGAGCGCGGCGCGCTGCTGCGCCGCTGGGCCGAGCTCATCGGCGGGCACGTCGAGGAACTGGCCGCGCACGAAGCCCGCGACGTGGGCAAACCGTTGTCCGGCGGCCGGATGAACGTGTACATCGCGCAGAGCATCATCGACTACTTCGCGGGCGCGGCCGACAAACTCACCGGCGTGACCCTGCCCACCCGCACCCCCGACTACCTCGGCTACACCGTCCAGGAACCGTACGGCGTCTGCGCCGTCGTACTCCCATGGAACGTTCCCTCCGTGCTCACGGCGGCCAATGTCGCACCGGCGCTCGCGGCGGGCAACACCGTGGTACTCAAACCGTCGGAGGTGGCGCCGCTCGCGCCGTTCGCCCTGGCCGAGCTCGCCCGGCAGGCCGGGTTCCCGCCCGGCGTGCTGAACGTCCTCACAGGGTACGGAGCCGACGCGGGAGCCGCGCTCACCTCGCATCCCGGCGTGAACCACATCAGCTTCGTCGGCTCGACCACCACCGGCCGCGCGATCATGCGGGCCGCCGCCGAGAACCTGGTGCCGGTCAAGCTCGAACTGGGCGGCAAGTCGCCCAACGTGCTCTTCGCCGACGCCGACATGGACGTGGCGATCCCCGCGATCGTCGGGTCCATCACCGAGAACGCCGGCCAGAACTGCTACGCCGGGTCCCGCCTGCTGGTGGAGGCGTCCGTCAAGGACGAGGTCGTCGAGCGGGTGGCCGCCGCGATGCGCGCCGTCCGCATCGGCCCCTGGGACGCGGACCTCGACATGGGACCGCTGGTCAGCGAGGCGCAGTACCGGCGGGTGCTCGGCTTCCTGGAGGAGGCTCCGCGCGAGGGCGCCCGCCTCGTCACCGGCGGCGGCCCCGCCGGGGAACGGGCGGGGGGACGGCCGGACGGCTGGTTCGTCGAGCCCACGCTCTTCGACGACGTGGATCCCGGCGCCCGGCTGTACCGGGAGGAGGTCTTCGGCCCCGTGCTCGCCGTACAGGCGTTCTCCGGCACCCGGCAGGCGATCGAGATGATGAACGACACCGACTTCGGCCTGCTCGCGTGCGTCTGGACCAACGACGTGTCGCGTGCGCTGCGACTGGCCGGGGAGGTGCGCTCCGGGCAGGTGTCGGTGAACCAGTTCGCCGACGCCGGGGTGATCGGCTTCCCGTTCAACATGCAGAAGGACAGCGGCTTCAGCCGGGGCGGCGGCCACGGCGCGATGCGGGAGTACACCCAGGAGAAGGCGGTCGCGATCCGCCTCCTGGAGCGCTGACCGGGCGCCCCGGCCCCGTGTCCGCACCGGTGTCCGCGCCGGTGCCGGTACCGGTGTTCGCGCCGGTGTCCGTACCGGTGGCGGCGTCACTGTGTAACCCGCGCGGAACCGTTCCGACATGCGTGTATCCCCTCCCGGCGATCCGCGTGTAACAAGCGCGTGACGTGCGGAGCCAGATGCCGTCGGGGCATTGACACGCTACCGGAGCGGTAGCAGAGTACGTCGCATTGCGAGCCACCGAATCACAATGCGAGATGGCATCAACATTGGCGATCCGTGGAGGGTAGCGTGCGAGCACTGGTCCAGACGGCCTTCGGAGGCCCGGAAGCGGTGGCCGTCCAGCGGGTCCCCGAGCCCGAACCCGGTCCGCACGACGTGGTTGTCCGGGTGGCCGCCTGCGCGCTCAACCGCCTGGACCTTCTCCAGAGGCGCGGCCCCGGGATGCTCCCCGGCTTCAGCTTGCCGCACATCGCCGGCATGGACATCGCCGGGCACGTTGTGGCGACCGGCGCCTCCGTCACGTCGCGGGCCGTCGGCGACCGTGTGGTGATCGACCCCACCGTGGGCTGCGGCTCCTGCGCGCACTGCCTGGCCGGAGAGCGCGGACACTGCGCGGCGCTGCGGGTCATCGGCGGCAACGCCCCTGGAGGCTACGCCGAGTTCGTCGCCGTGCCGGCCGACCTGGCCCACCCGGTGCCGGAGCACGTCGGCCTCGTCGAGGCCGCGGCGCTGCCGACGCCGTGGAGCACCGCCTGGCAGGCGACGTACCGCGTGGGCGAGGTCGGTCCGGACGACTGCGTCGTCGTCCAGGCGGCGGCCAGCTCGGTCAGCATCGCCGCGATCCAGCTCGCCAAGCGGGCCGGGGCCCGGGTCGTCGCGGTGGCCAGCACCGACGAGAAGCTCGCCGCCGCCGCCGGCCTCGGCGCCGACCTGCTGCTGCGCGGCGACGCCCCGATCTCCGGGCCGGTGCGCGACTTCACCGGCGGCCGCGGCGCCGACGTGGTCCTCGACCCTAGCGCGTCCGCTCTCCGCCCCTTCCTGCTGTCCGGCGTGAGGGAGGGCGATCATGAACGGACTGGCCGAGATGCTGCTGCGGCGGCACCGTCT
>NZ_JBFALK010000041.1:0-34064 GCF_040656155.1 Microtetraspora glauca
AGTTCCACAACCGCGACCGCTACCGAAACCCCCACCGCTACCAACTCCGCCAGGTGGACGGCAAACGATGGGCCTTCACCTACACCGGCCCCCGCACCAGCAGGAGCACGAAGCAAGCATGCTGATCGCAGCCTCGGAATCCGGGTCCGCAAGCACCCCGGAACTCAGGAGGGGACGCGATCGGCAAGAGTCTCCCGAAGGCTCTGAATCTCGGCGCGGAGGGCCGCCACCTCACTCAGCACGGCGTGATCCTCCTTGCGTTCCTCTCTGTTCTCTTCTTCCATGGCGCTGACCACGACGGCGATGAAGAGATTGAGGACGACAAAGGTACAGATGAGCACAAAGACCACGAAATACAGCCAGGCCGACGAGTACATGTCCATCAGCGGCCGGGCGATATCCGACCAGGCGTCCCCCGTCATCACCTGGAACAGCGAGAAGAGCGACTTCGGCAGGTCACCGAAGTACTCGGGCGCGGCGGCGCCGTACAACTTGGTGCCCATGACGGCGGCCACGTAGAGCACGAGCCCGAGCAGAATCACAATCGACGCCATCCCTGGCACGGCGTTGAGCAACGCCGAGACCACCCGCCGAAGGGACGGGACTACGGAGATCAGCCGGAGCGTCCGCAGTACGCGCAACGCCCGCAACACCGACAAACCACTCGCCGTCGGCAGGAACGAGATCCCGATGATGACCGCGTCGAAGACGTTCCAGGGATCACGCAGGAAGCGCAAGCGGTACACATACGCCTTGGCGAGCAACTCCGCCACGAAGACGTACAGCGCGACATGATCCACCACGTGCAGCATGCCGCCGTAGCGGGCCACGGCGGACGGGGAGGTCTCGACTCCGAGCGTCGCCGCGTTGATGAGGATGACCCCGATGATCGCCTGCTGGAACCGCCGTGACTCGATGAATTGGCGGACGCGCTCACGCACACATGCTCCTGGGGGTACGACACGAGATCGCCCGAGAGCATAACGGACATGGACAGTCAGGGTGATCGACATGTCCATATGTATGGCATCGCCCCGATGAAGGGGCAGGTCGGCTGTGTGGAGCGGTCCAGGGCCGCCCCCCACGTAAGGCGCAGTGCCCGTGGCAATGCACAGCGCTACGGCAAGGCACCGCACCCATGGCAAGACCGCACCCATGGCAAGACCGCACCCATGGCAAGGCACCGCACCTATGGCAAGGCACAGTGCCCACCGGGAAGGTGCCACAGAAAGGCCGCCGCCCACGGCAAGAGCCGGCGCCCATAGAAGACGCCATAGGAAAGGCCGCCGCCTGCCGTTCCGGGTGCCTCAAGGTGAGAGCCCCACTCCCGCAGCACCATCACGGTCGCACAGCACCATCACGGTCACACAGCACCATCACGGCCCCGCGGTGCGACCTCGGCCCGACCCGCGCCACCGCTCCCTCGCAAGGGGCCTTGGCTTCGCGGGGAGACCTCGGCCCGATGACACCACCACAACGCGGCGCGGCGCGTCGGCCCGGCGACAGAACGGCCGTCACCGGGCCGACCCACGGTCAGGTCACCGGGAGTAGTGCTCGACGACGAGTTGCTCGTCCACCGGGACCACTACCTGCTCGCGCAGGGGGCGGGAGACCAAAGTGAAGCGCAGCTCCTTGTGGTCGACGGAAAGGTAGGCCGGGAGCCGCTCATCGGCGTAGATGCCCTCGGAGGCCGCCACGAATGGCTGCATGGCTCGCGACCTGGCCCGGATCCCGACCACCTGGCCGGGCTTGACCAGATAGCTGGGAATGTCGACCTTGCGACCGTCCACGGTGATGTGGCCGTGGTTGATGTACTGCCGGGCGGCGTAGATCGACGGCGCGAATCCCGACCGCAGCACGAGCGACGCCAGCCGGGTCTCCAGGATGACGACCAGTTCCTCCCCGGAACGCCCCGGACGGCGCAGTGCGAGATCCCAGTAGCGGCGGAGCTGCTTCTCGGACACGTCGTAGTACCAGCGCAGCTTCTGCTTCTCCAGCAGGCGGACGCCGTAGTCGCCGACGTTGCGGCGGTTCGTCTTTCGTCCGTGTTCTCCCGGCGGGTACGGGCGGGCCTCGAAGTACTTGACCGCCTTTCGGGTCAGCGGGACCCCCGCCCTGCGTGAAAGCCGCACCTTGGGACCTGTGTAGCGCACGTTCACCTTCCTGTGGTTAGGTAAGCCTAATTAAGGCAAGCCTAACCTTAGCGAAGGAGGGTCATGCACCCCGTGGAAGCTCCCCCGATCGCGGAGCGGATCCGCACGCTCGCCGCCACTGCCGCGCCGACGCACATCTCCGTCGCCGGAGCCCCCTTCTCGGGCGCCGCGCGCGGTGGTGTGGACGCGGCGGGCCGCCCCGTGCTCCTCATCAAGCCCGGCGAGGCCCTGTACGGCGCGGCCGAGGACGAGCTCGTGGTGACCGTGGACCTGGTGGCGACCCGCGACACAGGCGAGAAGGAGCGACCACGCGGTCTGCTCAAGATCCAGGGCTGGGCGCAGGCCGTACCCGACGAAGAGGTCAGGATGGCGGCGGTGGCGATCGCGGAGCGGTGCCCCGACAGCGACCTCTTCGCGGCGGTGGACGCTGCCGAAGGGCACCTTCGACCTTCGGCACCAGGTGGCGGCCCGACCCCGCGCCTGCTTCGTGTGGATGTCGCCCAGGTCGTCTATCTGACCGGGCAGGAGTCGGGGGTGCTCGACGCGGAGAACTATCTCGACGCGTCCCCGGACCCGTTTCTCGACGCGGCCGAGCGGATCGTGCTCCATGTGAACGCCTGGCACCGCGGTCAGCTCGCGCTGGCGATCGGCCACCTGCTCGGGGAGCCGGCCGGGTCCGACGTGTGGCTGTGGGAGCTGGACCGCTATGGGGCGACGGTGTGGTCGGGCCCGGACCGCCTGATCCGGTTGCCCTGGCCCTCCCCCGCGACCAGCGCGGCCGAGCTCGAACACGCCCTGAGCTGCGTCATGTGCCCACGCCAGTCGTAACAGGAACTGGCGGGGCGAGAGAACTGGCGGGGCGGGGGAACTACGGAGCGCGCGTTCCGTCGATCGCTTCGGGCGACAGGACGCGGTCGATGACCATGAGTGCGCAGCCGGTGATGCCGGCACCGGGACCGAGCCGGCTGCCCTCGATGCGCAGGCTGCGGGTGGCGAGCTGGGTGGACCGCCGGTAGACGATCTCGCGGACGCCCGACACCAACGGCTGGAACATCTCGGCCACGTCTCCGCCCAGCACGACCACGGCAGGGTTGAGCAGGTTCACGGCGGTGGCGATGACCTCGCCGAGCCTGCGCCCGGCCTGCCGTACGACGGCCATGGTCTCGGCGTCGCCCGCGCGGACGAGCGCGGTCACGTCGGCGAGCGACGACACGTCGCGCCCCTTGTCCCGAAGCTCCCGCAGGATGGCGGTGCCGCTGGCCACCGAGTCGACGCAGTCGAGGTTGCCGCAACGGCAGAGCACTCCCCCGCCGTCCCGGACCGGAATATGGCCGATCTCACCCGCCGCGCCGAGCGCGCCGCGCAGGATGTCGCCACCGGAGATCACCCCGGCGCCGATGCGGGTGGAGACCTTCACGAACAGCAGGTCGTCGAGCTCCGAGGCGTACGCCATGCGGTGCTCGCCCATGGCGATGACGTTCACGTCGTTGTCGACCAGGACGGGGACGGGGAACCTGCTCGCGATGATCGGCGGGATCACCACGCCGGTCCAGCTCGCCATGACGCGTGCGCTCTCAGTACGCCCGGCGGCGAACTCCACGGTCGCGGGGACGCCCAGGCCGACGCCGACGACGCCGCCCCTGCCGTCCAGCAGTTTCTCCCATGTGTCCATGACCAGGGGCAGCACCACGTCGGGGCCTTCCTCGACGTCGATCTCGAGGTCGGTGCGCGCCAGGGGCTCCCCCGCCAGGTCACAGATCGCGATCTGGGTACGGCCCGCGCCGAGCGAGGCGACCAGGACCACGCCTCCGGCGGCGTTGAAGCGGAGTCTGACGGGCGGGCGGCCTCCGGTGGACGGCCCTTCGGCGTCCTCGACGATGAGGCCGCGTTGCAGCAGTTCGGCGACCCGGTGTGCCACCGCGGGACGGGACAGCCCGGTCACGCGGCCGATCTCGGCACGGGTCACCGCCTCCCCGCTCCGAATGAGCTGGAGGACTTCACCGGTAGTAGCAAGTCGTGACATCGTGCAAAAGTGAAGCATATCTAGGCACCGAAGTACAACGACTTATTCATCTCAAGTTACAAAACTCGGTTGATGTTGTGCAGAACTTCCGGATAGTGTCCCACTTGTCCCCGTTTAGTCCCTGCAGGAGCAACAGCCCCAGATGTCTGTGTCCCCCCGCAATCCCCTCGCGGCGTCGGAGATCGGCGCACCCATGGGCGATCTCGCGCCATCAACCGTGACCTCCACGCCCCAGCGGCACGCGGCCGATCTGATCGTGTTCGGCGGCACCGGCGACCTGTCCATGCGGAAACTCATCCCCGCGCTCTACCACTGCGACCGTGACGGCCGGCTGGCCGACGAGACGCGCATCATCGCCATGTCGCGCGGCGGCCTCACCGACGCCGACTTCCGCGGCAAGGTCGACTCCGAGGTTCGCCCTGCCTTGCACGGGGACGACGACGAGGGCTGGCAGCGCTTCCTGCGCAGGCTGCACCACGTGTCGCTCGACGTCGGCAGCTCCGACCGCGGCGGGTGGAGCGCCCTGACCCACCTGCTCGCCGGCTACGAGGACCGCGACCGCGTCTTCTACCTGGCCAGCCCACCGATGACGTTCGGGCCGTTCTGCCGCGAGGCGCACGAGGCCGGGCTGGTCACGCCGCGGTCCCGGGTCGTCCTGGAGAAGCCACTCGGCCGCGACCTGGTCAGCGCCCAGGCGATCAACGATGAGGTCGGTGAGATCTTCGACGAGCGGCAGATCTTCCGTATCGACCACTACCTCGGCAAGGAGACGGTCCAGAACCTCCTCGTGCTCCGGTTCGCCAACGCCTTCCTGGAGCCGGTCTGGAACTCCCTCTGGATCGACCACGTCCAGATCACCGTCGCCGAGACCGTCGGCACGCCGGGCCGCCGTGGCTACTACGACCACGCGGGAGCGCTGCGCGACATGGTGCAGAACCACCTGCTCCAACTTCTCTGCCTGGTCGCGATGGAGCCGCCGTCCCGCAACGACCGCGAGTCCATCCGTGACGAGAAGGTGAAGGTGCTGCAGTCCCTGCGCCCGATCGTCGGCTCCGAGGTGGACCGCTTCGCCGTACGCGGCCAGTACACGGCGGGCGAGGGCGTCCCCGGCTATCTGGACGAGCCCGCCAGCACCCCGACCACCGACATCTCGCACCGGGTGGAGACCTACGCGGCGATCCGCGCCGAGGTGAAGAACTGGCGCTGGGCCGGCGTGCCGTTCTATCTGCGCACCGGGAAGCGGCTGCCGGACCGGCGGTCGGAGATAGTGATCCAGTTCAAGGACGTCCCGCACGCGATCTTCCCGGGCGCCGCGCCTAACCGGCTCGTCCTCCGGCTCCAGCCCAGCGAGGGCATCCATCTGCTCCTCATGGCGAAGGAGCCGGGCGCGGGCGAGGTCACCCTCCGCCCGGTACCGCTCAGCCTGAGCTTCGCCGAGACCTTCCAGAGCCGGGTGCCCGACGCGTACGAGCGGCTGCTCATGGACGTGCTGGCCGGCAACCCGACCCTGTTCATGCGCCGCGACGAGGTCGAGGCCGCCTGGCGGTGGATCGACCCGATCATCGAGAACTGGGAGGGCTCCGAGTCCCTGCCCGAGCCGTACCCCGCCGGAACGGCCGGACCGGCCGGCGCCCACGAACTGCTGGCCCGCAGCGGCCGGACCTGGCACGAGGAGGAGCTGTGAACGCGCGCGCGATCGACCCTGTCGTCTCGGCGGTCACCGAGAGGATCCGCGAGCGCAGCCGCGACAGCCGCGCCGCCTACCTGGAGCGGATCGCCGCGGCCGGACGGGAGTTGCGCGAGCGCGGCCCGGCGCGCGGCCGGCTCGCCTGCGCCAACCTCGCGCACGGCTTCGCCGCCGCCGGCCCGGAGGAGAAGGGCGACCTGCGCGGTACGGCGAAGCCGGGCGTGGCCATCGTGACGTCGTACAACGACATGCTGTCCGCGCACCAGCCGTACGAGACCTATCCCCCCGAGCTGAAGCGGGCGGTCCGCGCGGCGGGCGGCGTGGCGCAGGTCGCGGGCGGCGTGCCCGCCATGTGCGACGGCATCACGCAGGGCCGGGCCGGGATGGAGCTGTCGCTCTACAGCCGTGACGTGATCGCCATGGCGACCGCGATCGCGCTGTCGCACGACATGTTCGACGCGTCGCTGCTGCTCGGCGTCTGCGACAAGATCGTGCCGGGCCTGTTCATCGGAGCGCTGCACTTCGGGCACCTGCCCGCGATCTTCGTGCCCGCGGGCCCGATGACCTCGGGCCTGCCCAACAAGGTCAAGGCACGGACGCGCCAGGAGTTCGCCGAAGGCAAGATCACCCGGCTGGAGATGCTCGACGCCGAGGCGAAGTCGTACCACTCGCCGGGTACCTGCACGTTCTACGGCACGGCGAACTCCAACCAGCTGCTCGTCGAGGTGATGGGCCTCCACCTGCCCGGCGCGACGTTCGTCAACCCGCACACCGAGCTTCGGCACGCGCTGACCGAGGCCGCCGCCCGCCGCGCGGTGGAGATCACGCCGCACGGCGACGAGTACACCCCGCTGGGCGAGGTGGTCGACGAGAAGGCGATCGTCAACGCGGCCGTGGCGCTGCTGGCCTCGGGCGGCTCGACCAACCACACACTGCACCTGGTCGCCATGGCCGCCGCCGCCGGGATCACGCTGACCTGGGACGACCTCGCGGACCTGTCCAAGGCCGTTCCGCTGCTGACCCGGATGTACCCCAACGGGCAGGCGGACGTGAACCACTTCCAGGCGGCCGGCGGCATGGCGGTGTTCATCGGCGGGCTGCTGGACGCGGGCCTGCTCCACGACGACGTGCTCACGGTCGCGGGCCGCGGCCTCGACCTGTACCGCTCGGCTCCCGCGCTCAAGGAGGGGACGCTGGTCTGGGAGGAGCACCCCGGGAACAGCGGCGACCTGGACGTGCTGCGCCCCGTCGGCGAGCCGTTCTCGCCCGACGGCGGCATCCACATGCTGGACGGAAATCTCGGCCGCGCCGTCTCCAAGGTGTCGGCGGTCAAGCCCGAGCACCTCGTCATCGAGGCCCCGGCCCGGGTGTTCGACGACCAGCTCGACCTGCTGCGCGCGTTCGAGGCGGGCGAGCTCGACGGCGAGGACTTCGTCGCGGTCGTCCGCTACCAGGGGCCGAGCGCCAACGGCATGCCGGAGCTGCACAAGCTCACACCTCCGCTGGCGGTCCTGCTGGATCGTGGCCAGAAGGTCGCGATCGTGACCGACGGCCGCATGTCGGGCGCCTCCGGCAAGGTGCCCGCGGCGATCCATCTGTCCCCGGAGGCGGCTCGCGGAGGGCCGATCGCCCTGGTCCGCGACGGCGACGTGATCCGGCTTGACTCGACCGCCGGGACGCTGTCCGTCCTCGCCGACCTGTCCGGCCGCACACCCGACGGCGCCCCGCTCACCGACGCCCAGTGGGCCGGGACGGGCCGGGAGCTGTTCCACGCGTTCCGCCGTACGGTCGGACCCGCCGAGCGCGGCGCGAGCGTCTTCGGCGGGTCCGGGGACGGGGGGCGCGGGTGACGCCTCCGTGGCTGGTCGCCGACGTCGGCGGCACCAACGCGCGGTTCGGACTGGTCACCCGGCCGGGAGGGAACCCGGAATCGGTCGCGGTACTGGAAGTCGCACAACATCAGGGCCTGCCGGATGCCGTAGCCGCCTATCTCGATCAGCATGGGGGCGGAGTGCGGCCGGAGGCCGCGTGCCTGGCGATCGCCGGGCCCGTACAGGACGACCGGTACCAGCTGACCAACGCGGGCTGGTCGGGCACGGTGGCCGAACTGGGCATCCCGTACGTCGGGCTGCTCAACGACTTCGAGGCGCTGGCGATCTCGCTGCCGCACCTGGCCGGGGACGATCTCGTGTCCCTGGGCGGACCGGCTCCCCTGGACGGCGCCGTACGCAAGGTGCGTGCCGTGCTGGGACCGGGCACCGGCCTCGGGGTCGCGGGCCTGGTCCCCTCCGACTGCGGCTGGATCCCGGTGCCCGGTGAGGGCGGTCACGTGGCGGTCCCGGCCGTATCCGACCTGGAGATCGAGATCGTGCGGGCGCTGCGCGCCGACGGCCTGCCGTACGTGGACGCGGAGCACCTCCTGTCCGGCACCGGGCTGCCCCGGCTGCGTCGCGGCCTGGCGCTGGTCCGCGGCGCCTCGCCCGAGGCGATCACGCCGATGACGGCGTCCGAGATCGTCGCGTCCGGCGACCCCCTCGCGGTGGAGACCATCGACGTCTTCCTCGCCCTCCTCGGCGGGTTCGCCGGGAACGTGGCGCTCACCCTGGGTGCGCGGGGCGGGGTCTACCTCGGCGGCGGCGTGCTGCCGAGGATCGCCGGCCGCGCCCGTGACAGCGCGTTCCGCGCGCGGTTCGAGATGACGGCGTCGGCCCTGTCCGGCTACGTCTCCGCCATCGCCACGTCGCTGATCGTCGCGGAGCAACCCGCCCTGACCGGTGCCGCCGCCTGGCTCACCCAGAGGGCAAGTAATGTTGAGCTGGTATGACCAAGTATCGGCGCGAACGTTACCTTCGCGCTTGGAGGAATCAATGAGTCTGCTCGACCTTGCGCCCGTCGTTCCGGTCGTCGTCCTGGACGACGCCGAGACCGCGGTGCCGCTGGCCCGCGCGCTCGTCGCGGGCGGCCTTCCGGTCATCGAGGTCACCCTGCGCACGGACGCCGCCCTCGACGCCATCAGGCGGATCGCGGACGAGGTGCCCGACGCGGTCGTCGGCGCGGGCACGATCCGCTCCGCCGCCGACATCACGGCCGCCGTCGCGGCCGGCTCGCGATTCCTCGTCTCGCCGGGGACCACGCCGTCCCTCGTGGACGCCCTGCTGGACGGCGGCGTGCCGTTCCTGCCCGGCGTGGCGACCGCGTCGGAGGCCATGGCGCTGCGCGAGCGCGGCATCACCGAGATGAAGTTCTTCCCGGCCGAGGCCGCGGGCGGCATCCCCTATCTCACGTCGCTGTCCGGTCCGCTCCCCGACGTGCGGTTCTGCCCCACCGGAGGGATCAAGCTCGCGACCGCCCCCGCCTACCTCGCGCTGCCGAACGTCGGGTGCGTCGGCGGCACCTGGCTGACCCCGGCCGACGCGCTGGCCGCCGGGGACTACGCCCGTATCGAGAAGCTGGCCCTGGAGGCGTCCTCCCTGCGCTGAGAGACCCCGACCAGATCCCTGCGGACCTGGCCCATCCAGACCTCGTCAGCCGAGCCATCCTCCCTCGGCGGAGCTGACGGCCATGGTCGTGACCGCGACCCGGTGAACGCGATCATGGAACTCCGGGCTCGTGACCTCCTCACCCGTTGGTCACGAGCCCACTTTTCTGCCCGGAGTCCGCTCGCTCGAGAAGCGCGGCGAGAGTGATGGGATCCTCGTGGGTGCCGGTGCTCGTGCACGCGTGCGCTCCGGCGAGACCGCCCAGCCGTACGCACTCCTCCAGCGGGAGGCCCCGCAGCCGCCCGTAGAGCACACCGGACACGAACGCGTCGCCGGCGCCGTTGCTGTCGGCCACGGGTCCGGGCAGCGGCTGGGCCGGGAAGGGCCGGACGCTCTCCTCGCCCGAGGAAAGGACGTGGCAGCCGTCGGCGCCGTCCGTACAGATGACGAGCGAGGCCCGGCCCCTGGCGGCGATGGCGCGCATGACCTCGTCCCTGCGGTCGCCGAGCGCGGTCGCGGACATGAAGACCACGTCCGAGGCGTAGGCGAAGTCCTCGTGGTACGGGTTCACCCCGTCCCAGTCGTGCAGGTCGGTGGAGATCGTCACGCCGTCCGGGATGTCGGGGTAGACGTGCCGGCAGAAGTCGGTGATGGAGACGTGCACGTGCCGGGCCGTACGCAGGGCGGGCAGGTAGAGGTCACGGGGCAGGCGGGCTCCGGGCGCGGAGCGCGGGTCGTGCAGCGAGAGGCGGCGGCCGTCGGGGCCGACGAGCAGGATGCTGCGGCTCGTGCCCGCCTCGGACGGAGCCCAGGCGAGATCGACGCCGCGCCCGCCGAGATGGTCGCGGATCAGCCGCCCCTGGGGGTCCTCGCCGATCAGGTCGACCAGCGTCACCCGCAAGCCGAGCGCGTGGCAGCCGAGGGCGACCCCGGAGCCCGTGTTGCCGATCCGGTCGATCACCGGCGGCACGTGGTAGGTGTCCCGGTACGGCAGGGGCAACTCGGGCACGTACACCGTCGTGTCCACCCCCGTCCCGCCCAGGACGACCACGTCATGTTCGATGTCTCGCGGCGTCACGCCGCCTCCCTCAAGGGTGTCTGCGACCGCACGGGTGTTTCCTGACCGCGCGGCAACGCGGGAATCAGCGGGGATCAGCGGGGATCAGCGATTGACCAGGGGCCCCGAGCTGGTGGAGCCGCGGACGACGAGTTCTGGCTGGTAGACGAGCTCCAGGTGCTTGGCGGGCGTTCCGCCGATCTCCTCGAGCAGGGTCTCCACGGCGGCGGCGGCCATCGCGCCGATCGGCTTGCGCACGGTGGTCAGCGGCGGGTCGGTGAAGGCCATCAGCGGCGAGTCGTCGAACCCGACCACCGAGACGTCGCCGGGGACGGACAGGTCACGCTCCCGGGCGGCGCGGATGGCCCCGAGGGCCATCAGGTCGCTCGCGCAGACGATGCCGGTGCAGCCGCGCTCGATCAGCGCCGACGCGGCGGCCTGCCCGCCCTCGACCGAGAACAGCGAGTGCTGGATCAGGTGGTCGACGTCGTCGAGACCGAGAAGCTGCGCCATCGCCTGCCGGAAGCCCTCGATCTTGCGGATCACCGGGACGAAGCGCCGCTGGCCGAGGGCTAGCCCGATCCGCTCGTGCCCGAGATCGACCAGATGCTGTACGGCGAGGCGGGCCGCGAGCCGGTCGTCCGGCGAGATGAAGGGCGCGTCGATGTTCCCGTTGTAGCCGTCCACGAGCACGATCGGCAGGCCGCGGTCGGTGAGCCGCGTGTAGCGGTCCATCCTGGCCGTGGTGTCGGCGTGGAGACCCGAGACGAACACGATGCCCGAGACGCCGCGGTCGAGCAGCATCTCGGTGAACTCGTCCTCGGGCGCGCCGCCGGGCTCCTGCGTGCACAGGATCGGGGTGAACCCGTGCTGGGTCAGGGCCTTCTCCACCGCCTGGGCGAACGCGGGGAAGATGGGGTTGCCCAGCTCGGGGATCACCAGACCGATCAGACCGTTACTGCGCTGGCGGAGCCGCTGGGGGCGCTCGTACCCCACGAGGTCGAGCGCCGTCAGCACGGCCTGCCTGGTCGCCGAGGCGACCCCCGCCTTGCCGTTGAGCACCCGGCTCACCGTCGCTTCGCTGACACCTGCCTGAGCCGCGATGTCGGCGAGCCGCGCGTTGGTCATGGGCACAACTTTAGACATTGTTGAGGGCCCACCAGGTGGTGGAATCGGGAGCCAGCCGGATGAGATCCCCGGAAACCATGGGATCGGCGCTCGCCAGGAGCAGCCCGGCCCGGCCCGCGGGGCGTTCCATCTCGACCCAGTCCGGCGTCATGTTGATCAGGCAGGCGAAGCCGCCGTCACGGGCGAACGCGAGGGTTCCGGCCGGGGACTCCAGCCAGCGGATCTCGCCGTCGCCGAGCCCCGGGTGCTCGCGCCGGATCCGCAGCGCCGCGCGGTAGAGGCTGAGCGTGGAGGCCGTGTCCCGCAGCTGCGTCTCGACGCTGAGGCCACGCCAGGCCGGGGGCACGGGCAGCCAGCTTTCGTAGATGCCGGGAGGGGCGAAGCCGAACGGGGGCTCCTCCGTCGCCGTCCACGGCATCGGCACGCGGCAACCGTCCCGGCCGCTGTCGGGGTCGCGCAGCCGCTGCGGGTCCTGGAGGTACTCCTCAGGCAGGTCGAGCACCTCGGGCAGACCGAGCTCCTCGCCCTGGTAGAGGTACGCGGAGCCGGGCAGCGCGAGCATGAGCAGGGTGGCCGCCCGCGCGCGGCGCAGGCCGAGCTCGCCGTCGCCGTACCGGGTGACGTGCCGCTTGACGTCGTGGTTGGACAACACCCAGGTGGAGGGGGCGCCGACGAGCGACACGGTCTCCATGGACACGGTGATCACGTCGCGGAAGCCGGCCGCGTCCCACGGAGTGTTCAGGAAGTGGAAGTTGAACGCCTGGTGCAGCTCGTCGGGCCGTACGTAGTTGGCCAGCCGCTGGGGCGAGGGCGCCCACGCCTCGGCGACGCCGATCCGCTCCCCCTCGTAGGAGTCGAGGATCCGCCGCCAGGTGCGGTGGATCTCGTGGACGCCGTCCTGGTCGAAGAACGGGACGATGTCCGCGCCGATCATCTTGACCTGGTCGGTGTGGCCGACGTCCGGCAGTCCCTCTGCCTTGACCATGCCGTGGGCCACGTCGATCCGGAAGCCGTCGACGCCGAGGTCCAGCCAGAACCGCAGGATGTCGGCGAACTCGTCGTGGACCTCCTGGTGTTCCCAGTTGAGGTCGGGCTGCTCGGGGGCGAACAGGTGCAGGTACCACTGCCCGTCGGGCAGCCGGGTCCAGGCGGGGCCGCCGAAGATGGACTCCCAGTCGTTGGGTGGCAGCTCGCCGTGCGCGCCGCGTCCCTCGCGGAAGATGTAGCGGTCACGTTCGGGGCTGCCCGGCCCGGCCGCCAGCGCCGCGACGAACCATTCGTGCCGGTCGGAGGTGTGGTTCGGCACGACGTCCACGATCACCTTCAGGCCGTGGCGGTGCGCGTCGTCCAGGAGGGCCTTGGCGTCGGCCAGCGAGCCGAAGATCGGGTCGACGTCGCGGTAGTCGGCCACGTCGTAGCCGAAGTCGGCCATCGGCGAGGTGAAGAAAGGCGTCAACCAGATCGCGTCGACTCCGAGTTCGGCGAGGTAGCGCAACCGGCTGCGGACGCCGAGCAGGTCGCCGACGCCGTCGCCGTTGCCGTCCGCGAAACTGCGGACGTACACCTGGTAGATCACCGCGTCCCGCCACCAGCGGGCGGCGGTCTTCGACACCACGGCTTCTTCGACGAGCTCGGTCATTGGGTTCCCCCGATTCTGCGAATAGTGCGATATTTCACCGCCGGTGGACCGGTTCCCCGGTCCATCGGCAGCCGGTCACAACTTGGTGGCGCCGGCGGTGAGGCCGGTCACGAGATGGCGTTGAACGAGCAGGAAGACGACCGCGGCCGGGATCGCGATCAGCACGGCCGAGGCGGTGAGCAGCCCCCAGTCCGACCAGTGCTGCCCGACGAACTGCTGGAGGCCGACGCCCAGGGTGCGCTTCTCCTCCTGGGACATGAACACCGTGGCGTAGGCGACCTCACCCCAGGCCGTCATGAAGGAGTAGAAGGCGGTGACCGCGAGGCTGGGCCGGGCCAGCGGCAGCACGACCCGCCAGAATGTGCCGAACGGCGTGAGGCCGTCCACCATTCCCGCCTGGTCGATCTCCCGCGGAATGGTGTCGAAGTAGCTCTTCATCATCCACGCGCAGAACGGCACCGCCACCGTGAGGTAGGCGATGACGAGGCCGGGGATCTGGTTGAGCAGCCCGAGGCCGGCCATCAGGTTGTACAGCGGCACGATCAGGATGGCCACCGGGAACATCTGCGTGACCAGCAGCAGCCACATCACGCCCCGGTGCCCGGGGAAGCGGAACCTGCTGATCGCGTAACCGGTGGTGGAGGCGACGAACACGCCCAGCACGGTGGTCAGGGCGGCGGCCAGGACCGAGTTCAGCAGCCAGGTCGGGAACTCGGTCTCCCCGAGCACCCGGACGTAGTTGTCCAGCGACGGCTGGTTGAAGATCTCCAGCTCGCTCGACAGCCATCCGTCCCGCGGCTTGAGCGAGGTCAGCACCAGCCAGACGATCGGGAAGAGCGAGATGAGGGTGGCGACCACGAGAGTGGCATGCAGCAGGATCGACGCCGCGACGCCGCGCTCACCGCGGCCGCGTGTCCTGGTCCCCTTGGGACCTGCCGCGACGGTGCTCACCAGACCTCCCCCTGCCGGCGCAGCGCGCGGCGGTAGACCATGGCCAGGACCACGAGCAGCGCCAGGATGAGCACGCCCCACGTGGCCGAACCCGAGTAGTTGCGCACCCCGGTGAACGCCTCACGGAACGCGTAGGTGACCAGGATCTCCGTGGAACTGCCCGGCCCACCCCGGGTGATCAGGTAGATCACCGGGAACTGGTTGAACGTCCAGATCGTGCCGAGCAGCACGACCGTGCTGGACACCGAGCGCAGCCCGGGGACCGTGATATGCCGGAACCGCTGCCAAGGTGTGGCGCCGTCCACCTCCGCCGCCTCATACAACTCGCCGGGGATGGACTGCAGACCGCCCAGGATGGCCACCATCATGAACGGCACACCGAGCCAGACGTTGACCGCGATGACGGCGATCTTGGCCGTGGTCGGGTCGTCCAGCCAGCCGACCGCGCCCAGGCCCGCCGCCTTCAGCATCGCGTTGATCACGCCGAAGTCGCTGTTGAACAGGTAACGCCAGATGAACGCGGACACGAACCCGGGGATCGCCCAGGGCAGGATCAGCAGCACCCGGTAGAACGAGCGGAACCGCAGCTTGCGGTGCAGCAGCATCGCCAGGCCGAGGCCGAGGCCGTAGTGGAGGCCGACGCAGACCGCGGTCCACAGGACGGTCCAGGCCAGCCGCTCCCAGAACAGCCCGCTGGTCAGGATGTCGATGTAGTTGTCCAGCCCGACGAACTCGTACGTGGCCGGGATGACGTTGACGCCGATGGTGCGGCCCACGTTGGCCTCGGTGGCGTCGGTGAGCGAGAGGTAGATGCCGCGGACCAGCGGCCAGCCGACCAGGACGCAGGTGACGATGATCACCGGAGCGGTCATCGCCCACGCGTACCAGTGCCGGGTCAGGGCGCGCCCGATCCGGCCGGGGCTGCCCCCGCGGTGGCCGCGGGCGCCGTCAGCGCCCGCGGCCTGGCCCCTGGCCGTGTTCGCCACACGTCCAGTCGAGGTCGCCACCGGTCAGCTCCAGCCCTTCATGATCCCGTGGTACTTCTCGTCGACCTGCGTGAGCATCTCCTCGGGCTTGGTGCCGGAGAGCAGCGCCTGGTAGCCCTCAAGCAGCGGCTGGAAGAGCTGGCCGCCCTCGGGGATCCACGGCCGGCCGACCGCCGTGTCGAGGATCGGCTTGAAGATGGCCACGTCGGGGTTGCCCTTGACCTTGGCGTCGTCGAAGCTCGACGACCGGGTCGGCAGCAGGCCGAGGTCGCCGGAGACGGTGGCGAGCGAGCTCGCCGAGCTCATGAAGCGCAGGAACTCATACGACGCCTCGATGTTCTTGGAACCGGCGTAGATAGCCAGGTTCCAGCCGCCGGTCGGCGCCCCGGCCTTGACCGAACCCGCCGGGACCGGCGCGATGCCGAGGTTGGTCTTGTCCTTGAACTCCTTGCCCTGGTAGACCTCCGACAACGCCCACGGGCCGTTGTAGATCATCGCGGCCTTGCCGTCCTTCAACGCGGTCATCGCGTTGGCGTAGCTGTCCTGAAGCGCGGGCTTGGCCGCCGCCCCCGAGGCGACCAGGTCCGCCACCTCCGCCATCGCCTTCGCGTTCTGCGGCGAGTTGACGACGATCTTCTTGCTCTGCACGTCGAGCAGGTCGCCGCCCTCGCCGTAGATGAACGGCAACAGGAAGTAGGAGTCGACGTTCAACGCCAGACCGTTGACGCCCGTCTTCGCCTTGACGTCGAGAGCGACCTTCTTCAGCTCCTCGACCGTCTTGGGCGCCTCCTCGTAACCGGCCTGCTTGAGCAGCTTCTTGTTGTAGAGCAGCGCCAGCGTGTCGGTCACCTGCGGCACCGCGTACGTCTTGCCGTCGTACTTCGTGCTGCTCAGCGGCCCGGCCAGGTAGTCACTCTCGTTGTCCACCGCACGCGTGCCGTCCAACGGCTGCAGATAGCCCAGCGAGGCGAACTGCGACGTCCACGCCACCTCCGAGCGGATCACGTCAGGAGCGCCGGTCCCGGCCTGCGCCGCCGTCTGGAACTGGTTCTGCGCCTGGTCCGACGGGACGTTGACGTACTTGACCTTGATCTTCGGGTACGCGGCCTCGAACTCCTTGATCAGCTTCTGGAACGTCGGCCCCTCGCTGTCCGGGCGGGTCGTGTCCCACCAGGTGACCTCACCGCTGATCTGCGCGGGATCGGCGACGGCGGATTTCGCGGGCGCCGCGGTGTCGCCGGAGTCGCTGCTCCCGCAGGCGGACACCGCGAGAGCGAGGGCCGCGGCAGTCGCCGCGGCCGAGATGACTCGCCGCATGTTGTGCACTCCTCATGGCTCAGGGGGATCGGCGTTTCGGTGGGGTGGCCGCCACGCCGGGTGTACGCCGGAACGTAACAGCGATGTGAACGGACATGAAACCCCTTGCAGAAAGTTTCTGCAAATTCGTTACATATGCCACTTGACCCGATTGAACCGGTCATCCCACCTATAGTCCGCATGTCCGAAGCCGTCGGCCGTGCCGTACGCGTCGAGGGTGGCTACGGGGGCCCCACGGGAAGCACGTCGGGACAGCTCCCGGGGCTGCGCGGGGCGATTCTCCGGGCCGCTTTCCGGCCCCATCCGCCCGCACGGTCAGGTGACCGCGAATACTTTCTGAAAGTAACTGAAACCTGTCGATTACCGCCATATACCTGGCCATTTACCACTATTGCGGGAACAACCCGGTACTGGGGAGTAACTAGGAGATGCCGTTTTTCTCACTGTCATGTATGGACAGGCGTGCCCAGACACGATGTACTACCTCATCAATCACACCTATTCCGGGGTCCGGGCACCTTGTGCCCGAGGAGAAGCGAGTCTCCAGATGAGCGAGCGCGGCGAGCGGTTCAACGGGTGCGAATGCAGGGACGGGCGGCCAGCCGGGATGCTGTCATGAGTGCGGTGGTTCTCGACAACGTGACCAAGGTTTATCCCGGCGGATTCCTCGCCGTCGACCGGATGAACCTGCGAGCGGAGGAAGGCGAGCTCCTCGTTCTCCTCGGCCCTTCCGGGTGCGGCAAGTCCACACTTCTCCGAATGATCGCCGGCCTTGAGGAAATCACCGCGGGCGACCTGTGGCTGGGCGGAAAGTTCGCCAACCATCTGGCGCCCCGTGACCGCGACGTCGCCATGGTCTTCCAGAACGGCGCGCTCTACCCCCATCGCACGGTCCGGGGGAATCTGTCCTTCCCCCTGGAGATCGCCAAGGCCGATCCCGGCATGACGCGGGAACGGGTCGTGGAGCTGTCCCGCGCCCTGCACATCGACGAGACACTCGACCGCCGCCCCGGGACGCTCTCCGGTGGCCAGCGCCAGCGCGTCGCCATGGGCCGCGCGATCGTCCGCCAGCCGTCGCTCTTCCTCATGGACGAGCCGCTGTCCAACCTGGACGCCGGCATGCGCACCGAGTTGCGGATGGAGATCTCCTCCCTCGTGCGGGCGCTCGGCGTCACGACCGTGTACGTCACGCACGACCAGGTCGAGGCGCTCACCCTGGCCGACCGGATCGCCATCATGAACCGGGGCGTCCTGCAGGACATCGGTACGCCGGCCCAGGTCTACAACGACCCGGCCACCGCGTTCACCGCGGCGTTCCTCAGCTCGCAGCAGCTCAACCTGCTCGCCGCGACCGTGCGCACCCCGCAGAACCAGTTCATCCTGCTCGACTTCGGGCCGCACCAGATCACGATGCCGTGGACCGATCCACGTGCTTACGCGGTGTCACAGCACACCGGGTCGCAGATCATCGTCGGCATCCGGCCGGACGCCCTCGCCCCGATGCCGGAGAAGGCCGAGGGGCCGAGTTTCTTCGGGCGGGTCCGCACCCTGGAGTACCACGGTCACGAGTGGCTCGCCTACCTCGAGGCCGGGATCCCTTCCGTGACCGTGCCCGAGCCCCCGGACCCGCGGCACAAGGCCTACGCGGGCGGCGCGAACGGGAGCAGGGCCCGGTCCATGATGCGCCGCCTGTGGGGCGCCGCGGACGACGCCGGCGAGCACACGCCCCCGCCGCCGATCGGGGGCACCCACCGCAGGGCGGACCTCATCGTACGGCTCGGCGGGCGGCCCGTCTGGCGGGCGGGCGAGCACGGCCGGGTGGCCGTGGACGTCTCCCGGCTCATGCTGTTCACCCAGGCCGGCGGCAGGATCGACCCGCCGCGCCGCTAGGAGACCGCTCGCCTACGCCTTGACTCCCGCCCTGACCAGGACCTCGACGAGCTCCATCAGCCGGACCATCCGGTCGAGCTCGACCCGGTGGAACGCGGGGCCCTGGCTCCTGGCCACCACCAGGTGCAGGCCGTCCCCCGCCATGGGCGGCAGCGGCACGCTCAGCACGTGCACCGGGCCGTCCAGGGTGACCGACGACGGGCGGATCAGGACCAGGTCCGACCAGGACACCGTCTCCGGCGCCTGCCAGCTGCCGTGCACGAGAGCGCCGTCCACGGCGCTCACCGCCACCGCCCAGTCGGCGCTGACGAGATCGGGCACGGCGTCCACCAGAGTGGGCAACGCGCGGCCGGGATCGGCCGCGACGTGTCCGAGGAGGTCGTAGTCCGGGTTGGCTCCGGGCACCTCGCGCGTCCGCCAGGCGGCCTCGACCTTGGTGCCGGGTACCACGCTGACCCGCTCGCGCAGCTCCTCCGCGCTGAGCACGCCGCTCCAGGACACGGTGAAATCGTCGACGGCCCGCCCGGAATCCCGTTCGAGCACCGTGACCTGCAGAATGTCCGCTCCCATGACACCGAAGGCACGCGCCACCTGGCCGAGCACCCCGGGCCGGTCCGGCAGCGAAACGCGTAGCCGCAGCAGCATCCCGTCCCCTCTCTTCCGGCACCAACAGTGCCGGAAAAAGATTTCGGGCGTGTTCCCGGCAGATGTCACGCATGCTGCCGGCACCCGGCTGTCACTGACGGCCGGGCGCCCGTCACGCCCCGAGCGGCGGGATCACGCGTTCGTCACTGGCCCTCCGCCAGCCACTCGGCGAGGACGGCCGCCTGGCTGTGCCCGATGTCGCGCGTCGCGGTGAGCAGTGTCAGCCCGCCGTGACCGGCGAGGTCCCGCAGGTGCTCCGCGGCCCGCCTGCGGTCGGGTTCGCGCAGCTCGGCGAGGTAGCGCCGGCGGAACTCCGGGAAGCGGCTCGGCTCATGCCCGTACCACCGGCGCAGTTCGGTGGACGGTGCGACATCCTTCAGCCACTCGTCGACGTGCGCGTCCTCCTTGCGCATCCCCCGTGGCCAGACACGATCGACGAGCACCCTTACGCCGTCGGACGGCGAGGCGTCCTCGTAGATCCGCCGGCAGTCGACGGCTCCCCGCGTCCTGGTGCGCGTCGTTCCGTGCGCACTGTCCTGTGTTCTGCCCCGTGTTCTGCCCTGCGTTCTGTCCTGTGCGTGGTGCCGGGTTCTGTGCTCGGTCATGATGGCGCCCCCTGGCCGGCCGCGTCGCACATTCAGGCCCGTCCAGTTTATCCGTCAGAAGCCTTTTTTTCGCGAAAAATCGGCATGCGTACAGCGATGTCTGATTCACCCCTGGGGCGGCAGCAGGAGGGGCAGGGCGCGTTCGAGCGCGCGGGTCCAGTAGGGCCAGCGATGGGTGCCGGCGCCATAGAAGTCGGTGCGGACGTCGACCCCGGCCCGCGCCGCCGCGGCCATGAAGCCGCGGTTCTGCTCCAGGATCGACGCCTCGCTCGCGTCGTGCGCGACGCCGGGCCCGTCCAGGGGGCCCGGCCGGCCGTCACCGCCGGACACGTAGAGCCGCGTCCCCTTCAGCGCGCCCACGAGGTCCGTGGGATTGTGCGCGCGCCAGCCATCCGGACTCGCTCCCGGTTCGCCCCAGATGTCCCTCGGCTCGACCCCGTTGTCCCGCAGGAACCGCCCGAACCCGTCGGGATCGCGGCGGATGTCCAGGACCCCGGAGAACGACGCGGCGGCTTCGAAGACCCCCGGATGCCGTGCCGCGTAGCCCATGGCGCCGTGGCCGCCCATGGACAGGCCCGCGACGGCCCTGCGGTCGCCGACGCCGTACATCGGCTCGACGATCCCGCGGACCTCCTTCATATGGAACGTCTCCCAGGCCGGGCCGTTCCTCCAGTCGGCGTACCAGCCCATCCGGCCCGCCTCGGGGAGGACGACGACGGCCGGGAGATCCGCGGTGACGCGTTCCGCCTCGCCGTAGGTGAGCCAGTCGTCCCCTCCGCTGACGCAGCAACCGTGCAGGAGGTAGAGCACCGGCCAGCCGGTGGAGCCCTCGGTCCACCCCTTGGGCTTCAGCACCCACACGTTCGCGGGCCGGCCCAGCGCGGGTGACCGGATGGTCAGCCGTTCCGCCCGCCCGCTTCCGGGCTCGCGTGCGGTGACCCGCGCGGCACCATCCCGCACCCCCGGGACGGTGCCGCGCCCGCAACCGGACAGGGCGACGGCTGTGAGAACCAGCGCCGCCAGCATGCTCAGGAGCCTCGTGAGTGTCCGCTTCACGAAGCACTCCTGTCACATAGTGCTCGTCCGGTCAACCCTTGGAACCCGCCCGGAAGGCAGGTCCGGCCTCAGTGGAGCCGCCAGACGTGGAAGGCCGGGCCGTCCGAAGGAAGGACGTGCGTGCCGTCCTCGCCTGCGAGCAGTTCCGCCGAGCCGTACACCGGCACGCCCCCGCGGCCGAGCGGCAGCCGTACGGGGTCGTGCGGGGCACGCGCGGCGAGCACGAGCAGCCGCTCCCCCGCGCGTTCCCTGAGGAAGACCAGCGCGTCCTCTGAGGCGTGCAGCCACCGCAGGCCGCCGTGCCGCAGGGCGTTCTCACCACGCCGCAGCGCCGCCAGATCGCGGTACGCGGCGAGGGTGCGGGTGTCCCAGGTGTCGGGCCGGTCCCAGGGCATGGTGCGGCGGCCGTCCTCGCCCCAGGCGCCCTCGATGCCGATCTCGTCACCGGCGAAGACCATCGGGGTGCCCGGAAGGGTGAACATCAGGCCCGCCGCGACCTCCACGAGAGCGCGGTCGCCGCCGCAGACCGTACGGATCCTGGCCGTGTCGTGGGAGCTCACGAGCGACCACGAGTGCGTGAGGGACCGCCAGGACGTCTGCGCGGCGAAGGAACGCATCGTGGTGACGATCCGGTCACCGCCGAGCCGCGGGATGGGCGCGGGCACGCCGAGGAAGGGCAGCCGGACGCCGGGCCCGCGCAGCCAGCTCCACACCGGGCGGGTGAATCCCGCGTAGTTCATCGTCCCGTGCCAGCCGTCCGCGTCGAGGTCGCCGGCGGCGTCGTGGGCGTGCTCGGCGACCAGCAGTGTCTCGGGGTTCTCCTCCGCCATCGCCCGCCTGAAGCGCGCGGCCACCTCTCGGGTCAGGTCGGTCCCGCGCAGCCGGGCGGTCATGTTCGCGACGTCGACCCGCCAGCCGTCCAGCCCGAAGCGGATCCAGCGGCGGACGACCGAGTCGTCCGCCTCGATCATGGCCTGGCCGACCATGGTGCTCGTCCAGTCGAGCTTCGGCAGCGACGCGACGCCCATCCACGCCTCGTAGCCGAGTCCCTCGTCGCCGAAGAGGAACATCTCCCGCTCCGGCGCCCCCTTGTCCGCCAGCGCGGTCTGGAACCAGGGGTGGGTGTGCCCGCAGTGGTTCGTCGTGATGTCGCCGAGGATCCGCATGCCGTACGCGTGCGCCTCGTCCACGAGCCTGCGGTACGCGGCGTCGCCGCCGAGCAGGGGATCGATCTCCGCGAACGACGAGGCGTTGTACCGGTGGTTGGACGGGGCGGGGAAGACCGGGGTCAGGTAGAGCGTGTTCGCCCCCAGCGCGGCGACGTGCCCGAGCCGCTCCCGCACGCCGTCCAGATCGCCGCCGAAGATCTGGACGGACGTGGAGGGTCCGCTTCCCGCGACCGGGTCGTCCCAGCCGCGTTCCTCCGCCCACGCGGGCAGCGTGTGCCGCGCGGAGGAGCGGGCGAACCGGTCGGGGAAGATCTCGTAGACCACGGCGTCGCGGGCCCACTCCGGCGGCGCGGCGTGGGTGAGCAGCCGGAAGTCGCCCGCGTCCGGCACGTCGTTGCCGTGCAGCCCGGTGCCGTTCAGCCAGCGGTAGCCCGGCGAGGCCGGTGATCCGGCGAGCAGGAAGCGGTAGCGCGTGACCGGGTTGCGCGCGACCACGTCGGCCCGCCACCAGATCTCGTGCTCGGTCTCCCTGTCGATGACGGCTTCGGTGAAGTGCGGCTCACCGTCGGGCGCGGAACGGACGTAGACGCCGCTCCTGTGCGCCCTCGGCGTACGGACGAACACCGCGACCGTCTCGCCCGGCTCGGGCGCGAGCGTGCTGACGTGGTCGGCCGATCCGTCGTGGTGGAATCCCCGATCGAGCATCTTCATCCCTTCACGGCGCCCGCGGTGAGCCCGTGGACGATGTATCTCTGCAGAAACTGGAACACGAGGACCGTCGGTATCGCGGTAAGCAGCGTCCCGACGGCGAACATGCCGAAGTTGGCGTTGCGCTGGTCGGCGAGCAGGCCGAACAGCCCGACCGCGAGCGTGCGGGCGTCGTCGCCGGTGAGGAAGACGCTCGCGATGAGGAACTCGTTGATCGTGGCGATGAACACGAGCAGGCCGCTGATCGCCAGCACCGGCGCGGCGAGTGGCAGGACGACCCGGAGGAACGCCTGGGTGTGGGTGCAGCCGTCGATCATCATGGCGTCGTCGAGCTCCTTGGGGATCGAGTCGAAGAAGCCCTTGATCAGCCAGGTGTTCACCCCGACCTGCCCGCCGATGTAGAGCAGGACGACGCCCCAGACGCTGTTCAGCCCGAACACCGGCCAGTTGTCGCTGATCGCGCTGAAGATCACGTACAGCGGGACGATCGCGAGGAACTGCGGGAACGCCTGGATGACGAGCAGGCTCACCAGCCCGGCGCGCCGCCCGGCGAAGCGGAACCTGCTGAACGCGTACGCGGCGAGGGCGGAGACGGCGACGGCCAGAGCCGCGGTCAGCCCGGCGACGACGACCGAGTTGCGGTACCACGTCCAGAAGTGGGTCTCCTCGAACAGCCGGAGGAGGTTCCCGAGGCCGGCGCCGCGCGGCACGAGGGTGGCCGAGCTGAGGGTCCCGATCGGGTTGAGCGCGGCCGACACCACGAACACGATGGGCAGCACCGCGAACGCCGTGACCAGTACCGCTGCGGCGTGCCGCCACACGATCGTGCGCATCACGTCACCTCCTTGAACGCCCGGGTACGCCGGAAGCCGATGATCGAGATCACCGCGACGATCAGGTAGACGTAGATCGACATCGCCGCGGCCAGGCCGTACTGCGCGCCCTGCTGACCGAACGCGAGCCGGAACGTGTAAGTGATCAGCAGGTCGGTGGCGCCGACCGTGGGGTTGTCCGACGGGAACGGCCCGCCGGAGGTCACCAGGAAGATGCCGTTGAAGTTGTTGAAGTTGAACGCGAACGACGACACGAGCAGCGGCGCGAGCGCGAGGAGCAGCAGCGGCAGGGTGACCTTCCTGAACCGCTGCCAGGGTGAGGCGCCGTCCACCTCGGCCGCCTCCATGTACTCCCGGGGGATCGTCTGCAGCGCGCCCGTCGCGACCAGGAACATGTACGGGAATCCCAGCCAGAGCTGGACGAGCAGCACCGAGAGCCGCGCGGTGAACGGCGTGCCGAGCCAGTCGGTGTGTAGGCCGAGCATCCGGTTGATCAGGCCGAAGTCGGTGTTGAACATGTCACGCCACACGAGCAGCATCGCGAACGCGGGCATCGCGTACGGCAGCACGATCAGGGTCCGGTAGGCGCGGACGCCGCGCATCCGCGGATGGTGCAGCACCAGTGCGGCGGCCAGGCCCAGCGCGGCGGTGAGCGCGACGACCGCGATCGCGTAGAAGAGGTTCCACACGAAGACGCCGGCGAAGTGCGCGTTGATCTTCGGATTGGTCAGGGCGGCGCCGAGGTTGGACAGCCCGACGCCGACCTTCCATCCCTGCGGGAGCGCGCTGCCGTCCTCGGCGACGAACCTGCCCTGCTCCTCGTCGGACCTCCAGATCTTGCCGTCGCCGCTCACGCAGTCGCAGCCGGCCTTGTAGGCGAGCGCGGCTCTGCCCTGGTAGGCGCGGGTCAGTCCCTGGCTCCGGATGGCGCCACCCTTCACGGGCACCGCCAGCGCGGTGATCTCCGCGCTCCGCGCCGACGCCTGGGCCGCCGTCAGGACGGTGTACCCCTCGGCGGCGGTGATCCGCCCGCCGGGGCCGAGGGACGCGCCGCCGATCTCCCGCAGCCCGTCCTCGGTCCCGGCGTACGCGGCCCGCTTGGCGGGATCGGCCAGCAGGAAGACGAGGGCGCCGTCCTTCTCGGCCACGGTGAGGCGGAACTCGGCCGAGCCCGCCTCACGCCGTACGGACGACGTCTCGATCGCGGTGATCGCCTCCGACTTGGTGCCGAGGTGCCCGTCACCGGTGTTGGTGAGGGCGAGCGACATCGTGTAGAGGACGGGGAACACCTGGAAGGCCACCAGGAGGAACGTGGTGGGCAGCAGGTACTTGGCGGGCAGCCGGCGCGGGGTCAGGTAGGCCCACAGGGCGATCCCGGTCGCGACCGCGGTGATCGCCATGCCGGTCCAGTCTCCGGAGGAGACCAGCGGGGCCGCGGCCCACAGGGCGATGCCGACGATGAGGCCCAGGGCGAGGACGCGGACGGCGACACCCGTCGCCGAACCCGGCCAGGTCCGCGCACGCGAGTGCGCCGCACCGGCCCCCGCCCGGTCGGACCGGGCGGGGTTCCGCGTGATCGTCATCCGTTCTGCCCGAGCTGCTCGGCGATGGCCTTGCCCGCGGCCTTCACGGCGGGGCCGACGTTCTCGCCCTTGACCACGGCGTGGATGAGCGTGTTGAACGGTCCCCAGACGGCGACCATCTGCGGGATCGCGGGCAGCGGCACGCCGTTCTCCGCGGCGGCCTCGAACTTGGCGACGTCGGGGTCCTTGGCCGAGGCGTACGCCAGGGCGCTCTTCAGCGCGGGCATGCGCGGCTCGGCGTCGAACAGCGCCTGGGACACCTCGGCCGAGGCCAGCGTGTTGGTGACGAACTCCTGCGCGAGGGCCTTGTTCTTGCCCTTGCTGGCCACGAAGAACGCCTGGACGCCGACGAAGCTGCGGGCGGGATCGCCGCCCTTGAACCCGGGCACCGGGGTCACGTCGTACTTCACGCCCGCGGTGCGCACGTCGGCCAGCCGCCACGGCCCGGAGACCATGAACGCCGTCTTGCCGTCGGCGAAGAGCGCGGCCGAGTTGTCGGAGGTGAAGGAGCGCTTGAGCGCGCCCGCGCCCTTCTCGCCGAACTCGGCCACCTTCTCGAAGGCGGCGATCGACTCGGGCGTGCCGACGCCGAGGTCGGCCGGGTCCGGGTCGCCGTTCGGCTTGGTCCCGAACAGGTGGCCGCCTCCGGAGGTGTACAGGGGGTACATGTGGTACGTGTCGCCGGACTGGCCGTCCTGCTGGCTGATCGGGTATCCCACGATCTCCTTGACCTTGCCGGCCGCCTTGAGCTTCGCGCCGGTGGCGACCAGCTCGTCGAAGGTCTTGGGCGCCTCGGGCACGAGGTCGGTGTTGCGGTACAGCGCCAGGTTCTCCACCGCGTACGGCACGCCGTAGACCTGCCCGTCGTAGGTGACGGCCTTGCGGGCGACGTCCACGTACCCGTCCAGCTGGTCCTGGGTCATCTGGATGGGGTCGATCAGCCCGTTCTGGACCAGGTTGCCGATCCAGTCGTGGGCGCCGACGAGGACGTCGGGGCCCTTGCCCGCCTGGGAAGCGGTGACGAACGTCTGCTGCTGGTTCTGGGCGACGACCACGACGTCCGCCTTGACGCCGTTCTCCTTCGCGAAGGCGTCAGCGAACGGCTTGAGGGTTTCGGACCGCTTCTGGTCGGCCCAGATGGTCAGCGTGGCGGCCTCGGCGTTCTCGGCGGGCGCCGCGGAGGACGCCTTGCCGGTCGCGGTGTCGCCGTCGGCACTGCCGCCGCTGCCGCCGCAGGCGGTGAGCGCCAGGCAGGCGGCCAGGCCGAGGGCCAGACCGGAGACCAGGCGCGGGGCCGGACGGGGAGCGAGCGCTCCGAAGGTTCTGCGCACAGCATTGCTCCAGGGAAGGAGGGAAGGGCCGGAGCCCTGGATGGGGGGAAACCGCGCGGTGTGCGGAGAAGTTAACAAGACATTTCGGTTCTTGAAAGGGGTTGCACAAATTTGCTGCAATGTTTCAAGATTCCTTGGGACGTTCCAGCGAGCGGATCGGAATCCCCCCATGGCAGTACGACTCGACGACATCGCCCGGCAGGCGGGCGTCAGCAAGGCGACCGTCTCCCGCGTGCTCAACGAGCGCCCGGGAGTGAGCGCGAGCGCGAGAAGGGCGGTGATCACCGCCCTCGACGTGCTGGGTTACGAGCGCCCGAGCGCCTTGCGGCCGCGCAGCTCCGGCCTCGTGGGGCTGATCGTCGCCGAGCTGCAGAATCCCGTGTTCCCGCTGTTCGCGCAGGTCATCGAGAGCAATCTGGCACGGCACGGCTACACCGCCGTCCTCGGCACCATGACGCCCGAGGGCGCAGGCGAGGACGAGTACGTCGGCATGCTGCTGGACCGGGGCGTCTCCGGCATCGTCTTCGTCTCCGGCCTGCACGCCGACACCACGATCGACCGGTCCCGCTATGAGGACCTCAGACGGCAGCGCATGCCGATCGTGTTCGTCAACGGCGAGCTGCCCGGCCTCGCCGTACCGACCCTGTCGTGCGACGACGGCGTCGCGGGGCGGATCGCGGCCCGGCACCTGATCGACCTCGGCCACCGGAGGATCGGCTTCCTGAGCGGGCCGGCCCGCTACTCCCCCGTCCGGCGGCGGCTCGCCGGGTTCCGCCAGGCCATGCGGGAGCTGCTCGGTCCCGGGGCCGGCGAGCTCGTCGAGCTCACCACGTTCGACGTCACCGGCGGCCAGGCGGCGGCGAACCGGCTGCTGGAGCAGGGCGCGACCGCGCTCGTCTGCGGCAGCGACCTGATGGCACTCGGCGCGATCCGGGCGGCGCGGCGCCGCGGCCTGCGCGTGCCCGAGGACGTCTCCGTGGTCGGGGCGGACGACTCGCTGCTGATGTCGTTCACCGATCCGCCGCTCACGACCGTCCGCCAACCGGTCCTGGCGATCGGCGTGGCGACCGTGCGCACCCTCATCGACGAGATCAGGGGCCGGGGCGGCAAGGCGGCGGAGCACCTGTTCGAGCCGGAGCTCGTCGTACGGGCCTCCACGGCCGCATGCTCCACCAATCCGGCACTTTGAACAGGTTTAGTCAGATCTTTCCGGTGTCGCGAATCCGTGCCGTATCACGGTCAGTAACCTCAAGAAATGTCCCTCCCCTGGCTGCGCGAGCTGTCCATACATGCCCGCCTGACGTTGATCACGACCGTCGTCGCGTTGCTCGTCCTCATCCCGCTCGGGGTCGGGGCCGACTACGGGATCCGGCGTGCCGTCAGCGCGCACATGTGGGACGAGTCACGGCAGCTCGCCTCTAAGATCGCGGCCGACGTACGTGAGGGAACGCTGCGCAACCCCATCCGCACGCCCAGACCGGCAGAGCTGATCCAGGTCGTCACACCGTCCCGGCAGGTCGTCGCGGCCAGCGCGTCCGCGCGCGACCTGCCCGTCATAAGCCCGAGGTGGCCGCGCCCGGACGACAGGTTCACCGAGTTCACCGCCTGCAACCTGCCCGGCGGCAAGTGCGCCTACATGGTCGCGCTGCGCACCGGTACGCAGCCGGGCGCGCCGGTCGTCTTCGCGGGCCGCCAGCAGCCTGTGATCACCCAGACCCGGCTGCTCGAACTGATCCTCGCCGGCGTGGTCGCGCTGCTCACGGCGGTCATCGCGTGGGTGTCGTGGAAGATCGCCGGGCGCGCGCTGCGCCCGGTGGAGGCCATCAGGTCGCAGCTCGCGGCCATCAGCGGCAGCGACCTGAGCTCCCGGGTGCTCGAACCCCCGGGCCATGACGAGATCGCCCGGCTGGCCCGCACCGTCAACGAGGCGCTGGCGCGGCTGGAGCGGGCGGTCACCCAGCAGCGGCAGTTCGCGGCCGACGCCTCGCACGAGCTGCGCACCCCGATCACCGGCATCTGCGCCCAACTGGAGAGCGCGCTGCCGCACCCCGACGACCACCCGGAGGCCATGAAGGCGGCGCTGCGCGACACCAAGCGACTTGAGGCGATCATGAGCGACCTGCTCTTCCTCGCACGGATCGGCACGACCGACCGCTCCATGCGGGAGAAGATCGATCTCGGGGCGCTGGCCACGACCGAGGTGAACCGCCGGCGTTCCGGGCCGATCGAGATCGACCTGCGGGTCACTCCGGGGGTGACGGTCACCGGAGTGAGCACCCATCTTTCCCGGGTGCTGGTCAACCTGCTGAACAACGCGGAACGGCACGCCAAGAGCCTGATCACCGTCGAGGTGGGCCGCAGCGGCGACGAGGCGGTGCTCGCCGTGGGCAACGACGGGGATCCCGTCCCCAAGGAGGACCGCGAGCGCATCTTCGAGCGGTTCACGCGGCTCGACGCGGCACGCAGCAGGGACCAGGGCGGGACCGGACTCGGCCTGGCCATCGCGCGCGAGGTCATCCAGGCGCACCACGGGAGCATCCGGGTGGAGGACACCGACAGCGGCGCGCTCTTCGTCGCACGGATTCCCATCAGCCCCGGTACGGAGGCCCCCGACACGGACACCGACACGGACACAGGCACGGGCACGGGCACGGAAAGTTAATACGGGCGCCCCTGGGTGTTCAGCTCGGGCACCCCCTGCGTGACATCCCCCTGACTAGGTTCTGGGACACCCCCGGACATCTGGGGTGTCGTCGCAGGTAGAAGGAGTGCCCCGTGCGAGTCCTTGCCGTTGTCCCCGCCCGTGGCGGTTCGGTGGGCGTACCGCTGAAGAACCTGGAAAGGGTGGGGGGCGTCCCCCTGGTCGCCCGCGCCGTCGGCGCCTGCCTGCGGGCCGGGCTCATCGACGACGTCGTGGTGAGCACGGATCACGAGGCCATCGCCACGGCCGCCAGGGAGGCGGGCGCGCGGGTCGTCGAGCGTCCCTCGGAGCTGAGCGGAGCCGTCGCCTCCAGCGAGTCGGCCGTACTGCACGCGCTCGGCACGCTCCCCGAGGAGCCGGAGGTGGTCCTCCTCGTGCAGTGCACCAGCGCCTTCATCGACCCTGACGACCTGGACGCCGCCGTCGGCCGGGTCCTCGACGGTCAGGCGGACGTCGTCTTCTCCGGTATGGAGACGTACGAGTTCGTGTGGACCGGCGCGGGCGCCGGCGTCAACCACGATCCCGCCACCCGGCCGCGCAGGCAGGACCGCGAGCCGCACTACCGCGAGACCGGCGCCTTCTACGTGATGCGCACGGAGGGCCTGCGCGAGCACGGGCACCGCTTCTTCGGCCGGGTCGCCGTCCAGCCGGTCCCCGCCCGGCACGCCGTGGAGGTCGACACACCCGAGGACCTGGAGATCGTACGGGCGCTCGCCCCGTTCGTGGACGAGCCGCTGCCGATCGACGTGGACGCCGTGGTGACCGACTTCGACGGCGTACACACCGACGACCGCGCGTACGTCGACTCCGAGGGGCGCGAGATGGTCGCGGTCAGCCGGTCCGACGGCATGGGGGTGGCGCTGCTCAAGCGCTCCGGCGTCCGGCTGCTCGTACTCTCGACCGAGCGCAACCCGGTGGTGGCCGCTCGTGCCCGCAAGCTCGGCGTGCCGGTGCTGCAGGGGCTCAACGCCAAGGAGACCGCGCTGCGCGACTGGCTGGCGATCGAGGGGCTGGACCCGGCGCGGGTGGCCTACGTCGGCAACGACGTCAACGATCTCGGCTGCATGGCGCTCGTCGGCTGGCCGGTCGCGGTCCCCGACGCCCATCCCCGGGTCCGTGCGGCCGCCCGGGTGGTGCTCACCCATGCCGGCGGGGCGGGAGCCGTACGGGAACTGTGCGACCGGGTGCTCGCGGCCCGGCCGGAGTCGGAGAGCCCCGCCGAGCCCCGGCGGGTGGCGCGGCCGCCGCTGCGCGTCAAGGGCGCGCCGGTGCGGATCGGCGAGTCCCTGGTCGGCCCCAGCCTGCCCGTCTACATGATCGGCGAGATCGGCATCAACCACAACGGCGACCTCGAGATCGCCCGCAGGCTGATCGACGTCGCGGCCGACGCGGGCTGCCAGGCGGTCAAGTTCCAGAAGCGCACCCCGGAGATCTGCGTGCCGCCGGAGCAGCGCGGCCAGATGAGGCAGACGCCGTGGGGTGAGATGACCTACCTCGAGTACAAGATCCGGACGGAGTTCGGCCGGGACGAGTACACCGAGATCGCCAAGTACTGCGCGGCACGCGGCATCGAATGGTTCGCCTCGCCCTGGGACGTCCCCTCGGTGGAGTTCCTGGAGGAGATGGACGTCGTCACGCACAAGGTGGCGTCCGCCTCGGTCACCGACCACGAGCTGCTGCGCGCCCTCGCCGCGACCGGCAAGCCGATCATCCTCTCGACCGGCATGTCCACGATCGAGGAGATCGACCGGGCCGTGGAGATCCTCGGCACCTCCGGCCTGGTGCTCATGCACGCGACCTCCACGTACCCGCTGCCTCCGGAGGAGGCCAACCTGCGGACGATCGTCACACTTCAGGAGCGGTACGGCGTGCCGGTCGGCTACTCCGGCCACGAGCGCGGTCTGCAGATCTCCCTCGCGGCCGTCACCCTGGGCGCGGTGGCCGTCGAGCGGCACATCACCCTGGACCGGACGATGTGGGGCTCCGACCACGCCGCCTCGCTGGAGCCGAGCGGCCTGGAGCACCTGGTCAGGGACATCCGCATCATCGAGTCCGCGATGGGAGACGGCGTCAAGCGCGTCTTCCCCGGTGAGGAGGCCCCGCGGGCCCGCCTCCGCCGCGTCCCCGCGCCGTGATGCCTCTCGTGACCGTTCTCATGACGGCTCTCGTGGTGGAGGCAGCCCGGTGATCGAGTGCGACCCGGTGACGGGAGGCGGCGTGTGCCCGCGCTCTCGGTGATCGTCGCGGTCCGGGACGGCGAGCCGTACCTGGCGGACGCGCTCACGTCCCTGACCCGCGATCCGCGCCCTGACCTCGAGGTCATCGTCGTCGACGACGGGTCGGTGGACGCCACGTCGGCGGTGGCCGAGGACTTCCGCGCCGACCTGCCGGGGTTCCGGCTCCTGCGCAACGCCGTACCCGCCGGTGCGGGCGGCGCCAGGAACGCCGGGCTCGCACTGGCCTCGGGACGGTATGTGACGTTCCTCGACGGGGACGACTGGGTGGCGCCCGGATACCTGGCCGAACTGGTGGCCTCGATCGACGCGCTCGGATGCGACTTCGTCCGGGTGGACCACGTCCAGGTCGAGGGCCGAAAGCGGGAGCTCTTGCGGGCCCCGGAGAGCAGGCGTGACACGGTCCTCGACCCTCGGGACGCCATCCTGCCGTTCGACGCCAGGACGATGGTGGACTACGCGTACGCGTGGGCCGGGATCTACCGCCGCGACCTCGGACCGCTGCTCGCCTTCCCGGACGGCCTGCGGACCGCCGAAGACCGCCCGTGGATCTGGCGACTGCACCGGAAGGCGCGATCGTTCGCCGTGGTGTCCCTCGCGGGCGTGTTCTACCGGCGCGGGGTGCCCGGGTCGCTGACCGCGGTCGGGGACGAGCGGCAGCTCGACTTCTTCACCGCGTACGAGACGATCCTGGACGAGGTGGAGCCCGGGTTCCTCCTCAAGGCCGCGCGCAACCTCACCGGGCTGCTCGCGCACCACGTGGAGTTGATCGACCGCTTCACCCCCGAACTGCGGGCGAGGTTCGAGGAGCGGGCCGCCGCCGTCCTCCGGCGCGTCCCGGCTGAGGCGCTCGCCGGAATGGACCCCGACCGCCGTGCCCTCGTGGAGTCCCTCGGACTGCCCTGACACGGGCACCCGGAGCGGCGGGGTGGGGACGGTGCGGGTTCAGCTCGCGGGAACGGCATGACACGGATCATGGGAGGGACATGGCACGGACCACGCTGTTCTGCGCCTCGACACTGTTCGGGGCGATGACCCTCGCGGCGGCATGCGACGAGGGCCGGTTCAGCACCGGACGGAGAATCCTGCTGGTGTCGAACAACGCGGCCATCCCCGAGATCACCCCCGCCCTCGACGAGACCCCCGGCTTCGCGGGGATCCGCGACCGGTTCGACGAGGTGGTGTCCTGGAACGCGATCATCGCCCCGCTGCACCCGTCGGAGTGGAAGGCCCGCTCGGTTGAGGTGCCGATGCTGGGCCGTCTCCTGTCGGCACGCCTGGGCGAGCCCGACGAGCTGGTCGTCGAGTCGATCGCCGTGCCGCCCTCCCGTACGCTCGCGGGACTGCTCAAGGACCTGCCGATCAGCGTCTACTCGGACGGCCTGATGGGTTATGGTCCCACCCGCATCCCGCTGCCCGCGGAGATCTCCGGCCGCGTCACCCGCCTGCTCCACCTCGATCTCGTGCCCGGGCTCGTTCCCCTGCTCCTGTCCGAGTACGGCGTGCCGCCCGAGGTCGTGTCCGGATCCGCCTTCACCCACGTGATCGGGCAGACCGGAAACGACGTCCCATCCGTAGCCGCCTCCGAGATGCCGGCCGGCGCCTTCCCTGATGCCGCCCCAGCGGGGCTGTCAGATGTGGCCGTCCTGCCCGGTGCCGCATCAGACGAGATGCCGGCCAGGATTCCGGTTGCCATTCCGAGCGGCCCGGCGCCGAGCGAAGGGCGTCCTATCGCGGAGCCGTCGAGCAGGGAGCCGTCGATCGAGGCTGCTCCGCGCAGTGAGGCAGGCCGTGAGGGACCGCGCGCGGACGGACCGGGTTGGGAGGCCGTCATCCTCGGGCAATACCTCTCCTCTCTCGGCATCCTGACCTCCGCCGAGGAAGCGGGACTGCACGAGACGATGCTGCGCGGCCTGGCCGCCCGGGGCCACCGGCACGTGGTCTTCAAACCCCACCCGGCCGCCGGGCGGCGACACGCGCGCGAGCTCCGGCCGCTCGCCGAAGAACTCGGAGTCGAGCTGCTGATCACGCCGGGGACGATCCCCGCCGAGGTCTGCTTCGCCGTACATCGCCCGCGGCTGGTCGTCGGGTGCTTCTCGACGGCGCTGATGACCGCGCGGCGCTTCTTCGACATCCCTGTCGCGACCGTGGGCGGAGACCTGGTTCTCGAACGGCTCTCGCCGTACGAGAACAGCAACCGGATCCCCGCGACGATCGCCGATGCCGCGCTACCCCGGCTCGCCGCCGACGGATCGATCGAGGAGCCGCCTCCCGTGGACCTGAGCGCCCTGGTCCGAGCGGTCGGCTACTGCATGCGCAGCTCGGCGCACCCGGACCTGCGCGACGCGGCCGAGGCGTACATCGGCGAGAGCGGGACCGCGCGCTATTTCAAACACCGCCGTCTGGAATCACTCGGCCTGCTTCCCGCTCCGGAACCTGAACCGATAACGGGACGTAGGCGACCGGAACCGGAGCGAACGCGGAAGCCGGTCAGGGGACAGGAGCGGGATCTGGTCCCGCCAACGACGTCGCTGCCGAGCGTGGCCCCTGCGACCGAAGGCCGCTCGGAGCCGGGCTCTCCGTCCCAGGAGCGGGAGAGTCCGCCGGGAGCAGAACGGGCACCGGGGTCGGAACCCACCAAGACGCCCGCCTCGCGCCTACGCCGCTTCCTCTCCCGCTGAGATCCCGTCGAACGCGCGGCACAGGACGAGAAGCGATGGGACCCAACAGCTTTAACGATTGAAACTGGAATTCCAGCTAAACGCTTCCCGTGCTTTGTACGGGCAGCTCGGGCGGCGTTTTTGTCGGTGGCGGTTGTTAGCGTTGCGATGTGAATATCGAACGGCAGCCGATCCCCGACGGCCTGGGCGACATGCCCCCGGGCGTGGG
>NZ_JBFALK010000042.1:0-28486 GCF_040656155.1 Microtetraspora glauca
TCCGCGACGACATGCACGAGGCATTCATGACCCTTGCCACCGCCATCATCTGCTGGCGACGCCTCGTCCGCTGATCATTCTGTTAGGAGTTCTTAAGGCCCCCCGACGGGAGGAAAGCCCGAGATGCCCGACAGCATCCCGAACGTCCAACTCCGTGCCTGGCGCAACTCCCACCAGCTCACCCGCGCCGAGATGGCCGACCGGATCAACCAGACACGCGTGGGCATCGCCGAACGACTCGCCGTCGACGAGGAACGCATCAGGAGATGGGAGGCCGGGGAGGTCTCCTGGCCCCGCACCCCGTTCCGGCTCGCCCTCACCCAGGCCACCGGCTTGGAGCCGGAAGATCTCGGCTTCTCCCCGAACCGGCGAAGCGCGGGCAGCCGTCTGATCGAGGCGCAGATCATGCCCGTGGACGCGCTACGGGCCGAGGCCGACCTGTACGGCACGATGGAACTCGCCCAGCAGCTCCAAGCGTCCGATGTCGGGAACGGGACGCTGGAGGCTCTGGCCGAGGCCGTCGATCTGCTCTGCCGCGCCTACCCCGTCGTCCCCGCTGCCACCTTGCGCGACCGTACGCAAAAGCGCCTGGCCCAGGTGACCAGGCTGTTATCGGGCCGGATCACGCTCGACCAGCACCGCGAACTCTTGGTCATCACCGGGTGGCTGACCGCCTTGCTCGGGTGCGTGCATTACGACCTGGGCGAGCGCGAAGAGGCCGAGACCGCCCGACAGGCCGCCTTCGAGATGGGCCGCCAGGTCGGACACGGCGAACTCATGGGATGGGCACACGAGATGTCCGCGTGGTTCGCCCTCGTCGAAGGCCGCTACGAAGACGTGGTCACCGCCGCCCGCATAGGCCAGGCCGCCGCCGGCCAATCCAGCGCCATGGTCCAACTCACCTTGCAAGAGGCCCGCGGACTCGCCCGGATCGGCGACCGCCGCGAAGCCGACAAGGCGCTCTCACGCGGAGCAGACGTGCTCGCCAAGCTCCCGATCCCGGAGAACCTCGATCACCACTTCGTGTTCGACCACGCCAAGTGGGTCTTCTACGCCGCCACCTGTTACACCTGGCTCGGCGACGACGACCGCGCCGAGGAACACGCGCTTGAGACGATTCAGATGCACACCCGCCCGGACGGGACCTCGAACGCCCCGATGCGGGTAGCCGACGCACACATAGACCTCGGCATCGTCCACGCCCGACGCGGCAACCTGGACGCCGCAGTCGAACAGGGCATGGCCGCGTTCGACATCGAACGCCGGTCGCTCACCGACCTCGTCAACCGCGCCGGTGACCTCGACCGAGTCTTACGCCAGAAATACCGCCGCGAAACCCTCGCCCAAGAGTTCCACGAGCGTTACGTAGTCGCCCGAAAAGCGCTTTCCACACGACGCCCAGACCTCCTCGACTAATCCTTTTAATAATAAGTATATGAAGAAAATTGAGAACCGTATCCACAAGGCGGTGCGTCGCGGAAAATCTCAAGTCGCCTATAGCGCAATTCCGCAATATGGCGGAGATGGCGAAGGGGTGAGCAGTATTGTAATGGAGGCGCAGAGTTTGCCTACTAGCTATGATCTGACTGTGAATGTATGCTTCGGAAATATCAAAGAAGAGCCGGTGCGTTTTGGCTGGAATTGTTGAACTGTTTGAGATTGTGGGACCTCCGCGCAAGGCATCGCCTATCATCGATTGGCGGGCGGTGGAGGATGAGGTCGGGCTGACCTTTCCATCCGACTATCGCGAGTGGCTCACGCGGTACACAGAAGTGCAGCTGGATGGGTTTCTGTACATAATTCACCCAGGAGGGAGGCCGGAGAAGTCTGCGCTCACTCAGGCTCGCGAGATGCTTGATCCCCTTGTCTTCGTTACTGAAGACCTTGATCCGATATGGCTCGTAGGTGATCAGGGGGGCGGGGCCGAGGTGAATCCGTTTCCTGTATACCCAAATCCCGGAGGGCTCTATCCTTGGGGTGTAACGGACAACGGCGATACCTGTCTGTGGTTGACAGATCAAGATCCAGAAAAATGGACAGTTGTAATCACGGATGGCGCTGACTGGTGGCAATTTAAAGGCTCATTTTCAGATTTTCTGGTTGGGTTGCTTAAGGGGTTAGCGGTGTGCCCGATTTTTCCTCGCAGATTCCCTGGAAGTGCCCACATCGAGGAAATTTCAGAGGAAGATCTGAATTCTAGAGCAGAGTGTGATTTGTGAGGATTTGCCTCATGGGCTTGGCAATCCTGGTTGCAGCGGAATCCGTAGGGCGACAGTTGGTCACCAGTGGCAAAACTTGCCGAATTACGCTTATGAGGATCAAGGGCGGCGCTCCGCGCCGCCTCGCGGCCCCGCGCCCGCTCGGCGGCCGGGCATGCGGCCTGGGGGCCGGTCCCGGCCGCCAGCAGCTCGGGCCGCCTCTCCACGCAGCACCGGCACTTCTTTGCGCATCATCACCACTGCGACGCGCACTCTTACGTGGCCCGTGTCACCCTTCACCCAAGCAAGCGCGCGGCGAGGTTCCCAACGCCTCCCAGGAAGGCTCCGGCACCCAGCACCAGCAGGACAGCAACCTGAAAGGTCCCCTCGCCCAACGGTGACATCTCTAAAGGCTCACTCGGATTCTCCGGATCGACCAGCAGTGGCACCTGCTGCCCAGCCTGTCCGCGCACCCCCCACCCTGTACCGGCGGAGACCACAACTTCACGCTCCCGCCCATCCGGGCCAACGAAGAGAACTCGAAGTGTTCCGACGCCCTCTCTCCGAATGACAGAGCCTGTCGTGCGATAGGCCCGCCTCCTCAGTCGCCGCATTCCGCGGATTGCCGCGACCGCCCAGACCAACAACGCCACGCCGAGAACGGCCACTGCGACGATCACGGCGACCGGAGCGTCTTTAAGGTCATTCGAAGCCACAGTAAGCATGGTCGCCTCCTACCCTAAGTTTCTGCGATGGAGATCCACCACGACAAACAGCGCCTCCGGCGGGGGCCTCGGCTCCGGGATGATCGCCCGAGCGCGCGCCGAAGTCCGTAGCTGGCTGGGGTGGGAGCCTGATCGTCCCGCCTGCCACGACCCAGGCAAGCCCAGCAGACCGGCTCCTACGGCTCAAGCCCATCTGTGACCGTTGGCATCCGATGATCGAGGAACGGCGACCGGTTCACGTACACGCGAAGACGGGCTTGCCCCTCCGTCGCCGGCCCGCTGCCGCTTCGCGGTGGGTCGAGGCACACGGGAAGATCAGGAGGGGAAGGCGTGCGCGGGCGCGCCACTCTCCTTGCCTTCTCAGTCGTAAGCCGTCAGATTGCTTTCAGACCTTCGAGAGGAGTTAGATGACCGAGGCATCTGCATCAAGGTCGAGAAAGCGGCCGCTACGTAAACCGGTGCTCTTGGTGCTGGCCGTCGTCATCGTGCTTCTTGCGGCGTTGGCTCTCTTCAACCGCGATGATTACGAGCAGGCCGACCTCCCGTTCATCACCAGGCAGATCCAGGAGCACAAAGTCTGGAGCGCCACTGTCCGTGACCAGGAACAGCGCATCGAGATCACCACGATCGACGGCAAGCGCTTCCAAGCCGAGTGGGAGAAACCCGACAAGGCGAGAGAGCTGACTGACGCCCTGCGGAAAGCCGAGCCCAAAAGCGGATACACCATCGAAGTGTCGACGACCCGGCTCCTGCTCGGTCCCTTTGAGATCTTCGTGGGAGCGGTTCTAGTTGCAGTTCTAGTTGCAGTTTCACGCCGTCTGAGGCGGTTCCAGAAGGACCGCTGAGCGCCGCTGGTCCTGGTGGAACTGATCCGGACGAGCAAGATCCGAGCTGCTAATGCGGTTTGGGTAGACGTACTGGCGTCATGCCCGTTGCGTGCCCGATGGGGCGGTGATCAAGGGGGAGTAGCGGGGACTCGCGGCCAGGGCCGCACGACCTCTGACCAGAGACGGAGCACGTCAGTAGATCATGAGCCGAATTCTTCCAAACTGGTGCCGTTAGTCTCCGATGAACCACAGCTGTCGATGTGGCTTCGCAAGCACGGCATCGCAAAGCGCCCGGAGATCCTCGCGAATAGTCGGATCAAGTGGGTGGCTATCGGGGATGTGGTGCAGCTCTTTGATCAGCGTGTGAACCTGCCAACTGTTGAACATCGTGTCGTCATAGGGGCAGATGTGCCCCAGCATCGGGTACACGACAGGGTCCAAGGCTTCCACCATGGTGGCGGTTAGGTATCGCTCTCCGCTCGCAACGACGGTACCGCCGTATTCCTGAACCTTATAGCTGATCCCCACGCCGCCATGGTCCCATACGGCCCCTGGCAGCGCGTTTGCCGGATGCAGAGTTACAGCCACGAGTACAGCCAAGAGGACGAACGACGGCGGAACTCGGCGAACGTCCACGAACACCGCACCCGCAGGTCGGAGCCTCGGACCTCGATCGAATCGACTTCTTTTAATCCGCAGGGCTACAAACTATGGCCATCAGGTCGCAGGCGCGCCGCTCTCCGTCTACTCCGTGTATGTGCCATCCAGGCGCATAACTGCAGTCCGCGTCACGGGAGCGACGGTTGCGCGGGGCACACGATCGTTCACCGCGATAACCAACCGGAGTGCCCGATCGGCCTCGGGAAGCACGTAAGCCAGGATCTTGTAGCAGCTCCCATCCTCTCCGGTGACATTCGCCCAGTCCTTATCGCCGTTCTCCTCCATGACCGCGAGTTCGTCATAGACAGCGACACGACGCCACCGTGACAGATACTCCTCTGCGATCTCAGCTGCCACCTGCTCGTTCATCCCCGCAGAACTGCCCTCCCTCGTCGTGCCATTAGCGGGCCATTAACCAGGGTGACGAGGGGTCAACCACGGTCACTCACGACCGAACCGAAGCCCAGCTCAGCGCCCCTACGAGCCGTGATCTATACACTTCCCAAGCTGATGGCTTCAGCTCACCAGACGTGGCAGCTTCGGGTAGTGCAGGACCTCCACGAACATGATCCGCCCGTCAACGACATCAAGGATCAGATCACCTCTCGGCGGAATCAGAGGCACGCACCGGTGCCCGGGGCCGTACGCTCCGTCCGGCTGCTCGGCCGTATAAAAGCTCTGGCAGAAGTCATCACCGCATCCGCACTCCTCGTAGAACCGAACGTCCCAGGCGGAGACGGCGAGATGTTCCTCTCCTTCTTCTCTCAGACACGCGATGAGATCCGCGACGAGATCGGGGAACAACTCACGCATGAGCGGCCGCTCCATCTTGCTCATGTCACACAGTCTCCCAGCCCCCTCCTCAGAAGCACCATCAAGATCCGGAACATACGCGGAACGCCGCCGATGGAAGATGATCGACGCAAGGCCGAGCCGCAGGTCAGAGACCCACTCACTCATCAAGATCAATCCCACTCATAATCCGTGGGTCGTGGGTTCAAGTCCCACCCGCCCTACTCAGTTTGACTCGTAAACATAGCCCCCGACCTGCGATTTCTCGATGCGTCGTGATCTCGGCACGAGAAGCAGACCCCGGTTGGTTGCTCGTTGTTTGCTCGCGTGTACGGGCCCCCCACCGACAACCAGCGGACTTCAGCATGGTTCGGACGCAGGCCCGTGTACGGACCGTGCAGGTGGTAGATCGTTTAGTTGCCGATCGTCAGCTCAGACCTTAAAGACGACCAAGAGAAGTCCACAACCGAACACCCCACAGGCGTCGGCCGCCCGGTTGCGGTATTCGGCCGGTCACGGGAGCCCCAAAGACGCCGACCCCGACAAATGGATGAAACCCCGACAATCAAGGCCGCCAACTCGCCAACCAGCGGACGAATAATCTGCTGGTTGCCGCGACTCCTCCACCTGGAAACTCCGCTGGTACAGAGACATGATGGCCCGAGCCAGGCGCGTGCCCTGTGGTCTGAGTCTCGCCTCGGTGGATCTCCGTGGGAGCGAGGTGGGCATGCCGTCCACTGGTCTTCCTTCACAATGCCGGGCCGGGGCAGGGGCGCGAACCGCGGGCAGCTCACGCATCGTCCACCATCTCGGGCATCCCGTCAGGGCCGCCATTCCGGACGGTAGTCCTCATGCCAGTCGTAGGCGGCGGCCTCAAGACGCAGAAGATGCTCGGCCGCGGCGCGCTCCCCGACATCGACCCAGCTCCCTCCGAGGACGTGAGCCAGATACTTGAGACGGTCCTGCTTGGCAGCCAGATCGGTCAGGACGCGAGCCGGGGCGTTGTGCAGGATGTGCCACTCACACCGCACGTCCATGGTCACCGCGATCCGCATCTGTTCGCAGTCGGGCACCTCGATGTAGTGCTGCCCGTACACGCCGGGCCGGGCGAAGGACTTCGGATCATCCGTCGTATGAGGAGAGAACCAGTGGCCCGGCTCGCACATGGCGGCGATCTGCCAGGACTCATCGATACGAGTCCGAACGAACGCGATCAGGTCATCCATCGGGAACTCGGACCTCATCACTCGCGGGGAGAGTTACATGTCCATCATGAGCCCGTACGGCCCTGCGCGGGGCAGCAATCCCCGAACGCGCCTCTCGCCTGGCGCCAGAGGCCGTGATACCGGCCTGCCCCTCGATGCCGGGGCCGCTCTGACAGAAGATGATCCACAAAAGGCAACTGGCCGCTCATTGGTCGTAGTGCCCGTCTCGTCTGAGATTGGGGATCAGAGGTCGGGCACGACGGACAGCCTCCCCTGAGAAGCCGTACGCCGGCCCCTCTCCGGCCTGCGGCTGTTCCGTTGACCGTCTGGCCCGCGCGGTGGCACCGACGGGGGCGGAGTCGGAGTGGCCAGGAGCGCGGCAGTGGATTCGGCCGCGGCCTTCGCGACTTCCGGATAGACGCTGGTGTACGTGTCGCGGGTGAACGTCGAGGAGACGTGACCGAGGGTTTCCTGGACCTGCGGGTGCCGATTAATCATCCGGCCTGGTCAAGCCGTATGGCGGTACTCGTTCAAGGTTCCGCCGAGTCGCTCATATCGGCGGATGTCGAACGCCGTCGTGCGGGCCAGGTCGGTGCTGGGGTCGGGAAGCGGCCGAAGTGGAGCTGCCTGCCGAAGAGCTCGATGCGGCCGGTGCTCGTTGTAGAAGGTCTCGAACTCACGCAAGGCGTGCAGAAGATGGTGTGGGTTCCAGATCAAGGTCCGGTCCAGCAGCTCCCGCCTACATGTCTGGATCCAGCGCTCCATGATGGAGTTCATCCGTGGCATCCGGACACCGCTCTTGACGAGCCGGATTCCGGCATCGGCCAGCACGGCGTCGAAGGCGGCGGTGAACTTGGCGTCGCGGTCACGTATCAGGAACCTGGCGGTGCTGCCCGCGTCCTGCAGGTCCATGACGAGGTTGCGGCCGACCTGGGTGACCCACTGCCCAGTCGGATGCGCGGTCACGCCCAGGATCCGCACACGGCGGGTGGCGTGCTCGATGACCGCCAGCACGTACAGACGCGCCCCGGTCACCGTGCGGACCTCGAAGAAGTCACACGCCAGCAGGGCGCCTGCCTGGCTGCGCAGGAACGCGGCCCACGTCGAGGCTGCACGGTCCGGGGAGGGGTCAATGCCGTGCTCTTTGAGGATCTCCCAGATTGTGGAGGCGGCGACCGTGATGCCAAGCGCGGCCAACTCACCGTGCATACGCCGGTAGCCCCACGAAGAGTTCTCCCGCGCCAGGCGCAACACCAGGGCGCGAATGGATCGGAGGGTGCGCGGGCGCCCACGCTGACGAGGCGCGCTCGCTGCGGCGTGACGGCGCCGCAGCAGATCACGGTGCCAGCGCAGGACCGTGTCCGGACGCACCAGCAACGTGAAGTGCCGCAGCTTGTCCAGCGGCAGACGGTGGAGCAGCCCCGCGAGGAGGAACCGGTCGTACGGAGTGAAACGCCGGTTTGGCCACCTGCCGCTGCACCACCGTCAGCTGATGCCGCAGCACCAAGATCTCGACGTCCTTGTCATGATCACTCCTGGACAACAGTCGCAGGAGCGAGACGATGTTCGTCACCGTGAGGTAGACCAAGCGCAGCAACACGACCGATCATCATGCCGTTCACTGGCGCAGCGCTCGAGACACCCGCCCGGGGCAAGCTCGCCCATCACGCCTATGACCTGCGCGGATGAATATTCAGCACCCGCAACGTCCGCTTGGTTGGGCGGGACTCCCACGGCGCACCCGATCCTTCTCGGAACGGCCGGCTTTGAATCGCCCCGGCTTCGGCAGCGCCCCCAGCACTTTGGACGCCTTCGCCATCACCTTCGAAGGCCAGCGGTCCTCAGCTTGTGACAGAAGAAATCAGCAGCGAGTTACACCGTTGCTCGACAGACTCTCGGTCAGCAAAACGGTTGTCGATATCGGGACAGGCGTAGCTCGTACCCTGTCTCGGCGCCGGAGGTGGTGAGCGCCCTGCCGCCGCTGGTCGCCGCGTTCCACAGCCAAGGCAGCACGTGGCGGGTGAGGGAGCCGTCGGGCAGAGCACGGATGGCCTGCCGTAGGGACAGGCGGAGCCTCTGCAGTTCTTCCAAGGTTGTAGCGGAGTGACCCAAGGTGCGTTGTCGGCCGTCCCGGCCAGTGGCCTCGGCCAATGCCATCGCCGCGTCGAACGGGTCAATCCCTATGAGCTCGGGCTCCGCAGCAGTGACAACGGCGGCGTCAGCAGAGGCACTGGTGCCCTCCGAGGCCGCAGTGTTGATGGAGGGGTGTTGGCGACCGAGCCGTTCGGCACGCCAGCGTGACCAGGGGTTTCCAATGCCGTCCAGCGCAGCCAGCAGTTGCTCGGCGACCCGCCGCTCGATCTCGCCCCCGTCGCCCCAGACATCGACGATCAAGGGGGTCACCTGTCCCCATGTGAGGTGCGCGAAGCGCATTTGCTCCCCGGTCGTTGGACGCGCGAGCGGCATCGGCGGGGTCAGGTAGGTCAGGTCGATGCGGGCGGCGGGGTAGTGATGGTCGGCGAGCGTGAAGTAGCCGGTCACCTGCCCGGGCCGGTGACTTGTGGTCTCGGTCTTCAGTTCGATCATCCACAGCCGCTGCTCCCACAACACGGCGTAGTCCGGTGCCCCGCCCTGCTCGTCGTCACCTCGCCCCGGCAGGTCGAATTCGTCGACAAAGACCGGCTGACCGTGCCACGCACCTGCGCCGAACGACAGCACGTCCAACTCCCGAAGGAACCGAACTCCTTTGTCGGAGGGGATGCTGCGGCTGTTCCAGCGCGGGTAGGGGCCGGTGAGGATCAGCATGGTCAGCAGGCGCTGGCAGTATTCCTCCCGGCCGAGCCGCAGACGCCGCAACAGCTGTAGGGGGTCCTCGATCACCACGAATGGAACATCTCATGGTTTGTGCCAGGTTGCACGAAGGTTAGGTGACATTCCTCTGGGGGCGAGGTGACGTCCCCTCGGGTGGTGTAACTCCAAGCTTGTGAAGCAAGCCCCAGACATGGGGCGAGCCATCAAGGTCTCCATCGAAGCCGGGGCGATTCATCGTGAACCGTCCGGTTTGTTCAGGGTCTTCAACGCGTGGGTGAGCCGGCGGCCGGGGTAGTCCCGCAGCTCGGGGTAGCCCAGCCGGTGGTAGACATCCCAGTAGCTGGCGGCCCGCTGTTCCGTGATGGCCAGCAGATCGGGATTGTCGGCGATGAACCGCTGCCAGGACAGGTAGAGCGGTGACGTCGGCCGGGCGAGGTCGGCGAGGGCTGCTTCGATGTCCGTGACGATCTCGACGATGTACTCGCCGATCAGGCGGATCACGTAAGGCAGAGCCCATGGCTCCGGCGAACCGGCGATCACGGCCAGGTGCCTTTGCCTGACGTGTCCGTCGTGGTGTCGTGTGTACAGGCAATGGACGATTGCCTGCTGAAGCGGTGAGAGCCTGCGGATCGTCGCATCGGACGGCTCGGGGTTGTAGATCCGCTCCGGTACGGAGACCATGTCGTCGCCCACAACGGCCCGGAACGACAGCCATGGCTTGTGCGCGGCGCGAGGCATGATCGCGCGGGCGGTGGTGACGTCGGCGGCCAGCTCTATCGGGAACGCGCAGGTCAGCGAGTCGTTCAATCCCGAAGCGGCCGGTTCTCGCGGAAAGTCGTCGACGCGCCACCGGTAACGGGCATCGGGCGGGTTCTTCTCGTCGCCGCTGTCCCCGGCTTGTTTCACCAGGGTGAAGCCGTGCCTTTCGTAGAAGCGGACCGCCCCGGTGTTCCGCGGGGACACGCGCAGGTTGAGCATCGGCCGGACCTTCTGCATATGAGCCAGCAGTGCGAACCCGACGCCCTGATTCTGTGCGTTCGGTGCGACACAGAGATGCCGGAGCCAGTGATTATCCAGCGTGGCGAACCCGATCACCTCGCCGTGCAGCTCGGCGACCCACACCTCCTCGCGCGTGAAGACATGGTCAGTGATCCATGCCCTGGTCTCCTCGTCGGTGTGCGGTCGCGGCACGTAGGTCGTCTGGCCGCGTGCGGAGAGGAAGACGTCGGCGATGCGCTCGGCGTCGCCCGCCCACCCCCGCCGTAGAAACGGAAGGGTGTCGTGGGCGATGAGCTCCGCCATTTTGCGGAGCCGGAGGAAATCCGACCACCCCGCCCCGAATCTCAACCGCAGCGCGCGCAGTTCGGCGAGCAGGCCGGGGAGGAGCATCCGATGATCGGGATGGAGCCGTCCACCGCGTTCCACGTAGGTCCAGATGATGCCCGCCACGGCCGAATCCAGGTCCACCAGATCGGGCTTGAGCGCGGGCGGAACGTCGGGAAAGGGCGTTGAGGTGTGCTCGTCCCACAGCCGTTCGACCGTCTGGCGCATCGCTGCGTCGGCGTCCGGGCCGTGCCATCGCCAGCCGTACCGGTAGCGCTGCTCAACGACCGAGATCGCTCGCCCCGTGTGCTTCTCGACGGCACGCCGCCGGGCGAAGTCGGTCAGTTCCGCCTGCCGTGCCGCACGGCTGGCTTCCAGGACGTCGAGTGCGCGCAGCAGCGCGGCCTCGTCTGTGCGGATGTCGCCTGCCCGGCCGGTGATGAAGTCCCAGGTCGCATGGAATCCCAGTGGCTGGTAGTGCTCGACCGCGCACCGCAGCGACGTGTATCGCAGCGCGTATGGGAGGTCTCTGTCCCGGACACGGCGCGCGTAGGTGCCGAAACTCATCCGAACTCGACCGGCCGTCCCGAGCGGGGGCCCACCCGCTCGGCAGCGATCGCTTCGTCTGGCGTACGGGGAGGCTTCATGGGGTCATATGGTGCTACCCGCTCATATCGCCCGTCTATTCGATATCACCCGCCAGCCCGTCGGCGACATCTCGGATCACTGAAGCGGGCCCGCTCAAGGGGTTCTGTTCGCGGCGGCGGCGCGGGTGGTGAGGTAGTCGCGTTCGGGGATGCTGGTCGTCCGTCCGGCCGCCGTGCCCGCATGCGCGGCCGAGCCAAAATCGATGCGCCGGAGCACCAAGATCTCGACGTCCTTGTCATGGTCGCTCCTGGGCAGCAGGAGCAGGAGCGAGACGATGTTCGTCACCGTGAGGTAGGCCAGGCGCAGCAACACGACCGATCATCATGCCGTTCGCTGGCGCAGCGCTCGAGACACACGCGGATGCCCGAGATCGCCCATCATTCCTATGACCTGCACGGATGAATATTCGGCACCTGCAGCCTTGGGTAAAAGAGGTGAGGTCGCAGATTCAGTGCTGGTCCGGGCAATCGGCCCGGGGACCAGACGGCCTCCAGATCACGGCAGGTCACCGAGATGGTGCCGGGGCGGAACGCGATCTCATGTGTGCAACCGCCGGGATGTGGCAGGACCTCGTCCAGGATCACGACACTGCACCCCGGCGACCCCTGAGCAATGTCCAATTGAACACGTGTGACCGCGGAGGCCCCTTGATATCGATGGAGCTAATTCGGCAGAATTGGCCAGTGCCTGCATGATGATACTGAGAATTGACCGATTGGGAGGGGGCATGGTCGCAGTGGAATGGCGGATCCGGGGTGTGCTCGTGGCACTCATGGCCATTGTCGCCCTAGCCGGTTGCTCTACAACTGCAACACCCCCGAAAGTCCCACGATCACAGCCGTCATGGCATTCTCTGGGAGGCGATAATTCACGCGTCGCGGCCGACGATCTTTGCCCAAGGGGTAAGGGGCCGAGGGGGTTGGACTGCCGGTCAAAATCTTCGGGATATGGAGCCTGCGTAAAGCGTCATTTGGTGAAAAACTCGGCCATTTTATGCCAGCAAGCATTGATCGTCCGAATTGAATGCCGTTTCGGAGAACGGGCCACCTTTCACAGCGGACAGGACTGCGCCTCGTCGTTCGAATCCTATTTGTCGTGCCGGACGGGAAGTTCCAGCCGGTCTGACGATGTGTGCGCTGAGGGCGAAAGAGAGTTCTTGCGCTGTCCAGGCTACTTTGATCCAGCCAGTAACTTCGACTGCGTGAAGGCACGAAACTCCTACTACAAGTGCCGCGACGATGCGCGAGGCGAGGACATATTCTGCTCAACGTATATCGAGGTTCTCGGTTTGTGTCACACGCTGAGGGTCGGCTGCTCCGACCTTCTTGATAAATACCTTGTGTGCACAAGCGGGGGCCTCTCCCCAAACGAGTGCGCGTTCGGGCTCAACAAGAGAATAAATTGTTTGCGAGATCTTGGAGACGGTATCTTCCGGCAAGCCTCGACATGTGACTCTATCTGGCGTGACTTCATTAGAGACTGCGGTAAGAGTGGGCTTGACGTGAACGGCCCCACGCCGTGTACGGGTGGTACCGGATGGAGTAGGGCGAGCTACTCGATCTGCGAGAAACAGGGGGAACTAGCCGAAACGGTTGGCGTGGCCTACGTGTATCCGTTGTATCTAGGCGATGCCCGAATGCATGTGTGCTGGGCACCTAGGGGTGAGCAGCGCCCTATGGCCGAGATGGCCATGCAGGCGTCCGGCGAACATGGTGTTCGCGCCATATACCGCCACGGCGAAACTACCTATGAACCCATATGATCACCATCACGCCACCTTTGGTGACATGTGGGTTATCTATTTCAAGGTCGAAAGGCCAGGAGCTGATCACCATCTACAGCATCGTGTGGGCAGGGTGAGGGCAACGCTGACGGCGAACGTCGGCCATCGCACTTCATGCCGGATCAGCCGATCGGATAGGCGTCTTCCAACTCGTGACGGTCGGCGGGAAGCAGCACGTTCACCACGACAAAGGGGTGCCCGGAAGCGTCCCGCACGGCCGCGTACACGTCCAGGACCGGCGTGTTCTTCGGCATGCCGAGCCTGTGGGTGCCGGAAACTCGGCCAGTGCGGTTGACCTGTGGTTTGGCACTCGGGCGTGCGCTCGGCATGACCGACGTTCATGGCGTTGCGGCTGCTGTATCTGATCTTCCTCCGGCTCGCGGGTTGGCTAACGCTCTTGGCCCGCTCGGAGACGTCGAAGAACGTCGAGATCCTGGTGCTGCGCCATCAGCTCGCGGTGCTGCGTCGCCAGGTCGCCCGACCGCGACCGTCGTGGGCGGACCGGGCGGTGATCAGCGCGCTGGCGCGACTACTGCCTACAGCCGGTCGCCTGCGGCTGTTCGTGACGCCGGGCACGTTGCTGCGCTGGCATACCGATCTGGTGCGGCGCCGCTGGAAGTTCAAGCACCGCAGGGAGGGCCGACCTGCCACACGTCCCTCAGTGCGATCGCTGGTCGTTCGGATGGCCCGAGAGAACCCGCTGTGGGGGTATCGACGGATTACCGGGGAACTCGCGGGCCTGGGACACCGGGTCGGTGCCTCCACCGTGTGGCTCATTTTGAAGAAGGCCGACATCGACCCGGCGCCGCGCCGCATGGGGCCGACCTGGAGCGAGTTCCTGCGCGCACAAGCCGCCGGCATTCTGGCGTGCGACTTCTTCCACTGCGACACTGTGCTGCTCAAACGCTTGTACTGCCTGGTCGTCATGGAGATGTCCACCTGGCGAGTGCACCTGCTCGGCGTCACCGATCATCCTACCGGGAAGTGGGCCGCTCAGCAGGCCAGGAACCTGATGATGGAACTCGGGGATCGGGCCGAGGGCTTCCGGTTCCTCATTCGCGACCGGACGCGAAGTTCACCGCGGCTTTCGACGAGGTTTTCACCGGAACGGGCATTCGGGTCTTGAAGACACCGCCTCGGGCTCCGCGGGCGAATGCCTACGTCGAGCGGTGGATCGGCGGCCTACGCCGGGAGGTCCTTGACCGGATGCTGATCGTTAACGCTCGCCAGCTGCGGTCGGTACTGGCCGTGTACGAAGCGCATTTCAACGAGCACCGTCCGCACCGATCCCTGGACCAGGCTGCTCCGCTACGAGCCCTGCCGACCCGGTCGAAGCCGATACCAAGGTCATCCGCCGCGATTGCCTCGGCGGGCTGATCCACGAGTATGCGCAGGCCGCGTAGGGTGGCCGAGTTTCTGGCACCCACAAGAGTGCGGGGAGCCGGCGACCGCCTCGCCGAGCCGGCCGAGCGCGTACTTGTCGCGCAGCACCCGCCGCACCGCCCCACGACCCCGTCCAGCGGGCCGATGCCGTATCGATCAGGGCGGGGCCGGAGGCGCCCGGCAGCGTCTGGGGCAGCACGCTGGTGAGCTGCTGGGCCTTCTCCTCGACGGTCATCTGCCCCAGCGGCTTGTTCACGCGGGGATCGTTCACAGGGTCTCCCCGTTCTTGCGAGCGAGCGCGCCGAGGTAGCGGGCGCTGTCCTTGACGGTGCGCGTCTGGGTGGCGCGGTCAACGGCGATGATGCCGAAGGTGGGGGCGTAGCCGAGCATCCACTCGAAGTTGTCCAGCGCCGACCAGTAGTAGTAGCCGCCCACGTCGATGCCGTCGGCCAGGCAGCGCCGCACGCCTTCCAGAGCCTGGCGGACGTACTCGGTGCGGCGGGTGTCGTCGGTGGTGGCGATGCCGTTCTCGGTGACGATCATCGGCAGGCCGGCGACGGCCGCGCCGCGGATGACGTTTTCCAGCGACCCCGGGAAGAACTCGTAGCCCATCTGGGTGACCTCGGCTCCGTCGGGTACCGGCAGGAGGCCGTCGGGGCCGACGCGCATGCGGCTGTAGCTCTGCACGCCGAGGAAGTCGTCGCCGTCGAGGGCGGGCAGGAAGTCCGTGAAGGTCTCGCGCCACATCTGCCGCGCCCGCTCCTGTCCTCCCGGCTCGGGGTGGTAGTCCTGCAGGGCGAGGGTGAGGCCGACACGGGTGTCCGGGCTGACTTCCCTGATCTCGGCGCGGGCGGCCGTGTGTGCCTGCATGATCACCTCGTTGGCGGCCTGGTCGTAGGCGAACAGGAAGGGGTTGACCCGGTCGGGGGTGGTGTCCAGGGCGCGGGCGGCGGCGCACAGCCAGGCACCGAGTCCGCCGGCCGGGGCGTCGCCGAGCCCGACCGGGGCCAGTTCGAGCAGGTCGCCGGCGATCTGGCGTACGACGGGGCCGATGTTGGCCTCGTTGATCGTGCACACATAGGGGATGAGCGGGCCGAGTTCGGCCATGACCGTGCGGCAGTAGGCCGCGAAGCGCTCGGAGGTGCCCGGATCGCTCCAACCGCCGAGCCTCATCAGCCAGCGCGGGCTGGTGAAGTGGTGCAGCGTGACCATCGGGGTCAGGCCGTGCTCGTGGCAGGCGTTCAGCACGTCGCGGTAGTGGGCCAGGGCCGCCCGGGAGTATCTGCCCGGCTCCGGCTCGACCCGCGCCCACTCGACGGAGAAGCGGTAGCTGGTCAGGCCCAGCTCCGCGAGCAGAGCCACGTCCTGGCGGTAGAGCCGGTAGTGGTCGCAGGCGTCGCCGCTGGGCTCGGTGAAGATCGTTCCTGCGGTGTTCTCCAGCACCCAGAAGTCGCTGTTGACGTTGTTTCCTTCGACCTGGTGGGCGGCGGTCGCGGCGCCCCACAGGAACCCGTCGGGAAAGCTCATCTCTGCCCCATCTGCTAACGCGCGTTACCAACGCGCGTTAGCACGCTAGCATAGGGCTTTGCCGTACGGGCAAGCCAAGGTTTGATAACGGGGAGGGGCGCATGGCCAAAGCCGCGAGGCGGGTCACCAGTGCCGACGTGGCTCGAGCCGTCGGCGTCTCCCGCACCACGGTGAGCTTCGTGCTCAACGACCGGCCGGGCCAGTCCATCCCCGAGGAGACCAGGCGCCGCGTGCTGGAGGCCGCCCAGCGCCTGGGCTACCGGCCGCACGCCCCGGCTCGCGCCCTGGCGGTAGGGCGCAGCGACATCGTGCTGCTGTCCCTGCGCGCGATGACGCAGGGGCCGACCGTCACCAGCGTCGTCGAGGGCCTGGCCGCCGCGCTGGCGGCCAGGCGGCTCACGCTCGTCCTGCACCTGGGCGGCGAGGGCACGCGCCCGCTGCCCGATGTCTGCGCCGCCGTCGCGGCCTCGGCGGTCCTGGGCCTGGAGCCCTTCGACGCCGCGACCTCCGCCGCGCTGTACGAGGCCGGCGCCGACGTGGTGTTACCGACCGAGACCGACAGCCTCGCCGACTACCAGCGCGAGGTCGGCCGCCTCCAGGCCGAGCACCTGATCGCCGGGGGCCACCGGCGCATCGGCTACGCCACCCCTGGCCTCGCGCTCGCCGAGCCGATCGCGAACGAGCGCCTGCGCGGCGTGCGGCAGGCCTGCGCGGCCGCCGGTCTGGTGCCGCCGGTAGTGCTGACCGTGGACCTGGAGGCCGACAGCGCGGAGCGGGCCGTGGCCGGCTGGCGGCAGGAGGGCGTGAGCGCGGTGTGCGCCTACAGCGACGAGGTCGCCGTCGCCGTCCTGGCGGGTCTGCGCGAGCAGGGCCTTGCCGCTCCGGGCGACCTGGCGGTCGTGGGGGTGGAGGACATGCCGACCGCACGGCTGGCCGGGCCGCCGCTGACCACCGTCGCCTTCGACAGCCACGCGCTGGGCCGGGAACTGGCCGATGCGGTGCTGGCGGCCCTGGAAGGCAGGGGGTACGGCTTGGCCGCCGACACCCGGCACTTCCGACTGATCCCGCGCTCGTCCACCTGATCAGCCCTCGATCAGCAGATCGCGGCAGAGCATCCGGGTGAAGGCGTCCATCGCGGCCGGCATGTCGAAGGACTCATCCAGCAGCCACTGCTCCTCCAGCCCGGTGATCGCGGCGATGATGAGCGACGCCGTCGCGACGGGGTCGGCGTCGGCGCGGACGCGACCGGCGGCGATGTCCTGCGCGATCACCGTGGCCAGGTCCGTGCGGTAGGTGCGGACGCGCCGCCTGGCCCACTCCCGCGCCAGCTCGGGAACCTCGTCGGAGCCGGACGTGCCGAGGTGCCCCAGTCGGGTGAGCCCGCGGTTGCCGCGGGCCTGGGCGAGCATGTCGTGCACGATCTCCAGGGCGCACACCAGGTTGGACCCCTCGGCCGCGCGGTCGCTGCCGGCGGCCAGCAGGACCTGCCGGTCGCGCTCGGCCAGCACCTCGGCCAGCAGCGCCTCCTTGCTGGGGAAGTGGTGCAGCAGGCCCGGTTGGGTGATCCCGGCCGCCTCGGCGACGGCCGCGATCGAGGTGCCCCGGTAGCCGCGGGCCGCGAAGAGGTCGAGAGCGACGTTCAGGATCTTGGCGCGCCGGGCCGCCCCGGCGCGCTCGGCGCCACGTGTCCTGGCCATCCGCCGACCCTAACGCACCCCCTTGATCGGCAGGACCGCCAGCGCCCCCAGGACCGTGATGATCGCCACCGCGCCGTACAGCGGGCCGTACCCACCGAACGCCGATACGACGGCCCCGGCGGCGGCGGGTGCCACCGTGTTGGGCAGGGTCGCGGCCAGGTTGAGCACACCCAGGTCCTTGGCGAAGTCGTCGCGGCTGGGCAGCACCTCCGAGACCAGGGCCTGGTCGACGGAGATGAAGACGCCGAAGCCGATGGTCGCGACGATCGCCGAGAGGAACATGCCGGCCGCGGTCGGCGTCAGCAGCGGGACGAGCGCCGACAGGGAGATGACCAGCCCGCCGGTCAGGGTGAGCGGCTTGCGCCTGCCCATCCGGTCCGACAGCGGTCCGGACACGGCGATCGCGACCAGAAAGCCGGGCACGCCCGCCAGCCCGAGCAGGGGCGTCAGCCTGGCGGCCTCCTCGGCATCGAGGCCGAGGTAGTCCTGGGCGATGTAGAAGCTGTAGGTGAGGGCCATGTAGTAGCCGCCGAAGATGAGGATGCGGCCCAGGAACGCCCAGAAGAAGTCGGGGTGGCGCACGGGGTTGACCCAGAACGCCTTGAGGAAGGCCGCCGCGGAGAAGGGCGGCCGGGCCAGGTCCCGGTTGCCGGGATCGCGGTTCAGCACGATGAACAGCAGGATGACCGCCAGGACGACGACCGAGAAGGTGGCGTAGCCGGTGGGGATACGGCTGAGGAACAGGGAGGCCAGGACCGGTCCGAGAATCGCCCCGAGGACCTGGCCCAGCCCGATCAGCGTCGAGTAGCGGCCGCGCAGCCGGGTGGGCACCCGATCCGGCATGATCGCCCCCAGCGGACCCTGGAAGGCGTTGAAGCCGAACTGGACCAGCATCATCGCCACGATCAGCAGGGCCACGGTGCTCGCCTGGCCCGCCAGCAGCAGCGCGGCGAAGCCGATGGCCGCGCCGGCGACCATCCACGGCGCCCGGGCGCCGAAGCGGGTGCGGGTCCGGTCGGACAGCAGGCCGATGACGGGCTGGGCGACCATCGCCGCGCAGGCGCTCAGGGTGTTGATGAGCGCCAGGTTCCCGACCTTGGCCCCGTCGTCGATGGCCTGGACCTGGATCGGCAGGAAGTATCCGGAGGTGGCGTAGGCCAGGGGCGCGGCGGCGCCGACGAAGGGGACGGTGAGGAAGAGCCGCCGCAGCGAGACGGGCACGGCTTCCTTAGCGCGGGACATCGAGATCCAGGGCGTCGCCCGCGAGCTGCCACAGCTCCCGCACCTGGGAGTGGAAGATGTCGCGGCCGTGCGAGGGGAGGGAGAAGACCAGCGGGGCGCCGCGCAGGACGCCCTCGACGGCGTCGCGGGCGACCTGCGCCGGTTCGATGGCCATCGGGATGGGGCCGGTGCCGAACGGCTCGGCCGCCCGTCGGCCGAAGGTGCCCGGGCGGTTGCGCTGGGAGTCGAGGATGCGAGTGTCGACCTGGCCGGGGCACAGGACGGTGACGCCGATGCCGTCGGGCTCCAACTCGGCCCGCAGGCCGTGGGAGAGGCCGACGATGGCGTTCTTGGTGGCGCTGTAGAGGGCGGTGAAGCCCGGGTCGGGCAGGAAGGCGTGGGTGGAGGCGGTGTTCATCACGTGCCGCCACCCGCCCTGCCCGCGCATCCTCGGCAGGAAGGCGTGCAGGCAGTTGAGCAGGCCCTCGATGTTGACCGAGGACAGCCACCGCCAGTCGCCGACCGAGGAGTCGGCGATCGTGCCGAACAGCAGCACACCCGCGTTGTTGCACAGCAGCTCGACCGAGCCGAACTCGGCGTAGGCGGCCCGCGCGAGAGCCTTGGCCGACTCGGGGTCGGTGACGTCGGTGGGCACGCCGAGCGCGGGCCCGTCCAGCTCGGCGGCGACGCGCCGCGCGCTCTCGCCGTCGATGTCGGCCACGACGACCGCCATCCCGCGCGAGGCGAGTTCGGCGCAGAGAGCGGCCCCGATGCCGCTGGCCCCGCCGGTGACGACCGCCGTGCGGCCCTGGAGTTGATCAGACATCGGCATCCCTTCGGAAAGATGCGGCGAGCATACTTACCAAGCACTCGGTAGGCTAGAGGTGATCGCATCCAGGCCGAGCGGAAGAGGTAGTGATGTCCATCCGAGCAGGCGAGGTCGAGGGCCCTCTGGGCGAGGTGCTCCGCGTCATGATGGCGTCGGAACCGGTCGACCAGGAGCGGAGCGCCGCCGAACAGCGCGAGGAGAACGCCCAGCTGTGGCGAGCCTCGCTCGAGTTCGTGGTCAGGCCCGCCCCCGAGGGCGTCACAACCGAGGACCTGGAGATCCCGGTCAAGGGCGGCACGATCGGCGCGCGCATCTACCGCTGCGAAGGCGCGGTGGGAACCCACGTGTTCTTCCACGGAGGCGCCTACTGGCTGGGCAGCGTGGAGCTGTCCGACATCCACAGCCGCTGGCTGGCCAAGCTGTCCGGGGTCGCGATCGTCTCGGTCGACTACCGGCTGGCGCCCGAGCATCCCTACCCGATTCCGATCGACGACTGCGCGGAGGCGACGGCCTGGCTCGCCGCCAACGGCGCGGAGCTGGGCCTCGACCCCTCGTCGCTGTCGGTGGGTGGGGAGAGCGCGGGTGCGAACGCGGCGGCGGTCGTCGCCCTGCGGTGCGCGTCCGGTGACGGGCCCAGACTGGTCGCCCAGGTGCTCAGCGTGCCATTGACCGACTGGCTCGACGCCGCGATCTACGAGGCGGAGATGGACCCGCGCTGCACCCCCACCGCCGCCGACATCACGCTGGCTCGTCGCCACCTGTTCGGCGAGGCTCCCCGGCCCGAGCAGATGCTCGCGGCCTCACCGCTGCGCGCGGTGATTCCGGACGGCATGCGCGGCATCAAAACCATGATCATGACCAATCAGTTCGACCGGCTGCGCGACTCAGGTCAGGCTTACGCCCAACTGCTCCTGCGGGAGGGCGTGGAGGTGACGACCTATCACGCCCCGGACATCTTCCACGGCGGGACCGGCATGACCGCCCTGTCGGCCTCCGCCTGCCGTTACGAAGCCGTCTACGCGGCCTACGTACGTGAAACGCACCGGGATCCGCACTGTTACGGCAGCTGTAGATCGTTAGGCGCTGCAATATGGGTCAAGTGACAGAGGCAGCTGTTACCTTGTTCCACCGCCGATGGCAGGCGGCTGCCCGAGCTTGATGGCGCCGCCGCCACAGCGACCAGCGCAGGGCATGTTCGGAGTCGACGTCTTGCCGAGGCGTGGAATCACGAACCGGCGGAGAAGTTTCACCAGCTCACGGCAGCTTGCGAGAACGAACTCACCGGCTTGGGTGCCCATGCTGCCACCGCGTTCCAGGCTGATCGTCACAGCCGGCAGCGCGTCGGCGATCATGCTCCACCGGTGCCAGGACGTGGTGACCTGTCCCCGGTCCAACCCGGTCAGGCCCTTGGCGGCTTGGAACTCTTCTTCGATCCTGCGGCTGCCGAAAACTCCATCCGCGCAGCTCAAGCTATGAGTACTCGTGGAGGACGCCGCCGAGCCGGTCTCGTCGGCGTATGTTCAGGTTGATGATTCGCTCTGGATCGATGATCGGATCCGGGGCGGTACGCAGCGGGGCCGCTTGGGCCAGGGCTTGATGGGCTCGGTGCTGGTTGTAGAACCGTTCGTACTCGCGCAAGGCGTACCGTAGGTGGCGTTCGTTCCACAGGAAGTCGATCTCCCGGTCCTCCCCAGTACGGATGGTCGAGCCGGAACGGCACCTGGACCAGGCGACGGCGCAGCGGCGGGGCGGGGTGCACCCGCTTCCTGATCAGGACGATCATGGCTTCCCTGGTGATCGCGCCGTCCGGTGCCGTGGACGGATCGAGAACGGCGAGCCCCGCGATGTGCGTGTGGTTGGTGGTCGTCTCGAAGTTGAGGAACTGCGCGTCGAGCGCGCTCAGTTGCCGCGCCATGCCTGGTCACTGCCCTCGTCGTCCAGTCTCCGATCAGCTTCCCACCAGTGATGGTGCACCTCGTACGGCATGCCCAAGACAGCGGGGTGCGCTCTGACCGGTGGGGCGCCTTCAGAGGATGGTGACGACGCCGACCGCGATGCCGCTGAACAGGAGCAGCAGGCCGACGCCGAGGAAGATGCCGGCGAGCAGCGTCCCGCTGTCGGTCAGGTTGTCGATCCGTAGGCGGGCCGGATCGGCCGGGTCATACATGATCGCGACGTGCTGTCCTTGACGTGCTGACGGGGGGTCGCTGCCGACATCGCTCTCGGCTTGCACCACCTGGCCGTACACCGTCGTGAAACGCAGGATCGGATAGTAGACGTAGCCTTCGCTGGATTCGCTGCGACGCAACCCGACGACTTGGCCCTGGGCACGCAGGGCGCGCTTGCGGAAGTTGCGGGCGTTGATGAGCAGTCCGGCCCCTAACAACGTGAAGATCACGCCGTGAAGGCCGAGGACGAGCAGGGCGATACTGGTATCCGACACGCGGGGAACGTACAACATCGCGATTGATGCCAGCTTGATCCCTGCTCGACATGAATCGAGATCCTCTGGCGGGCGTGTACCGCCGTGGGAGTACGCCTCAGCCGGCGGGCTTCTCATCCGGGGTCTTTCGCCCAGGGCCGGGGCCTTCCTCAGTGGCGCAACCGCATCACGATCTCGGCGACTGGCCTTCCCCGCCGAAGCGGGGCGAAACGTCAGCGCCTGGCCGTACCCGTGCCCGGTCGACGCGCCGCAATGGAGACCTCCGTCGAAACCGGGGGTGAGACTCACCACCGAAGGCCCGACCCGACGTCTACTGCCTGCCACGATGGAGGCCCTCGCTGGGGCGAGGGTGACCTGCCGCCGCTGCCGCCCGCCCTGCTCCACCTCGATCACCGGCCAAGTCCAGCCCGGAGCTCACCCGCCGGTGGCGGGCCAGTAGTCCTCCTTCATCGGCGCGACCCCGCCGGAGGAGGGAGAGAAGTTCTCGCCCATCGGGGCGACCCCGGTGCCCCTGGGCCAATATCTTCGCCGACGGCTGCCGGGTCGGTGGCCAGGGCGAATCCGGCTGCGGTCAGTAGCCCGATCGCGACCAGTCTGAGCGTCGTCCTGGTCATGCCGTCACCTCTCATCGCTCCGATAACGCGATCTCCCGCCGCGGCCGGGGATGGCCGCATGTGGCCACCCTGCCTAGTTGGCCTATCGATTGGTTCAAACAGAACCGCGATGCCGTCCGCGCGGCCGTCACCTTGCCGTTCCACAACGGCGGCACACGGACACCGAGCGGGGCGGGTAGTCAGGACATCCGGCGAGCGCGGCATGGACAGCGTCGATAACCCGGATGCGGTGAGCTGCGGTGGTGCTCAGTCGGGAGGAGAGGCGGCGATAAAGGGACGCTGGAACGCGGTGGAACGGGTTGGAACGCCTTCCAGGTGAGTGCCGCCGTCCGTCCGGACGGCATCCGGCCATTCACAAAGGGACGCCGGGCACTCGAAACGGAAGGTGAATCAGATGAACAGACGCGTTCTGGCCACCGCGCTCCTGGCGGCCACGATGATGGCCTTCGGCGGTGCCGCACAGGCCGCCACCACAGCCAAGGCCACCGGCAAGCTGGGCAAGGACCCCGGGCCGTTGACCCAGTCCCGGTGCGACGCCATGGCGTACTCGATCGACCTGCTCAACCAGTGGGCGCAGGGCACCAAGGATCCCGCCGCGGCCAAGCGCTTCCTGACCTCGGCGGACACCGTTCGCACTGTGGGCGAGTGGCGGGGGTGCAAGATCACCACGACCGGCAGCGGGGCCAGCGCGCGTACTGTCGCCACCGCCACGGGCAGGTCGAACTTCCCAGGCATGAAACCGGCCACTCAGGCTGAGTGCAATGGCTTCGCCGCCGTGCTCGACTCGATGGAGGAAGGGGCGAACGCGGTCAAGGAAGACTTCGGAAAGAAGGCGATCTCGTCCGCGCAGTTCGTCGTCGCATCCACCGGCGAAGCCAAGGGGTGCACGTTCCAGTCCGCTTGACGGGTGACGGCGGCCGACCGGCCGCCGTCAGGGACAGTAACAGCAGCGGGCGCCGGTCCGTACGGTGGCACGAAGCTCGTCGCCGATGACTGGGTCCGCCTCGCTGATCCGGTCGAGGGCTCGCCGGATCGCCTTTCCGACGGAGACCCGAGCCCGCTCATGGTCGCTGCTGAAGCCGCGCGCCCGGCCCCCCAGTCCGGTCGCCCGGCCCAGTTCGGTGATCAGCCAATCCTGCTCGGCGCGTAACGCGGAGGCGCGTTCGCTCCCGCCGATCCGGCCGAGCTCGTCGAGTTCATCGAGTTCGGCTGCCAGCCGTACCAACCGCTCCCGGTACGCCTGCCTGGCCGTGCTGTCCAGCAGCGGGTGGGCCGGGGTGACATCCCCGGCGGTCGGCACCTTCATGCCCGCGGCCAGGTCGATGGCGGGGACCTCGTGTCCGGGGTTGGCGAGCAGCACCGCCAGGTGCCGCATGCCGACACAGTGGCCGACCAGCACGGCCCGCGTGCCCATCTCGACCCGCCATCGCCCGCCCCGGCGCTGGATCACCACCTGGGCCGCCTCGCCGGAAACGCCGGAACCGGCGGAACCGCCCGCGTGGATCACCGAACGCCGCCCCGCCTCGGAAGGCAGCGCCACGCCGAGCTCCGCCGCATCACGCACGGCGATGGCGTGTTCCTCCCGGGCCGCCTCGTCCCGAGGCCCGTCACGCAGCCGCAGTGCCTGGCCCAGACGCCATCGGGACAGGGTCACCGCCGGCCAGTGCCCCAGCGCCGTGTTGTCGCGGATGGCCGCGCCCAGATGCGCCACCGCGTTCCCGACATCGCCGCAGGTCAGAGAGGCCACCCCGAGCGTATGGTGTACCGAACCGAAGCAGGCGGCCCCGAGGCTGACCATGACCGGTAGGCGTGCGAAGGGGCGGAGCAGCGCGTACGCCTGTGCCGAGATCTCCGCGTCGCCGACCAGGTGGGCGGCCTCCACGGCCCCGTACATCGCCACCAGCCAGCTACTCGACCTGGACAGGCCCGCCAGGCCGGGGCCGCGCAATCTGGCCAGCGCGCCCTCCGCCTGACGGCGATCTCCCGCCGAGGCCGCGGCCACCGCCAGCGCGGCGAAGCCGGAGTTGTCCACGGCGCTGAGCTTGGGTGAGTTCACCAGCTCAGACAGCATCGGAAGCAGTTCGGCGACACGGCCCTGGTACCAGCGGATCGCGACCAACTGCCCGGCGTGCCACACCGCCCCGTCGACGTCGCCGGCCGTCGTGCCTCGCTCGGCACAGGCGGCCGCCCGGGCCTCGGCCTGCGCGAACCCGCCGCCCCGGATGGCGAGCATCACTTCGATCGCGTCGGCCACGAACCCGGCGGCCAGATGGTCTCGATCTGCCAGCAGGCCGCGAAGTTCCGCCAGGCCGCGACCGGCGTGCGGATCCGCGTCCAGGAACAGATCGACGGTCCGCCACAGCAACCCCATCAGCAGATCGCCGCGGCGAGCCGTCCTGGACGCGGTGGCGATCAGCTCCTGGGCGAGTTCGAGCCGCAGCGCTCCGTCTCCGGGGCCGAGCACACAGTGATGAGCCAAGCTCAGGGCCTCCGCCAGGGCGACGGCGTCACCCCGGCTCCTCGCCTCCTCGACCACGGCGAGGACCGCGGCATGCCCGCCGGTACGGTAGTCCTCCTCAGCGGCCAGTCGTGCCCGCAACCGGAGCGCGAGCACCGAACGCGGATCGATGCTCGACAGAGCGTGGCGCTGCCGTACCCGGACCGCCGCCGTGTCGGCGGCCGTCCGATGCTCGTGCACCCACAGCCCGCCGAGCCCGAGCGCGGCACGCGCCATCGCGGGTCCGTCATCGCACCGCTCGGCTTCCCGGTAGGCCGAGTCGAAGCAGCGCCGGGCGGTGCGCAGGTCGCCCTCGCCGTACAGTGCGCGTTCCCCCGCCAGGAGCGACGATCCGATGCCGTGCTCCGATGGGATCGGGCTCCCCGTCAGACTCCGCACCCTGTTCCGGGCTCCTTTCATGATCGGGCCCCGTGTCCGCCGTCGCGACCGTAGGCAGCGTTGCTTGCAGGACCCTTGACTACGGCTTACGTCGCCGCTGGACAGCGTGAAGCCGTCCCTACCAGCCGACGCGTCCCGATCAGGCGTTTGAGCTGACCCCACAGGCACACGTCGAGGTCGCTTCCAGGTCCTCAGCCAGAAGAAGGTGTGGCGGGCCCCGACCGTGTAGCGGTGCAGCCGCGCCCGTACCGGGCCTTCAGTGTTCGGGGCGATCGTCAGCCCGGCCGAGCGGGCGATGTGTTCGGCGACCTGGGGAACGGTCAGAAGATCATTGCGGATGTGCTCGGCGACTACCTCAACAGCTTCGTCGTGGGGCTCCACTGTGGGCGACCTTTTCTGCAGCGCGCTGACCGGTTGCGCCTTCGCCAAGGGCCGTTTCTCCGGCAAGTCGGAATCCACACCGGGATCGCTCTCGCGACGGCGACGCCGGCCGTTCTTCCCGTCGTGATCATCTACCTGGTAGTGCAACGGCAGATCATCCGGGGAATCGCCATGTCCGGCATGAGGAGATAGCCGACAGGCCGGGCCTGTTCGCGTCGCTGAGGACGGTGTCCTGCGGATGGGCTGCGCAAAGCGATTGCGGGCCGGTCGGGGAAACGTGGACAGATCGACATGCAGCCCCTAAAGTCATATGACATCTTACGATATTGTAAGACGTCATATGCTGCCGTGATCCGAGCGGATCGACGATGTTCCAGGGCCTCTGCCGTCGGCGATTGAAACGCGTCCTGGCTGTCGGCGGTGCCGCGGTCGGCCTCCCGGCCACCGCCGCGGTCACCTCCCCCGCCAACGCCACAGGTGACATCGCCAGCACCTCCGCGCCAGCACCCCCCTCGCCGACACCAACATGGCCGCCCGCCAGGTAGCCGCCTTCTGGTACGGCGAGAACAAGTTCTCTGTCAAGTCCTGCACGTTGACGATGGAGATGGTCTTGTCGGGTCTGCAGCTTGGAAGGGAGAAGGTTCGATGGCGCGTCGTGCGCCCTCAACTCAAGAGGCTGTTGTTTGTGATCAGGCCTTTGAAGCGCTCCGGCTTCGATGGAGCACAGCATCCTCGCGTTCTCCGACGCCGGAACACGCGGGTAACGAGCGCGGGACCGCTACACGGTTCGTGGAAGACCACGACGCGGTCACCCGGACTCACCTTGGCGTTGCGATGCCACATCCTCTGCGAGAGGGCCGCGGTCACCGCCGTCGCGTCGAGCACCCTGACCTGGTGACGCCTGCTGCTCGCATGGGACGGGGCTGGCCCTGCAGTAGGCATAACGGACGTGCGCCGGGCGCATGAGGCGCAGCAGGCGTTCATCCAGATGGATCACCAGTTCGGCGCGGATCTTCTCCTCCCTGACGGATCAACCCGGCGGGCGGCGGGCGAGGAGCATTCGGAACTCGGCGTCATCCACCAGCGGACCGCTGCGGGCGAACTCCTCCAGCAGGCTCGTGGCAGCGGCCTCGAACTCCTCCAGGCGCTCTCCGAACAGGTGCTGAGCGGCGAACGACGTCGAATACAGGTAGCCGATCACCTGTTCGGGCGTCCAGACGCGCTGCACCGGGATATGGACGTCCTGGATCTGGGAGAAGGACGAGTCGGCCAGTACCTCGCTGTACGGGCGGTCGTGATGGGCGAAGGTCTGGTTGCCGGCACGGCGCTGCGGGCCGAGGAAGCGCTGGATGAGTTCGGAAAGTGTGTCGGTCCAGGTCGTGTGTGCGGTCAACAGGCTGCCGTCGCCCATGATGGCGACCACCCCGCTCGGCGCTACGCAGCTGTCGAGGGATTTCAGCAGCGCGGGCTGGTTCATCCAGTGGAAGGCTCGGCAGATGGTCACCAGGTCGGCGCGCCAGGTGGGGTAGGGCGGGGTGAAGTTTTCGGCTCGCTGATGGTGCAGGCGTAGCGTGGTGGCCTCTCCCAGCAGGGGCCTGAGGACCATGTCGGCCTGAGTGACCATGTCTGGGTCCGGTTCGACGGCGTCGATCTCGGTGAAGAAGCTGTGCAGGGCGGCGGGGACCTGACCAGTTCCAGTGCCGAGATCCAGCAGGGTCCGCGCTGGGCCCTGGCGGCTTGCCTCGGCGATCACAAGTGAGACGGCGGCGTCCGGGATTCCGGGCCGGTAATTGCGATAATAGCGGGCAGCGCCGGTGAACTTACTCATGCAGGGCTCCTGATCTCATATGGTGGCGACGATTCGCCGGCGGGTTTCAGCAGGTCACGCACGCAGGCGACTGTGGCCCTCACGTCGGCGGTGCCCAGATCGGCGTGGGCCGCGCGCAGTGGTTGTTGGGTGGTTGGTGATCGCGAGGGAAGGAGTCTGCGGGGATCTGCGGCTCCCGGCGTACCCGGGTAATGGCGTCCTCGTCCAGCAGCACCGCCAACGTGTGCAGGCGACGCTGGATCACCCGCCGGGCCTGTTCCGCAGGCAGCGGAGAAAGCCCGGCCGGCCCGGCGGTGAGCGACGCACCGCTTGGGGCGCCGAGCGCGTGGCCGATGTCCATGGTGATGAGCAGCACCGTGACGTCGTCGAAGGTGAGGATGCACACCCTCACTTTTGCCCGTCTGGTCCGCTGTGCAGAGCCACGGCACCGGAAAGGAAGGTGTCATGGCCGACCAGCCGCGCCGAGCACACCAGGTGCAGACACTGGGGTAACAGTCGCTGAGCTGCCGCCTCTTCGGTCTGCCGGGCCTGCTCTTCGGCTGGCTTGTTGATCCATGCGATGGTCGGAAGCACACGGACTCACTCGCATGACCAGCTCACACTAGTGCCGTGTCAGGCCACGTTTGCCCTCTTCACGATCCGGCGTAGGCGGGGGTTATCGACGTTGCGGTTACGCCAGGCGATGTAGCGGCGGA
>NZ_JBFALK010000043.1:0-27404 GCF_040656155.1 Microtetraspora glauca
ACGATCCACGGCGGCTGTTCACCCTTCCTCACGAGCGGATCAACGATCAGCAGGCCGCCTGGATACGGTGGAGATCATTTTGTTAGGAGTTGTAAGAGGGGGGTATCAGGGGGATCTTCGGGGGTCCTGTCGCGCTCGCATTGCCGGTGGACTTGCCATCAAGCAACCACGGTACGTCAAGCGGCCTCCCGACAGAGGGAACGCCGGATGAACGAGGAGATGGCGACGGTGACCCGGCCAGATGAGAACAGCGAGGCACGGCCCTGTCCTTCGTGTCGGGGACGTGGCAGCAAGGAACGCCACGCGCGCCGGGCGCTCCTCATCGGCGGCACCAATGCAGATCACGAGTCGGGTGGGGAGCGGGTGTGTCTCGACTGCCTCGGAAGCGGCCGGGCCGAAGGGAACGGAACATGAACCCCATTGATGTCATGGCGGTGGCCTACATGAACCGAACGGATGAGGAGCGCAAGCTTCTCCGGCTTCGCCACGAGTTGACCCAGCGTCGCATTCACACGGAGCTGCGGGACAACAACACGGCGCTCCTGGTGCACCGTCCCGGTGGGCGGGGGCTGCCATTGTGGGTGTTCGTCGGGTACGGCGGCGCGTACTTCTCTTGGCAGTACGCCGAGAAGCGGCACCCGGTGAACGACGCCCCGGGTGCGGCGAAGGTGCTGGCGGAGTACGTCAGCCGGTAGAGCTGGCGCGGCGAGATTGCGGGAGTGCCCGGCCGGGGGTGGGCGGGCGTCGGTGGTGTCCATCGCCCCGGGTCTCGTCGCGCCTTCGGCAGGGTCACGGACAACCACGCCCCCCGGTCCCCGTCCGTGGCCCTGCCGTTCCACCCCCGCTTCACCTCTCTCGGCCCGTACGGCTTTCACGTGCTTGCGGGTATGGGGTGACAGAAATCCGGAGCCGGGCTAGGCTCAAACTTAGTAAAACAACCTGTCGGCTGCTGGACGGTCGTGATGTCGCTAGAGTCCGTGCCTCCGAAGTATGCGCAACTTGTGCAGACGCTTCAGCGGCGTATTGAAGCGGGAGACTACCCGCCGGGGACGCTGCTCCCCAGTGAGAACCAGTTGATCCAAGAGTTCGGCGTGTCCCGCCCTACTGTTGTTGCCGCGTTGCGGGTGCTGAGAGAGCAGGGCTGGATCGAGTCGCAGCAGGGCAAGGGCCGTTTCGTGCGGGGCCGTCCCGCGCTCGCCCTGGCCGAACAGCCACGCCCCGGTCACGCCTACCTGACCAACCCCGAAACCGACTCCCCTGGCGAGGTGCTGGAGGCGGGCGCCCAGGCCCTCCCTAACCGGGTTGCGGCGCTGCTCGATCTGCCGGCCAAGAGCCGGGCCTTTCTGCGCCGCCGCCTCGTCGCACGTGAAGGTGAGCCGTCCGAGATCGTCTCGTTCTGGCTTCCGCTGGAGCTGTCGGAGGGGACGGACCTGACCAGCGCTGACGCGCTGCCCGACAGCATCCGGGATCACCTCCAAGGCCGTAAGGGTGTGCGGTTCGATCACATCATCGAGCAGATCACCGCGCGCATGCCCTCGACGGACGAGGCGAAGCGGCTCGGCATGCCGAAGAACACGCCGGTCCTGGACGTGTACGCCGCCGTGCGTGACGCTTCCGGGCGTCCCCTCATCGTGGTGAACGTGCTGCTTCCCGCCGACCGTCACGAGCTGGAAGACGCGTATCCGCTTGGCTGAGCTGCCGTCCCGGTGAGTGGATGCGAGGCTGTCTATCCGCCGGGACAGTCGGTGTAACCGCCGCTCCGTTTTACGCAGTAGTTCGATGGGCTCCACGTCGGCGTGGAGGTGGTGTGCCCGAACGTCTCCGGGGTCGGCAAGAATCCGATGAGTGCCCCCAGAAAGAGGCCGGCGCAAAGAACCAGGCCGAACAGCGTGGCTGTCCATGGCCTGCCTGTCGAGAGTGCGACGAATCCGCCGACGATAGGTGCACAGATCAAGGTCACGTTAGCGGTGACCTGGAACGCGATAACGAATCCGTCGGACCAGCCCATCGCCATTGAGATGGCCTGGAACATTGCCACTACCCCGATCGCCCAAATGAGCCAGATGATCGACAGGGCGGTGCTGCTTGCCCTGCGTGAGGCTTTGCCCGTCATGGCTTGATTGTCGACAGGCTTGATCATTTGGTTCACGCTGTGCGTCTATCGGTATCGATTTGTGTCGTCTGGGTTGATCAACGCTGAATCTGGGGCTCCACCTCTTTCGCTCCTAGGCACTTGACCTACCAAGTTCGCCGATCTAATCTCGAAGCAGTTGACAGGTTAAGTGCCTGTCAGTCGAGAGGGGAAGATCTCCAATGGCTCTGCAAGGACCCATCCCCGTCACGTTCGACATGGTGTTCCCGCACGGCTGCTACGTCGTCGGCGAGGTCGAGCCGGTCAAGGACTTCGACGCCTCGACCAAAGGCCGGTTCGTCCAGTCCCGCGACAAGCAGACAGGAGAGCCCGTCTGGCAGGTCGCGGTCATGGACGCCGACCCGACCCTCAAGCCCGCCCAGAAGACGGTGGCGGTCAAGATCCTGGCCCCGGTGCAGCCGGTTCCGCCGGCCCCGGTGGCGGGGGTGCCGTTCACGCCGGTCGAGTTCGACGGTGTCAGCGTCACGCCGTACGTGAACAGCAACAGCAACCGTCTCGCCTACTCCATCCGAGTCCGCGAGATGCGCCCCGTCCGGACCGTGTCCGGCAAGACCACCGGCAAAGAGGCGGCGGCGTGATCGAGGTCAACGCCTCGGGTGACGGGGTGGCGGCCTGACAAGCAAGGCGGGGCCGCTGGAACTGGCATTCCAGCGGCCCCCGGATCTCCCACACACGCGAATGTTTGAGAGAGGCACAAGCCTAATGTTCAAGAAACTCCCTGGCGACGAAGCGCGTAACCTCGTCTCCACCACCCCTGACACTGCTGTTGTCTTCCGCCCGGCCGTCGTCCGCACCCCCGCGTTCGTCACGATCGTGATCTGGCTGTCCCGGCTCATCGCGGGCCTGGTCCGCCTCGTCTGGCGGCACCCGATCGCCATCGCCGTACCGGCCATGCCCGGCGTGACCTGGACGCTGTACGGCTGGCGCCCGGCTCTGCTCCTCGTCGGACTCGTCGCCCTGGTGGGCCTGTCCTGGGCATCGCTTCACCAGTCCTCGTTCCTGCGGCTGGTCGGCTGGCGGTTGCTCGCCTTCTGGCGGCTCGTCTGGATCTACCGCCGTCACTGGCAACCCGTGATGATCGTCTCCGGTCTCGGACGGCACTTACGCGGCCGGGACTACCTGCCCCGGCTGATGCGGGTCGAGTGCGACGGCTGGGCCGACCGAGTCACCGTGAAGATGCTCAACGGACAGGCGGTCAAGGACTGGGCCGACCGTACCGACCAGCTCGCCCACGGCTTCGGCTCACGTAGCTGCCGGATGTCGATCGCCCGCGCTGGTCGGCTTGTGCTGACCTTCCCTCGTCGTGATCCTCTGGCGGCCCCGCTGCCTGCGGTGCCTATCCCTGACGTGGTCTCGGTGGGGCCGGTCGAGATCGGCGCTCGGGAGGACGGCACGCCATACCGGCTCAAGGTCCACGGAACCCACGTTCTGATCGCGGGAGCAACCGGGGCCGGCAAGGGCTCGTTCCTGTGGTCGACAATCCGCGGCCTGCTTCCCGCGCTGCGGGCGGGCCTGGTCGAACTCTGGGCGCTCGACCCGAAGCTGATGGAACTCTCGTTCGGCCGGGACCTCTTCACGCGGTACGCGGCTGACCCCGATCAGTGCGCCGATCTGCTCGACGACGCGGTCACGGTCATGCAGGAACGCGCCGGACGCTTCGCCGGACTTCAGCGCTCCCACGTCCCGACGACAGCGGACCCCTTCGTCCTGGTGCTCGTTGATGAGGTGGCGTTCTTGACCGCCTACCAGTCCGACCGCACGCTCAAGCAGCGGATCACCGCCGCGCTCGCGACCCTGACGACCCAGGGGAGAGCGGTCGGCGTCGGGGTCATGGCGGCCTTGCAGGACCCGCGCAAGGAGGTCATGAACATCCGCAACCTGTTCCCCGACAAGATCGCGCTACGGCTCGATGAGTCCGAACAGGTTGACATGGTCCTCGGCGACGGCGCACGTGATCGCGGCGCGCTCGCTGATCACATCTCGCCGGTTCCCGAACTCGGGGCCGGGGTCGGATACGTCCGGCTCGAAACCTCACCCGACCCGGTGAGAGTGCGGGCCGCGTACGTCTCCGACGACGACATCCGCGCCATGGTCGCCCACTACGCCACGCCCACGTGCACCGCGCCTGCCGAGTCCGTTCCGGTACAGCGCTCGGCGTCGGACTCCGCGCTCGTGGTCGACTCCACGCCCGTCACGGGTGCCGCTCCGGTCGCGCCTGAGGGGGTGCAGGCGAATGGTTGAGATCGCTCACCTGCTGGACGAACTGACCTGCGCGGGCTGCGGCACCCCCAACGCGCTCTGGCTGTACCCGGTCCGGGGCCTGGTCGAGTGCCGCGAATGCGGCGAAAAGGCGTCCATCCTGCTCGACCCCCTCGACGGCTTCGACTCCGTCGAACTCCTCGACTCGCTCGACGGCCTCAACTCCTGCGGCGGTGACTGGTGACCAACACGACGGACAGGGCGACCCCTCGGGCGGTGCGGATGGCTCAGCCACTCGCCCGAGAGGTCGTCGAGGAGATCGCCAAGCAGTACGGCGTGTGCATCCGCCCGATCGCTCTCCGGCGGCTCGACATCTACACGGGCAAGGTTGAGACCGTTGACGTTCCGTGCGGTGCGACTTTGGAGAGCAAGTGCCCGCCGTGCGCGAAGCGGAACCGGCAGCTTCGGATGGCCCAGTGCCGGGAGGGCTGGCACCTCGACCACGAACCGGTCAACACCCCGAACGAGGCAGACGACTATCAGCGCTATCTCGTCGAGCTCCGGGCCGACGCGCAAGCCTGGCGCGATGAGGCGGACAAGGCCGGCGAGGACACCACCGACCTGGACGCGGCGATAGCCGACCTGGATGACGAGATCACCCGGACCGGGATGCGCGGCAACATCCTCGGCCGGACCACTGGCAAGCGGTCCCGCTCGACGAGGCGGCGACAGGACGCACCCGACCTGCCCAAGCGGACCATGAGCGCCACGACGCTCGGGCGGACCTTCACCAGCTCGAACGGCAAAACGTTCCGGCCGTCGATGTTCATCACGCTCACCCTGCCCTCGTACGGGCGGGTCAGGAAGAACGGCGCGCCCGTCGACCCGAGCACGTACGACTATGCGCAGGCGGCTCGGGACGCGCTGCACTTCTCCAAGCTGGTGGACCGCTTCGTGCAGAACCTCCGCCGGGTCGCCGGGTTCGATGTCCAGTACTTCGCGTCGGTCGAGCCGCAGAAGCGGCTCGCTCCGCATCTGCATATGGCGGTGCGGGGCCACCTGCCGCGTGCGGAGATCAAGCAGATCGCTGCGGCGACCTATCACCAAGTGTGGTGGCCGTCTGTCGATCAAGTCCGGTTCGAGGGCGATCACCTGCCCGTCTGGGCGGACGGCGTCGGCTACCTCGACCCGGCAACCGGTGAGGTCCTGCCCGCCTGGGATGAGGCGCTCGACGAACTCGACCAAGACGACGAGACGGAACCCCTGCACGTGCTGACCTTCGGCCCGCAACTCGACGTCCAAGGCGTCCTCGCCGGGACCACCGACGCCGACACGTGCATCCGCTACCTGTCCAAGTACCTGACCAAGTCCATCGGAGACGCGATCGATCCGGACGACGAGGAGCAACGACTCCACGCCGAACGCCTCGGCGCTGCGCTGCGCTATGAGCCGTGCTCGCCGACCTGCCCGAACTGGCTCCGCTACGGCGTCCAGCCCAAGGGCGCCAAGCCGGGCATGATCCCCGGTCGGTGCCGGGGCAAGGCGCACAAGCCCGAACACCTCGGCTACGCGGGCCGTCGCGTGCTCGTCTCGCGGAAGTGGTCGAACAAGACCCTGACCGAGCACAAGCACGACCGGCGTACCTGGGTCCTGGAAGCCCTCGGCCTGCCAGACGAGCCGGTTGATCCACACCGGTACGTCTGGCGGCCGGTCAGACCCGGTGATCCTGGCCTCGACCCCCTCGGCGTCCGGCTCCTGCGCTCGGTCCACGAACGCCAGCGCTGGCGCAACCACTTACGAGAGCTCGAAGCGAGAGCGGCCGGGCTACCCGACGAAGAACTTTCGGCAATCAGTGAGGAGGCGGCGTGACCAGGAAAGACGAAATGCTCACCGTGGCCCAGGTCCTCGACGAACTCGGCGTCTCCGCCCGGACCTTCTACCGCTGGCGGGAGATCGGCAGGGCTCCGGAGGGCTTCAAGCTCCCCAACGGCGAGATCCGGATCTATCGCAGCGAGTTCACCGCGTGGCTTGAGACGCTCCGGGAGGTGGCGTGACCTCCTCGTCGTACAAGGTCAAGTTCTGGGGCATTCGCACCAACACGCGGGCCCAGGGGGACGGCAAGAAACCCCGTGTCGTCTCACACACCGTGCGCTGGACGGTCGGCACCGCTGAGAAGTCCTCGACGTTCAAGACCAAGGGTCTCGCGGAGAGCTTCCTGTCGGAGCTGCGCCAGGCGGCCAGGAAGGGGGAGCCCTTCGACCTGGAGAGCGGCCTCCCAGCCTCCATGATCAAAGCGAAGGATGTGCGCACCTGGTACGCCTTCGCGGTCGACTACGTCCACGCCTGGTGGCCCCATGCGGCGGCCAAGTCCCGCGACGGCATGACGGACACGCTGACCGGCGTCACCCTTGTGCTGACCCATGACCGTCCCGGCCGTCCCGACGACGCGACCCTGCGCCGTGCGCTACGGCACTTCGCGTTCCTGCCGCTCGACCGTCGCCCGGTCCCAACACCGGAGATCGCCGGGGCGCTGCGCTGGCTGGAAGCGGCCTCGCTGCCCCTGACCGCTCTGGACGAGGCCAAGCACACGCGCGCCGCGCTCGAATCACTCTCCCTCCTGCTCGACGGCACGGCGGCGGCCACCTCGACCTACCGGCGCAAGCGGGCTGTCTTCCATCACGCCCTGGAGTACGCCGTAGAGCGCGAAGAACTTTCGGCAAATCCGCTGCACCGTGTGAAGCTCCGCCGTCCCAAGCCGGGCGGGGAAATCGATCGGCGCTCGGTCGTCAATCCTGCCCAGGCACGGCAACTGCTCACCGCCGTGACCTACGTCGGGCGGACACGCGGGCCGATGATGAGGGCGATGTTCGCGGCCATGTACTTCGGTGGGCTGCGTCCCGGTGAAGCCGCCGGCCTCCGTGAGCAGGACTGCCACCTCCCCAAAACCGGCTGGGGCCTGCTCACCCTGGCCAAGACCCGGCCGGAGAGCGGCAAGCGCTACACCGACTCGGGGGAGACCCACGACGAACGCGGCCTCAAGCATCGCGGGGCCAAGGAGACCCGGCCAGTGCCGATCCCGCCCGAACTGGTGACCATCTTGCGTGACCACATCACAGCCCACGACGTGGCCGCTGATGGGCGGCTGTTCCGTACCGAGTCCGGCAAAGCCTTCTCGGGCTCGACCGTCTCGAAGATCTGGAAGGAAGCGCGCGGCTACGCCTTCCCTCCGGATGTCGTCGCCTCGCCGCTGGCGGCCCGGCCGTACGACCTGCGGCACGCGGCGGTCTCACTGTGGTTGAACGCGGGAGTCCATGCCCCGGAAGCCGCGGAACGTGCGGGCCATGGTGTGGACGTGATGTTGCGGGTCTACGCCAAGTGCATCGACGGGCAACGCGAGATGGCCAACCGCCGCATCCTGGAAGCCCTCGCCTGATGAGGCGAGATCACAAAGAAGGACCCCGGGAGACATCTCGGGGTTTTTCGATGTTCAGGGCACCAAGGCGGCTCATAAGATCCACACATGTCGGAGACGATGATCCCTTATCTGCTATTCGTCCTTCCCGGTGTGCTGATGCTCTTCTTGCTCACCCGATTAGTCAAGATCCTTCGGCAACGTCGGGTGCTCAAGTACGTCGATCCGATGTGGGCGATGGATCTGATGGGGCGAGTACGCCAGCTCAAGGTGAGGGGCATGGAAGAGGATGCCGTCCTCCTCGTCCAGGACGAGATCGGGATGGACGAGGACACCGCCCGTTCGTGGGTCCGATGCGTGTGACCGGTCCGCAAACAGGCGGATCCACCTGGGAAAACGGGGCCAAGAGCATTCCGCGTATGTTCCGCGAGTGGCGGCATACGGCTGCTTCCGGCCGCGTTCCGCTGCCTGACACGTGAATCATGATCAGACGAGAAGCCGCAGGTGGCAGGGCATATTCACTGATCAAGTTGAGTAGGGCGGGTGGGACTTGAACCCACGACCCACGGATTATGAGTCCGATGCTCTGACCGGCTGAGCTACCGCCCCGCAATGGTGGAGTCTCTCACAACTTAGCGCCTGAGCGGATCAGCCGATCACATCGAAATGAGACCGACAGTCGAGCTCGAGACGGCCGACGTGGGAACGGTTCACGCACCCCGATCGCTCTCGTTCCTGCCCATGGCCTGCCCGGGCCCTGGTACGGCGGTCGCAAAGAACGGCTCCGCGGCGTCCGTGATCAGGCGTTATGTCCTCGATGTCCGGGTACGGCACGGCCGAACAGGCTGAAGGGGTTTCGCCGTGGGCAGAAATCTGGTTCGCCGGCTCGTGCCGGGCGTCGTGGTCGTCGTCCTTTTGGGTTTGGAATCGTGCGGTACGGCCGGGCAGTCGGGAGGTGGCCCCACCAGCGTCGCCGTCGGCTCGCTGAGCGACGGTTTCACGATCGGCTTACTGCTGCCGGACGCCAAGGCGGCACGCTACGAGAAGTTCGACCGTCCGTACATCATCCAGCGCGTCGCGCAGCTATGCCCCAGATGCGAGGTGATCCACAACAACGCCGGAGGCGACCCCAAGCGGCAGCAGCGCCAACTCGCCTCGATGCTCGCGGACGGCGTGAAGGTGTTGATCCTCGACGCGGTGGACGTCAGGGGTATCGCCTCCTGGGTGGCCCTGGCCAAGAACCAGGGCGCGCGGGTCGTCGCGTACGACCGGCTCGCGGGCGGTCCCGTGGACGCCTACACGTCATTCGACAACATCCAGGCGGGCCGGATGCAGGGGCGATCCCTCCTGGATGCGATCAGGATCGGCGGGGACCCCAGGCGCGGTGAGATCGTGATGGTCAACGGCTCGCCGGCCGACCAGCACGCGGGCGACCTCAAGAAGGGGGCGCACCAGGTCCTGGACGGGCAGGTGACCATCGGCAAGGAGTACGACGCGCCGGGCTGGAACCCGGATCGGGCCGGCGCCGCGGTGAACGGTGCCCTCACCGCGTTGGGGGCCCAGAGGGTCATCGGCGTGTACGCGGCCAGCGACGCCATGGCGGGCGGCATCGCCACGGTCATGCGGAGCGCGGGCGCCACCCGCGGCACCCCGCTCACCGGCCGGGGCGCGGAGCTCGACGCCGTACGGCGGATCCTGCTGGGGACCCAGACGATGACCGTCTACCTGCCGATCAGATCGGTGGCGCGCAGCGCGGCCAAGATCGCGATCGATCTCGGGGTCGGCAGGACCGTGTCCGGCACGACCACGTTGTCCAACGGGACCGTGACCTCGATCCCGGCCGCGATGATCGCACCGATCGTGGTCGACAGGGGCAACATCAAGAGCACGGTGATCAAGGACGGCTACTGGACGGCCGCCGAGATATGCGCGTCCCAGTTTCGCGCCGCGTGCCGATCCGCGGGCCTGTTCTGAGCGCCAGGCGTCGGAGGCTGAGGCGGCCGTCCTCGGGTAGGCGGGGTCGTCAGCGGGACCAGCCGGGTTAGCCGATCTTGTCGGGAGGCGTTCGTCCGCACTCCCCGCCGGTACGGCGAGCTATGGAAGGCGTTCGAGAGCGATGACGGGGATCTCGCGCTCGGTCCGCGCCTCATGCTCGGTGAAGAAGGGGTACTGCTCCTTGGTGACCGCCCAGAGTCGCTCCCGCTCCTCGCCCGTGACGACGACGGCGGTCGCCTCGTAGGTCTCCGCCCCGACCTCGACGGTGACCTTCGGGTCGGCCACGAGGTTGAGGTACCAGTCCGGATGGGATGGAGCGCCCATGCAGGACGCGAAGACGAGCAGGCGGTCGCCATCAGGCCGGTACATCACGGGCGTGGTGTACGGCCGACCGCTCTTTCGGCCACGGGTGGTGAGCAGCAGGAGCGGCCGCCCCCTGAGCGGGCCGCCGCCCCTGTGCTCCCGGAACTGCTCGATGGTCTTCTTGTTGAGCTCGCGGATCTGGTCCATGGGCACCATGCTCGCCGGAGCGACTGTCAGGTCCCGTCAGGTACGTCCGGTCGGCGTGTTCCCCGTCGCGGTTCCCTCCAGGGCCGCGAATTAGTCGTGTATTCAAACTATTGAAGCTCCGGATCGGGTCCGAAGTTCTCGTGTGGTGATCCAGTGGGGCCGCTGGCCGCCCGAAATGTAACCCCTGATCGTAATATGTCGGGATCGCGGCAAGGGGCTCGCTTTGTTCATAGTCCAAACTATTGACGGAGCCGTGACGCCTGTGTGAATCTCTCGGCAGTTCCATGCACGCGCTGGGCGGACGGTCAGGGTCCCCACCTGATCGTGCATGGCGGTTGTCCACGCCCGAAGGGATATCCGTCCATGCGAAAACTCGTCAGTCTGCTCGCGATCGCCGTCGTGGCGTTACTCACGGCGGTGATCAGGACCGCGCCGGTGGCCGCCGTCGCCGCGGATCCGTACGCCTTCAAGAACGTCCAGATCGCCGGAGGCGGCTTCGTCCCCGGCATCGTCTTCAGCCCCGCCCAGAAGGACCTGATCTACGCCCGCACCGACATCGGCGGCGCCTACCGCTGGAGTCAGTCCACCCAGTCCTGGACCCCGCTGCTCGACTGGGTCGGCTGGACCAACTGGGGCTACAACGGCGTGGTGAGCCTGGCCGCCGACCCGGTGGACGCCAACCGCGTCTACGTCGCGGCCGGCATGTACACCAACAGTTGGGACCCGAACAACGGGGCCGTCCTCCGCTCGTCCGACAAGGGCGACACCTGGCAGGTCACGCCGCTGCCGTTCAAGCTCGGCGGGAACATGCCGGGCCGAGGCATGGGCGAACGCCTCGCCGTCGACCCGAACAAGAACAGCATCCTCTACCTGGGCGCGCCGAGCGGGAACGGCCTGTGGAAGAGTACCGACTACGGCGCGACCTGGGCCAAGGTGACCGCGTTCCCGAACCCCGGCAACTACGTCGCGGGGGAGGGCGACTACCTCGGTGACAACCAGGGCGTCGTCTGGGTGACCTTCGACAAGCGCACCGGCACCTCGGGCAACGCCACCCAGACCGTCTACGTCGGTGTGGCGGACAAGCAGAACACCGTCTACCGGAGCACCGACGGCGGTGCCACCTGGTCCCGCGTCGCCGGCCAGCCGACCGGCTACATCGCGCACAAGGGCGTTCTCGACACCGCGGGCGGCTACCTCTACATCGCCACCAGCGACACCGGCGGGCCGTACGACGGAGCCAAGGGCGATGTGTGGCGCTACGCCACCGCGACCGGGACCTGGACCCAGATCAGCCCGATCCCGTCCAGCAGTTCCGACGACTACTTCGGCTACAGCGGCCTGACCGTCGACAGGCAGAACCCGGGCACGCTCATGGTCGCCACCCAGATCTCCTGGTGGCCGGACGTGATCTTCTTCAGGAGCACCGACAGCGGCGCCACCTGGACCAGGGTCTGGGACTGGACCTCGTACCCGAGCCGTAGCTTCCGCTACAAGATGGACATCTCCTCGGCCCCGTGGCTGACCTTCGGCGGCAACCCCTCGCCGCCCGAGGTCACGCCCAAGCTCGGCTGGATGACCGAGTCGATGGAGATCGACCCGTTCGACTCCAACCGCATGATGTACGGCACCGGCGCCACGATCTACGGCACCACCGACCTCAGGCAGTGGGACGTCTCGGGTGGCCAGTTCACGATCAAGCCGATGGTGAAGGGCCTGGAGGAGACCGCGGTCCTCGACCTGATCAGCCCGCCGAGCGGAGCCCCGCTGGTCAGCGCCCTGGGCGACATCGGCGGCTTCCGCCACACCAACCTCGACGCGGTGCCATCGATGATGTTCACCCAGCCCAACTTCACGTCGTCGACCTCGCTCGACTACGCCGAGACCAACCCGAGCGTGATGGTGCGGGCCGGTAACTTCACCGACGCCGACCGGCCGAACGACAGCCACGTCGCCTTCTCCACCGACGGCGGCGGCAACTGGTTCCAGGGCACCGAGCCCGGCGGGGTCAACAGCGGAGGAACCGTCGCGGCGGCCGCGGACGGCAGCAGGTTCGTTTGGGCGCCCGGCGACTCCGGCCTCCAGGTCGTCTACTCGGTCGGCTTCGGCACCTCCTGGACGGCGTCCAGCGGCGTACCGGCCAACGCGATCGTCGAGTCCGACCGGGTCAACGCGCAGAAGTTCTACGCCTTCAAGGGCGGCACGTTCTACGTGAGCACCAACGGCGGCGCCACGTTCACCGCCACAGCGGCCGCCGGGCTGCCGTCCTCGGGAAACGTGCACTTCAAGGCCGTACCCGGTAAGGAAGGCGACATCTGGTTGGCAGGCGGCACCGGCGGCACGTACGGCCTGTGGCACTCCACCAACTCCGGAGCGTCGTTCACGAAGCTGGCCAACGTGACCGAGGCCGACAACATCGGCTTCGGCAAGGCCGCGCCCGGACAGTCGTCCATGGCCCTCTACGCGATCGCCAAGATCGACGGCGTCCGCGGGGCGTTCAGGTCCGACGACGCGGGCGCGACCTGGGTGCGGATCAACGACGACCGGCACCAGTACGGCAACTGGGGCGAGGCGATCACCGGTGACCCGCGGATCTACGGTCGGGTCTACATCGGAACCAACGGCCGCGGGATCATCTACGGCGACCGCACCGGCACCTCGTCGCCCTCGCCCAGCGCTTCATCGAGCGCCTCGCCGTCGGCCAGTCCCAGCCCGTCGGCGTCGCCGAGCCCCAGCGCCTCACCCAGCGCGTCGCCCTCGGCCAGCCCGTCGCCCAGCTTCAGCCCGTCGGCGGGCAAGGCGTGCACGGCGACGTACAAGGTGGTCAACCAGTGGCCGGGCGGCTTCCAGGGCGAGGTCGCGGTCAAGAGCAGCGGCACCGCGGCGATCTCCGGCTGGACGGTCACGTGGACGTACGCCAACGGGCAGACGATCAGCCAGCTCTGGAGCGGCAACCTCACCCAGTCCGGCTCCGCCGTGACCGTGACGAACCTGAGCTGGAACGGCGGCCTCGGCTCCGGCGCGAGCACGACGTTCGGCTTCAACGCCGGCTGGTCCGGCACCAACGCGGTCCCCGCGGCCGTGACGTGCACAGCCTTCTGACCGGCTGCGGCACCTGAACCGGGACGGCCTGGGGCCCCGCACGGCCCCGGGCCGTTCCCGCCTGCGCCGTCCCGTCCCCGGACCCCCGTCCGTGGGTGGAGACCGTTTCGTCCGGAAGGACGAGATCGGCTTTTGTCCGCCTGTCTATCCTGTTCTCAGGGGGTGACCAGGTGGCCATAACCGAGAACACGCTCAGCGGCGACGAGGAGAGAGGCGCCGGATCGACCGGGGCACAGGGGCCCGCGCACGACGCGTCCGGCCCGCGGAGCTGGCTCGATCACGTACGGGCCCGACCCGGTGGCCGCCTGACCTTGAAGATCATCGTCGGGGTGATCGGCGCGGCGCTCGTCGTCAGCGGTCTCATCATGGTGCCGTTCCCCGGGCCGGGCTGGCTCGTCGTCTTCGCCGGCCTCGCCGTACTGGCCACGGAGTTCGTGTGGGCGCACCGCCTGCTCGGATTCGCCAAGCGCACGGTGACGGCCGCGACCGACTGGCTCGGCCGCCAGAACTGGTTCGTACGCATCGTCGCCACCCTGCTCACCGCCGCGCTCGCGACCGCCATCGTCTGGATCTCGCTCAAGCTCACCCTGGGCATCGACCTGCTGCAGTACGCCAGGAACTTCGTCGGCTGATGTCACGACAGGGCGGCCGGATCCCCGTCCACCGGGCGGTCCACCGGGCTGTCCACGGTGAAGGGCCGGTGCGCGGGCTCCAGCACGACGTTGCGGCTCGGCTCCGGCACGTGCCGGAGATCATGGGTGATGAGGATCGTCGTCCGGCCGGTCATGAGCCGGCGGAGAAGCTCCATGATCCGTGCCGCCGTCGGCGCGTCCAGCCCGGTCATCGGCTCGTCGAGGATCAGCACGGGCGCGTCGCGCAGGATGGCGCGGGCGATCGCGATCCGCTGGCGCTGCCCGCCCGAGAGCAGCCGTCCGCGCTGCCCGACCGGGGTGTCGTACCCCTCTGGAAGCGCGCGGATGAAATCGTCCGCGTCGGCCATGGCGGCGGCCCGGACGATCTCGGCCATGCCGGCCTCCGGACGGCCGTAGGCGATGTTCTCCCGCACGCTCCCGGAGAACAGCAGGTTCTCCTGCTGGAGGATCGTGATGTTCTCGCGCAGTGCCCGGCGCGGCATCTCGCGGATGTCCACGCCGTCGAGGAGCACCCGACCATCCGTGGGGTCGTAGAACCGCAGCAGCAGCTTGGCCACGGTCGTCTTCCCCGCGCCGCTCGGGCCCGTGCACACGATGAGCTCGCCCGGTTCGGCGCCGAAGGACAGGCCGGTCAGGGTCGGCCTGGTCCGGCCCGGATACGTGAAGCCGACATCCTGGAACTCGACCCGGCCCCGGCTCCGCGGCACCGCGCGGCCCGTGGCCTCGCCCGCGCCGTCGTCCTCCGGGTCGGTGACGGCGGGCTCGGTACGCAGCACCTCGATGACACGGTCCGAGCCCGCCGCCGCCGACGACACGCTGAGTGCCAGTTCCCCGAGCCCCTGGAACGTGGGGTAGAGGTAGGCCAGGTACGCCGCGAAGGCGAGGAGTCCGCCGATGGTGAGCCGGCCGGAGGCGATCTCCCACGCGCCCACCCCGATGATCACGAGCAGGCAGAGCGTCTCGACGATCTGCGCGGCCGGGCCGTACAGTGCGGACAGCCTGGCCTGGGCGACGTTGGCGAGCAGCCACGTGCGGCCCTCCCGGTGCAGCCGCGCCGCCTCGGCGTCCTGGCGGTTGTACGCCTGGACGAGGGACTGGTTGGCCAGGCTCTCCTCGATGACGCTGTTCATCGCGCCGTTGCTCGAACGCTCGCGCGCGGACGCGGTGCGCAACCTCGACGTGAACCCCCTGGAGACCAGCAGGAAGAGCGGCACCATCGCGAACGTCACCAGCGCGAGATCCCAGCGGATGAAGAACGCGGCCCCCGAGAAGAGAACCGCGCCCGCGACCGTGGTGATGATCCGTACCAGCCCGGAGCCGACGAGTTCCTCGATGGCCTCGATGTCGTCGGTGAGGCGGGCCATCAGGTCGCCGAGGCGCCGGTTCTCGAAATAGTCCGGGGTGAGCGTCTGGAGGTGGGAGAACACCCGGTCGCGCAGCCGCAGGAGGAAGCGCTCCGCCGCGAGGGCCGTGGCGTACGCGCCGGCGAAGGACATCAACCCGGCGAGTACGGCGACGCCGACCCAGGCCCCCGCCGGAGCCCAGAAGGCGCCGAGGTTCCCCGCGCTGAGGACGCGGTCGGTGATGAGGCCGAACAGGCCGATCGCGCTGACCTCGCAGACGGACGCCGCGACCGCGGCCACGACGCCGGCCGCGAACAGCCAGCGCACGCCACGGGTCTGCGGCCAGAACTCCCTGAGCGTGGTGCGGATCGAGACGATCGGCGTGGTGGCCGGCGCCGGCGCCGGATCGGAGGCCGGGGCCGGGTGTGCTGCCGGAAGACCTGCCGGGTTCGCCGGCGGTTCCCCGGTGGGGGAGGTGGGGTCCCCGGCGCGCCCCTCGTATTTCTCGTCGGTAGGTCGGTTCTGTTCCACGTCGGATACCTGTTCTGTGATGACCGAGAGCCGGCGGGAAATCCCGCCGGCTCTCTTTCAGATCAGCCAGGGCTTACCAGCATCTACGCCAGCAGCACCTGCGGCGGCGCCAGCAGCAGCGACGGCGACATCCACCGCCTCCGCAGCCTCCGCCCCAACCCCAGGAACTGAACTGCCCTGTCGGAAAGACTTTGGTAAGGCTCATTTGTTGCCTCCCTCAGACTGGCTTCCGTGATCTTCCAATTGCGACACTATCACCCATAGCGCCGCAAATCATTTAAAATGCGGTCGAATTAAAGAGCTTTTAACTGACGGCATAGTGTGAATTATTCTGATTTAGCGTAAGTAAAGACTTGTGTTGCCGCCGTTTGGATCAGTGGCCGCATCGTCCCTGTTCGGCGGGCCGGACGGCCGCGCGGGACGGGGTGCTCCGTTGGGGCGCTTCTCCGCAGGGGATCTCCACGTCGGGTAATGGCCGAGAGTCGGGAACGGCCGTCGTCGCCACGACCGCCACGCGACCGGATGATGATGAGTGGAATAGGATGTAACGCGCATTAACACGGAGAGTCAATAATCGCGTGGCAAAGGCGGGCGTCCGTCATTAAAGGAGTACGGCCGGCAGAGCCTCGTGAGGACGCCTGTACCGCCCAGGGTGGCATCGCTATGATCATGGTCGGCCTGATATAGGCGTAATTGGGGAGACTGTGATGCCCGAGTTAGCGCGCATTCCCGATGGGATCCACACCTCGACGCCGAGTTCGGCGCGGGTGTACGACTATCTGCTCGGAGGCAAGGACAACTACGCCGTCGACCGGATGGTGGCGGAGAGGCTGCTTTCCGTGGCCCCGGACGCGCAGGCGGTCGCCAGGGCGAACCGGGCGTTCCTCGCCAGGGCCGTGCGTCACGCGGCCTCCCAGGGGATCCGGCAGTACGTCGACCTCGGCGCCGGGCTGCCCACCTCGCCGAGCGTGCACGAGATCGCCCGCGAAGCGGCCCCGGGCGCCCGCGTCGTCTACGTCGACAACGACCCCCTGGTCAAGGTGCACAACGACGCCATGCCGATCGTGGACGACCATGTGATCACCCTCCAGCACGATGTGCGACGCCCGGAGGCGATCCTCGGCGACCCCGCCCTGCAGGCGGTCATCGACGAGGGCGAACCGGTCGCCGTCCTGTTCCTCGGAGTGCTGCACTTCATCTCGGACGCGGAGGGCGCCTACGACATCGTCGCCACCTGGCGAGACGGCATGGCACCGGGCAGCCACGTGATCATCTCCAACACGACCGCGCACAGCGACCCCGAGGCCCTGGCCCGGCTCACGATGGCCACGGCGGGCAGTCCGGCCCAGGCGACGTTCCGGTCCCACGACGAGCTGGTCCGGTTCTTCGACGGATTCACGCTCGCGGAGCCCGGACTGGTGCCCGTCCAGGAATGGCGGCCCGCCGTCGAGGCGCCCGCGGTCCAGACCCGGGTGGTCGTCGAAGGCGGCGTCGGCGTCCTGTCCTGACGTCGTGAGGCGCCCCTCGTGGTGGGCCCCTCACGCGGGCGCGGCGCCTCGCGTGACGCGGCTACCGGTCGCGCTTGAGGGTGGCGTGCATGAACCACGGCTCATCCCTCGTCCACTTGTTCTCGCCGTGTCCGGCGTACTCGAAGCCGAGCGTGCCGTCCTCGTTGAGCGTGAGGTAAATCTCGCCGTTGCGTGGGCAGTTGCCGCGCATGGTCATCCGCTTCAGATGGGCGATGGAATCGGTGATCTTGACGAGCCTGGACGTCCCGGTACAACGGGAGTCCAGGTGCTGATCGGTGGCCGTCCTGCCACCCTTCCTGATGGTCACAACCAGCCGGTCGTACGCGCCGGGATCGTAGTTGACCCTGCCGCGCCACACGCCCACGTAGGCCGCCGGGAACCTGGACGCGGCTCGGGGCGCGGGCGTGGGGAAGGGCGACGTCGTCACCGGTACGGTCGTGGGACGCGTGGTCTCGGGTTGTGCGGTCTCGCGCTGCGTGGTGTCGGGGCCGGTGGTCTGCTGTGTTCTGTCGACGGGCTGACCGGATTCTCCGGTTCCCGCCCCTTGCCACACCAGAACACCCGCGACCACGGCCACGGCGAGCGTGGCCGCGCCCGTTCCGGTGAGCAGAGCGCCGCGGCGGCGGGAGCCGTACCGGCTGGGTTGGGTGGGCGCGCCCGCGGACGGCGCGGCGCCCACGGTGCCGCCGGAGGCGAAGGTGCCGGAGACCGGCACGTACGGACCGTGCCCGGGTGCGGGAACGCCTCCCATCGAGGACCCGGGCGGTGGCACATGCGCGGGTGGCGTGTGTACATGGGGCGTGGACACTGGGGACATGGGCGCGACGGGGGCGGCGGGCGATTCGGTCTCGACCGGCCGGCCCAGCAGCCGCATCTGGATGTCGAGGATCGACGGACGCTCGGCGGGGTCCTTGCGCAGCGCGTCCGCGACGATCGACCGGAGCGGCTCGGCGAGGTCGCCGAGGTCGGGCTCGCGGCTCATCACCCGGTTGATCACGGCCGGGACGCTGTCGTCACCGAAGGGCGGCCTGCCCGTGGCGGCGAACACGATCACGCATCCCCACGCGAACACGTCGCTCGCCGGGCCCGCCTGTGCTCCGGCGATCTGCTCCGGGGACATGTAGGCCGGGGTGCCCACGAGGCCGCCACTCTTCGTCGCCGAGTCCAGATGGCGGGCGATCCCGAAGTCGATGACCCGGGGCCCGTCCGCGCCGAGCAGGACGTTGGCGGGCTTGAAATCGCGATGGACCACACCCGCCTGGTGGACGGCGGCCAGGGCGGTGGCGGTCGTCACCGCCAGCCGGTGCAACGCCGAGCCCGACCGGGCGCCGGCCTGCTGAAGGGAAGGACCCTCGACGTACTCGCTCACGACGTACGGACGATCCGCGTCCACGTCGGCGTCGAGGACCTGTGCGACGCAGAACGGCGCCACCCGGCGGGCGGCGGTGATCTCCCGGACGAGCCTCTTGCGGGTCTCGTCGTCGGCCCAGTCCTGGTGAAGGACCTTGACCGCCACGGCCGTGCCGTCGGCCGCGCGGCCCAGATAGACGACCCCCTGGCCGCCGGCGCCCAGCCGTCCTTCCAGCGAGTATCCGCCGACCTCTCGCGGGTCGTCCGGGAGTAGCGGCTGCGACATCGATCCCCTCCTTTTGCCCCCGCTTTACCTTAGTTCGAGTGGTGCCGGTGTCGAAGGCATGGTCGACGCGAGGAATCGCAGGCGGGAGAGTCGGTTCGAGGATGATCTCGGGAAGTTACGCTAACGTAGGTTACGTAACCGTAATCTCGCCGTTGTGGGGTCAATCTTGTCTGTCACGTCCCGCCCGTTCACCCAGACAGAGCTGCTCATCGAGCTGGAACCCGTCGTGGCGGGTGAGCTGGACCGCCACCTCGCGACGGCTAAGGAGTGGTTCCCCCACGAGTACGTCCCGTGGAGCGACGGCAGGACCTTCGACGGGATCCTGGGCGGGGAGGCGTGGTCGCCGGAGGACACCTCGATCCCCGAGGTGGCCCGCGTCTCGCTTGTGGTGAACCTGCTGACCGAGGACAACCTGCCGAGCTACCATCACGAGATCGCGACGACGTTCGGCAGGGACGGCGCGTGGGGCACGTGGGTGCACCGCTGGACGGCGGAGGAGGGGCGGCACGGCATCGCCATCCGCGACTACCTCACGGTGAGCCGGGCCGTCGATCCGGTGGCACTCGAGCGGGCCAGGATGACCCACATGGAGACCGGCTTCGCCACGGAGCACGAGGGGATGCTGCGCCAGCTCGCCTACGTCTCCTTCCAGGAGTTGGCCACCCGCATCGCCCACCGCAACACCGGCAAGGTGTCGGGCGACCCGCACTGCGAGCGGCTGCTGAGCAGGATCGCGGCGGACGAGAACCTGCACATGCTGTTCTACCGGAACCTGCTCGCCGCCGCCTTGGAGCTGGATCCCTCCCAGACCATGCGCGCCGTGACCGACGTCGTCACGTCGTTCCAGATGCCGGGGCACGGCATCGAGGGCTTCGCCCGCAAGTCCGTGGCGATCGCCATGGCCGGGATCTACGACATCCGGCAGCACCGTGACGAGGTCCTCATGCCGGTGCTGCGGCAATGGAAGCTCTTCGACATCGAAGGGCTCGACGCCGACGGCGAGCGGGCCCGCGAGGAGCTGGCCGCCTTCCTCGCGCAGCTCGACTCGGCGGCGGCCCGTTTCGAGGAGCGCAGAGACGCGCGGAGGGCACGCGCCGCGGCCGCGGGCACATCCCTTTAGGTGGGCTTGGCGCTGATCGCCTCCGGTGGGGCCAGTTCGGCGACCTTGCGTTCACGGGTTCCGTGATCGGTTTCCTTCCTTCGCGGGTCTTCTCGGTACGACGACTCGGTACGACGGCACATCTGCGGGGAATGTGAGGCGACGCGCCGGCCTCACACTTCGGTGCGTCGTCTCGTCGATCTGGTGAGAGCAGATGCGCCAGAAGGAAAGTCGGGGATTCGATGACCGTCCCATCCGAGCCGGGACACGGCCGGCTCGATCCGGGCCTGAGCGTGATCATGAGCGAGCGGCGTCAGCTGATCAATCTGGCGTACCGGTTGCTGGGCTCCCTGGCCGATGCCGAGGATGTCGTCCAGGAGACGTACGCCCGCTGGTACGCCATGTCCCGGCTGGAGCAGGAGGCCATCGAATCTCCCGGTGCCTGGTTGACGAAGGTGGCCAGTCGCATCTGCCTGGACCTGCTCGGCTCGGCACGGGTCCGGCGCGAGAGCTATGTGGGCGAGTGGATCCCGGAGCCGCTGCCCGAGCGTACGGAGTGGATCAACGGGCGGGGCGGCGGCACGGTCGACCCGGCCGACCGGGTCACGCTCGACGAGTCGATCAACATGGCCTTCCTGGTCGTGCTCGAGTCGATGACCCCGGCCGAGCGTGTCGCGTTCGTCCTGCACGATGTGTTCCGGTATTCCTTCGCCGAGGTGGCCGAGATCGTCGGCCGTACCCCGGCGGCATGTCGCCAGCTGGCTTCCTCGGCCCGCCGTCGCATCCGCGCGTCGCGGGCTCCCGTGGCTCCGGCCGCCCAGCGGGCCGGCCTTGTCAGGGACTTCAAGCGGGCCTGGGAGGCCAAGGACATCGACGCCCTCATCGGCCTCCTCGACCCCGCCGCGACGGCGACCGGCGACGGCGGCGGCCTGGTCAGCGCCGCACTCCACCCGATCGAAGGCGCCGCGCAGGTCGCACGCTTCTTCGCCGATCGGGCCGGTGCGGTACCCGAAGTGACGATCGCGGAGTGTACGGTCAACGGTCAGCCCGGTCTGGTGGCTCAGCTGGACGGTGTCACCGTGTCGGTGCTGGCGTTCGACCTCGCAGGCGACCGGATCAAGCATATTTGGGCGGTACTCAACCCCGACAAGCTCCGGCCTTGGACGACGGGTTGACACGCGTCTGCGCACCATCGGGTCCGTCCGCTGCTCCGAACGCAAGGGCAAGGTCGTCGACTTCTCCCTCTACCTGGCCGCCGCGTTCGACACCGTCCGCACACTCATCCGCCGAGCAGGACCCCAGCTACCGCTGGGACGCCCGACCCAGATCACGCGACGCCGGAAACGCGGCCGTTCTTGGAAAAGGCCCGCGCACGACTGTTCCGCACGACTGTTTCGCGGGATGTGTCCCGAGGGCTGTTCCGGAGGCATGTCCGCCCTGAGGCTCTCCGTCCCGTACGGCTCGCCTGAACGCGGGCCGGGCCGTACGGGACGGGTCGCGGGTCGGTCTCGAACGGTTCGGTGATGCACGCCGGGGGCGTGACGGCGGGGTGGCCGCGACGGTCCCCGGAGGTGAAGGCGGGTCGGGCCCCACTTTCAGAGGTAGAGGCCGGTGCCGTGGTCGGTCTGCTGGGTGGCCACGGCGTGCAGGTCTCGCTCGCGCATCACGAGGTAGACCTGGCCCTGGACGTCGACCTCGTACTGCTCCTCGGGGTTGAACAGGACCTTGTCGCCGACCTTCACCGCTCGGGCGTTGGCCCCGACACCGCAGACCTCACCCCAGATGAGTCGGTTGGCCATCTTGACGGTGGCCGGGATGACGATGCCCGCGCTGCTTCGCCGCTCCTCGGCGTCCTGCTCAGCCTTGACCATGACGCGGTCGTGGAGCATCTGAATCTCGAATTTGGGGTCAGCCACTCTCGCAGTTTACGCGCGCCCGAGCATCCGGAGGGAAGCGCGCCTACCGGCCCATCGCCAGCTTGTAGCCGGTGCCTGAGGTGCGGTAGACCCGTCCGCTGCCCCACTTCAGGACCTCGAAGTTCACGTGGACGCTGTTGGACCGGACGCCGGTCAGGTCGGCCATCATCTTCTCGGACAGGTCGATGATCGCGGGAAGGTCGTGCTGGGCGACGGCCCACTCGGCCGGCCCGAAGTCCTCGACCACGCCGACGACGCTCTTGCCGTTGTAGCTGACCTTGACCTTGGTGCCGAGCGGCCAGTACGGGCTGGCGATGGTCTGGTAACGCATCGGCTTGCCCGACGCGGTCTGGGCGTCCCAGAAGGACGTCGCGGTGGCCCGGCCGGCGGGCAGCTTCTTGGCCTTGCCGGATGCGCCGGTCTTGGAGGTACCAGTCTTGGAGGTGCCGGTCTTGCTGGTGGAGGGCCGGGTCGCCGTGCTCTTCTCGCTCGTCTCCGTGGCGGTGACCTTGACGGGAGGGGCGGCCTGGGCGGCGGCGACGGTGCTGTCGGCCGCGGTGCTGTCAGTGCTGGTGCTGGTGGTGCTCTGGATCTCCGCGGACGGACCGGGCTGGGCGATCGTCGAGGTCTCGACGGCGGGGGGAAGCTGCGCGAAATGCGCGGCGTCGCCTCCCTGGCCCGACGACATCACCACGGCCGCCGTCGTCACGCCTCCGACGAGCGTGAGACCTGCGGTCACGGTGACGATCGCCTGGCGGGCTCGCTTCTGCATGAGCATCCTTTCGCTGAATCGCAGATCAACCCGGAGGGGGACCGGGTGTGAGCGCCGTCGCGAGAGGACGTTCGGCCACCGGCGGGGGATCGATGGCGGCCTGGTTCCGGGCAGGCGAAATCACACGCCCGGCGGGGGTGAACAGGGGGGGCTCCCGGGGGAAGGGAGGGACACGTCGTCTCAGGAGGTTTGCGACGGCATTGCGATATTTGGGGATTAAGTACGCAAGTGGGTATTGCGTGGCACGAGTATAGGCAATCTCTGGGTAAACAGGACAAACGGTGCTAAACCGGAGGTAGATCTTCCTTGCCGTACTGGCCTCGGAGAGCGCTCTCATAGCATGATCGATCAGGCAGGACCGAGCGCCGGACGAAGGGGACGCGATGCCGTACACAGACTGGGAATGGGTCAACGAACCCCGCGACTGGGCGGCGGGCGAGGGGCTTCGGATGGTGGCCGACCCGTCGACCGACCTCTGGCAGAAGACCCACTACGGGTACTCCTATGACACCGCCCACATGTTCGGCCGCGTCATGCCCGGCGACCTGCGGATCACCGCGACCTTCGAGATCGACTGGGCCGAGCAGTACGACCAGGCCGGGGTCGTCCTCAGGATCGACGAGGAGAACTGGATCAAGGCCGGTGCCGAGTTCGTCGACGGCATGCCGTACATCAGCGTGGTCGTCACGCGCGGCTGGTCGGACTGGTCGGTGACCGCCGCGCCCGGGAGCTTCGGCTCGATCACCATGGATCTCGAGCGGGCAGGGGACGCCGTCACGGTCCGCTACGGGCTCGACGACGCGAAGCCGGAGCAGATGTTGCGGCTGGCCTACTTCCCGCCGGCCGTTCCCGCCCTGGCGGGCGTGATGTGCGCGGCCCCCGTGGGAAAGGGCTTCGAGACCCGGTTCAGCCGCGTCTCCCTCACCTGACCTGGATCGCGCGCGACGGTCCTCCACGCAGAACAGCCGGCTGCCCCGGGCCGCCCGTCGTGGCCCCCCGGTGGTCGTGCCGTCCGGGCATCTGGGCGCTCGCGCCGCTCCTGAAGGGTGAAACGTTGCGGGGAGCGCCGAACGATCCGCGGCCTACGTTGGCACTCATGGCCCACGACCACCTGACGATCACAGCGAGCATCCTGTACTTCGGGACGCCTGTCGCACTGCTGTCCACCGAGAACGAGGACGCCTCCTTCAACCTCGCCCCGATGTCCTCCGCCTGGGCGCTGGGCCAGGTGATCGTGCTCGGACTCGGCACGGACAGCCAGACCGCGCACAACCTCGCCGTCCGGCCCGACCTGGTGATCAACCTGCCGGATCCGGCGCAGTGGGCGGCGGTGGAGCGCCTGGCTCCACTGACAGGGCGTGAGCCCGTACCGGCGCGCAAACAGGACACCTTCCGCTTCGAGGCGGCGAAGTTCGAGGCGGCGGGGCTGCGGCCTGAACCGTCCGACGTGGTCCGGCCGCCTCGGGTGGCCGAATGCCCGATCCAGATCGAGGCGCGGGCCGCCCGCGTCCAGCCGGACGTTACCGGCGCGTTCCAGATGATCGAGGCTCATGTGGTGCGGGTGCACGCGGACCCGCGCATCGTCGTTCCCGGTACGCAGCACATCGACCCGGCGGCGTGGAGCCCGCTGATCTACAACTTCCGGCACTATTTCCGGCTCGGCCCTGAGCTCGGGCACACCTTCCGTTCGGAGACGGTATCCGCCAGGGTCAGCGCGAGGGGAGCGTGAGCGCGGCGAACACCGCCAGATGATCGGTGCTGGTGAGCCGGTGGACGCCGAAGGAACCCGCCGCCGCGCGTGGATCGACCAGGATGTGATCCAGCGTGACCGGAGGGATCCCCCAGCCGTTGAACCTCCACCGCCGGTAGGGCCACGTGGTCGTGAGACCGTCTCCCGTCGTGGCGGCGGCGTCGTGGTACCCCGCGTCCAGCAGGTGCCGCATCCGTGCGTGATCCAGCGTGGCGTTGAAGTCCCCGGCGAGGATCCGTACCGGACCATCGGGCAGGGGCAGCGCCGCCAGCCCGTCCGCCCAGCACCCCATCCTCTCGGAGTAGCGCGGTGCGCACGGATGGACGGAGACGACGGAGACCTGCGGTGCGCCGGGCACGTCCACCATCGCCGCCACCTGCCGGAACTTGCCGAACTCGATGAGTTGTCCCTGAGCGAGCGGGAACCGGCTGAATATCCCGGACCCCTGCGCGCGCTGCACGGGCACGTCCACGTGGTACGGCAGCAGCTTGTCTATGCCGGCGTCGCGCAGGCCCTCGGCGGCCGATGGAGTGAGTTCCTGCAACGTCAGCACATCGGCGCGGAGCTCCCGTACGAGATCGATCAGCTTCTCCGGCGGCACCGATCCCATCATGAGATTGGAGGAAAGGACCCTCAGCTGGGGCCCTGTGGCAGGCGGGTTGCCTCCGGGGATCGCGCGCGGCACCACGCAGGCGGCGAGCGATCCGGTGACCACCATGCTCGCGGCGAGTGCCGTCCACCTTCGGGACACCAAAGCGAGCAACGGGACGGCCACCGAGGCGAGAGCGACATACGGCGTGAAAGCCACCGCCCGTACCCACTGGAAGTGCACGTCTCCCGGGATCAGTCGCAGTACGGCCCACGCGGCGAACGGCACGATGGACACCCACACCAGAACGCCGACCCATCCGCGCCGTGCCCGCTTGCCTGTGGTGCGGGCTGCTACCTCCGTACGCGTCGGGTCCGGTGTATCCGCGGGACTCTCCGTGCCAGCCGAGCCCACGGAAGGGTCGGGGTTCTGCGCCTGCGCCGTACCTCCGGCGGAGGGGTGTCCGGCACGCGTCGGATCCGCGGTGGGATCGGGGGGATCTCCAGATTCTGCTACGGCCGCGGATCTCTCCTGCGTGGGGCCGTCTGTAGGTGCGAGTTCATCCATTGATGTGGGGTCTCTGCCTGTTCTGAGAGCTCGAACGAGCGATGTCGCCTACGTGGGGAGTGCTGCGTGGGCGTTGGCGTGAGCGAGTGCGGAGTCGTGGGGCCGGTCTACTACTACTTGCCGCCGACGCCACAACCAGTTCACGGCGGCGGCAACAGCCGCTCGGCACGCCTCACGCGAAGCGGTGTTGCGTGGTTGTCGGGCTTGATCGTTCAGCGCCGAGCGTACTGGTGGATACCTGCCCAGCGTCGCTCAAAGCCGATTGTGGGATCGCGCGTTGGAAGGTCCGGTTGGGGCCTGCCGGATTCGAGTGGCCGTTGATCGTCGCGGACGACCGCGTTGATCGTCCGGGACGATCGCGCGGGGGAATCCGACAGGGCGCTTACGTGGTGGAACCCGATAGTGCCCTATGCGGCGAATTCTGCTCGGGTAGCCGTTCTGTAGATGTTGTGGCAGGCCGATCGCGGGGGCGGCATATCAACAATTGCCGACCGGACGGGATCGGTACTCATAAATGCGCCCGAGGCGCGGACGTGCGGATCGCGGTGTCCGCTTATGGGATAACCAGAGGTGGGGTGTTGTATATGGATGTTGGTCAGGGTAGGCGCGGAAGTGCCGGGGTTGCGGCGAAGCAACAAGATCAAGCGCCGCCGCTGGCGGGAGGTAGGTGGCCCGATGGCCTGCGGTTTCGGCCCGTCGCCTCATCCTGTGCGCACTGTAATAAGGCCCGTTCCTTGAAATGTCGGATTTGTTGCTATTTTGTGGTCTATTGGTAATGTTCAAACGCGCTCCCACGTACGAAGTGGTGCTCCCAATAAGGGATATCTGACCATATTTCTGTCGCAATAATTCACGCCATCTGCCTGTTGCGAATATGCGTTCGAGTGTGGCATCATTCATATGCGCGTTCGAATATTGGGAGGGGTGGGCGTGGCGGAGTTCTTCGGGTCGTTGGAGTTCTTTTCGCGGAACGAGCGCCCTTCTCGCATCGGTTCGCATGGGTCCGAGTGGGAGCAGGTCGCCTCGTGGGCCAAGGCCTGGATGTCGGACGGCAGTTCAGCCCTTGCGACCGACGCGGACTGCGGTGACGCGGCTTCCGGGGCCGCCCGATTCCATGGCTCACGCTCGAACGCTGCGGGTTCCACCGGCATCCAGCCCGGCGTAGCCGAGCCTCTCGGAACCGAACCTTGCTGTGCCGAGCCTGGCGGCGCCGAGTCCGATGCTGCCGGTGCCGGATCATGTGACCCCGGCCTGGAGGGAGCCAGCGGGAGCAGCGCCGAGCTTGGTGGAGCTGAGCTTGGTGGAGCTGAGCCCCGTGGGGCCGGGTCCGATGCTGCCGGTGCCGGATCATGTGACCTCGGCCTGGAGGGGGCCGGCTGGAGCAGCGCCGAGCTTGGTGGAGCTGAGCTTGGTGGAGCTGAGCCCCGTGGGGCCGGGTCCGATGCTGGTGGATCTCCTGGCCCAGGCCTGAACGGTGGCGGTTCGGACGGCCGTTCTGTGGGTCGGGTGTCGTGGCCGTTGGTGGCGTCGGTCCGGGAGATGGCGTCCGCGTTGGCTCTCGCGGTGGTGCCGGAGTCCGCGCCTGTGTGTTTGGCCGAGGTAGAGGATCTGTTGTTCGCGCGGGATCGGCTGGTTTCGGCGGTCGCGGCGCG
>NZ_JBFALK010000044.1:0-25725 GCF_040656155.1 Microtetraspora glauca
GCCGGCCCGGCGCCACGCCGGGCCCGGAGAGCCGCAGCGTGCCGGTGAGCTGCTGACCGGCGCCGGGCGCCAGCGTCCCGGAGACACTCGCGTCGCGCACCACGCGGACCGCCGTCAGCGTGATCGCGCCGGGTGTCGCCGTGTCGGCGGCGTAACGTCCGCCGCGCAGGCCGTTGGCGGCGCCCCATGCGTGGACCACTCCGTTCTGCTGCACAAGGTCCTCGGCGGTCGCGCCGACGAGCCCGAGCGCGCGGCGTACCGCGGGCGTCGCGGCCGCGCGCGCCGGCGGGAGCTGCGCCGCCGAGACCGCGGCGCGGCCGGGCACCGGCGGCGGCGTCCCGGTGCGCAGGCATGCCTGCGGATCGGCGGTAAGCGTCTTCACGAAGCCGATCGCGAGTGCGAGGGCGCACGGATCTCCCGACGGCGTGTGGCCGGCGTTGGCGACCTCCGCGAAGATCGCGTGCGGGAACTGCGCCGCGGTGTCGCGACCGGCGCCGGTCGGCGTGTTCGCGTCGAGGTCGCCGGAGAGGACGAGCACCGGCACGTCCGGCAGCGGCCGGCCGGTGGCGATCGGGGCGCCTGCGGTCGGATCGTTCGGCCAGTCGATGCAGAGGTCGGCGCCCTCGAATCCGGCCGCCGTCCATCCCGCCGCTGAGAACGGCCCGAAGGCTGCCGGGCCGAGCGCCGACAGCGCCCGCCGGTAGTCGGCGCGGCGCACGGCCGGCGGGTCCTGGTAGCGGAACGCGCGCGGGTAGTCGTGGCACATGACGGCCGCGAAGGTGGGCGCGTTGAAGGCGGGATTCTGCGTCAGCCCGGCGACGTCGAGCATCACGAGCGAGGCGAGGCGTTTCAGCGGGTCGAGGTCCCCGGTCGCGGCGTTCGCGAGCGCGGACGGGAGCGCCGCCGACAGCGACCGCTCGCCGCGCGCGTAGACGACCGATGCGAGCGCGGCCTCGTCGAGTGTCGCCTGATAGGTACGCGAGCCGGTCGCGACGGTGAAGTGGACAGGGTGGCTGCGCAGCCGCGCGGCGACTCGCTCGAGGTCGCGCATGACGGCCTTGCCGTCGCAGGAGCGCGTGCGCGCGCAGATCAGATGAATCGCCCGTAGCCCGGCGTCGAGCCGGTCGCGCCCGAAGGTGTCGAACGCGATCGGGTAGGAGCCGCTGAGCACGACCGATTGGACGTGCTCGGAGTGGCGCGCCGCGTAGACCGTCATGAGGTACGTGCCGTAGGAGTCGCCCCAAAGGTCGAGGCGATCGAGGCCGAGGGTCTGGCGGACCGCGTCGATGTCGTCGGCGACCGCGGCCGAGCCGTAGAGCCCGGCCTCCGAGCCCAGCTCCCGCCCGCACGCGCCGATCGCGGCGACGAGCTTGGGGTGTGAGAAGCCGGCGCGCGGATCGGTCAGCGCCTTGCACGTGATCTGCTCCGACAGCCCGATGCCACGCGGGTCGACGAGGAGCAGGTCGCGGCGGTCGAGCAGTGGCGCCAGCAGGCCGGCGTAGTTCACGAAGCGCGACGCCGGGGCGCCGGGGCCGCCCGGGTTCGGCACGACCGTGCCGAGCGACGGCTGCGACTGGTCGCGCCGAGGGAGGAACGCGAACCCGACGCGCGTGGTGCCCCGGCGCGGATTCGCGCGGTCGAGCGGGACCTCGACCGTGCCGCAGCGGGCGCCCGCCGGCGCGCCGTCGTAGGTGCAGGGCTTCAGCGGCTCCAGCAGCCGCGGCGCAGCAGGGATGGGGACCTCGGCCGCGGCGGCGGGGCCGGTGCCGGCGGCGTATGTGGCCAACGTGGCGAGCGCGGCGAGCGCGGTCACGGCCAGCCGACGTGTGCGCGTACGCGCAGGGGGTATCGACAGCAACATCTCTCTCCGGTTCATCATCAGGCGGGTCAGGCGAGCAGCGCGAGCGTCGCCCGGGTGAGGGACTCGACTCCGACCGCCAGGGAGCGCTCGTCGATGTCGAAGGCCGGGTGGTGGTGCGGGACGGCGTCGGGGGAGCCCGCGCCGACGGCGTAGTAGCAGCCGGGGACCTTGTCCAGGTAGAGGGCCATGTCGTCCGAGCCGGTCGTCGGCTCGACGTCGAGGACCCGGTCTGGTCCGAATGCTCCGGCGAACGCGTCTCGGACCAGCGAGGTGACGACCGGGTCGTTGGTCAGGGGCGGGCAGCCGACGCCGCGCGAGAACGTGGAGGTCGCCCCATGGAGCTCGGCGACGTCACGGGCGGTCTGCTCGACCATCTCGCGGAGCGCGACGCGTCCTTCTGCGTCGAGTGTGCGGATCGTGCCCGCGAGCGCGACCTCGGCGGGGATGATGTTCGGGGCCGCACCGCCGTTGACCTGGGCTACGGTGACGACGGATCCGTCCGCGCGGGCCCGCCTTCCGAGATCGCGCAGTGCGAGGATCACTTCGGCGGTGATCGGCACCGGGTCGATGGCACCGTCCGGGGCGCCCGCGTGCCCGCCGGTACCCGTGATCGTGATGTGGAAGGTGTCGAGGCTCGCGAGCAGCAACCCCGGGCCGAGGCCGAGCCGGCCCGTCGGCATGAGCGAGGCCAGGTGCAGGCCGACGGCGCGGTCGATGCCCTCCATTACCCCGTCGCGGATCATCCGGCGAGCACCGTCGTCGAGTTCCTCGGCCGGTTGGAAGCACATGCGGACGCGCCCGCTCCAGTGGTCGCCGAGCGTGTGCAGGACGTGCGCGACACTCAGTGCGATCGCGGTGTGGCCGTCGTGCCCGCAGGCGTGCATGACACCGGGCACGGTCGAGCGGTACGGGCGCCCGTCGTCCACCTCCGAGATCGGCAGGGCGTCCATGTCGGCACGGACCAGCACCGTACGGCCAGGCCGTCCTGAGTCGAGGTCGGCGATCACCCCGGTGCCGCCGACACCGCGCCGGACGTCGAGCCCCAGCGCCGAGCAGCGCTCCGCGACGTACGCGCTCGTGGCGTGCTCCTCGAAGCCCAGTTCGGGGTTGGCATGCAGGTGACGGCGCATCTCGATGGTGCGTTCGGTGTGCCGGGCAACCTCGGCGAGGATCTTGGCGTTCAGGTCTTCCGAGGGCAGCAGGGTCCGCATGACAACGACCCTACCGTCCAAACATCAAAGATAAAAGACTTTGATATTAAGACAGCTACTTCGCCTTCGCGGACCGCCGGGCATCGCGGTCGCGCCCGCGCCGCATTCGCTCCACGGTGTCCTCCAGGTCGTGGAGATGGTGGTCCATCGCCGCCCGGACGACCTCGGGGTCGCGCGTGCGCAGTGCGGCGAGCGTCTCCTCGTGGAGGGTGGCCAGCGGCACCGGGTCCATCTGCGCGGTCCACGAGTTCACGAGTACGGCCTTGGCCTCCAGGATCTCGTGCTGGTAGCGCGCGAGCATGTCGCTGCGGGCGGCCCTGCCGATCAGGTAGTGGAAGAGGTTCTCGGCATACATGATGTCGTCGCGCTCTTGCGCGGCGTGCAGCATGGCTGCCGCCTCGGCCATCTGCTCGAAGTCCTTTTCGGTCGCGCGCATGGCCGCGAGCCGGGCAAGCTCCATCTCCACCGGCCTGCGCGCCTCCACCAGCTCGATCATCTCGCGTGCGCGCAGCTCGACGTCGAAGCCGACCAGCGCAGCGGGCACGTTCCCCGAACGCACCACGATCCCGCCCGTGGCACCCCGGCGTACTTCCACGACCCCGGCACGCGCCAGCACGTGCACCGCGTCGCCGACGGTCGGCCGGCTGACGCGCAGGAGCTCGGCGAGATCCGCGACGGTCGGGAGCTTGTCGCCCGGTGCGTAGTAGCCCGCCCGGATCGCATAGGTGATCTGTCCGACGACTTCCTCGAACGCTCGAGTGCCGCTGATCGGACGGAACAGCACCGCCGGCGTGGGCTCTTCGGGGATGGTCACGGCATCACCGTACCGCCGGGCAACGGTTCCGGGACCGCACCCGGACCGGCGGGCGGCGACGTCCCGGCCGTATCTGCCGGCACGTGATTCCGCCGGTCCGGCCACAGCACCGGATCCGGCGTCTCGGCCCTGCCGGCGAGATCCGGGGTCGTGGTCCGGCCGGCCGGCGCTGTGGTCGTATGGCCGGCCGGTAGCGGTCGCAGGCAGGCCGCGCTGTGCTCCGTGGGGCGTTGATCCACTGGGCCGAGGGCGGGATCGGTCGTACGGCAGCCGTCGTCGGCCAGCGGGCAGCGGGGATGGAACGCGCAGCCGTCCGGCCGCGCACCCGGGTCGGGAACATCGCCGCCGAGCACCACGCGACTCCTCCGCTCGCGTGGGTCCGGGTGCAGCACCGACGACATGAGCGCACGGGTGTACGGGTGCGCCGGCGCTTCGAGGACCGTACGGGTCGGCCCCTCCTCGACGATCCGCCCGAGGTACATGACGGCCAGCCGGTCGGCATAGTGGGCGACGGTGGCGAGGTCGTGCGTGATCAGGAGGATGCCGGTCTCGCCACTGTCGCACAGCTCGCGCAGCAGCCCGAGGACTCCCGCGCGTACGGAGACGTCGAGCATCGAGGCGGGCTCGTCGGCGATCAGGAGGCTCGGGTCGAGCACGAGGCCGGCGGCGATCGCGACACGCTGGCGCTGCCCGCCCGACAGCTCGCGCGGGCGCCGCGGCAGGAAAGTCTCGGCAGGCCGCAAACCCGCGCGTTCGAGTGCGTCCACGGCCTTGGCGCGCCGCTGCTCCGCCGAGCCGCCGAGGCGGTGGATCAGCAGTGGCTCCTCGACGATCGACGCGACCGTGCAACGTGGGTCCAATGAGCCGTAGGGGTCCTGAAGGACCATCTGCATCCGCCGCCGCCACGGCCGCATCGCGCGAGCCCCGAGGCCCTCGATCGCGGAGCCGTCGATGCGTACGGTCCCGTGTGACGGCGTCACCAGGCCGAGGATGCTCTGGGCGGTCGACGACTTGCCCGAGCCTGACTCGCCGACCAGCGCGACGAGCTCGCCCCGATCGACATGCAGTGACACGCCGTCGACCGCTCGCACCACGCGGGCCGGCCGCCGAGCCACCCGATCGGCGATCGTACGCGGAACATGGTGGTGGAGGACCAGGTCCTCGACCTCGAGAAGATGACTCATGGCTTCCTGATCAGGTGGCAGATGGCCGAGACGCAGGGGTTTCCGGCCAAGGGCTGGTGGGTCATGGGGTCCTGTCGGTCAGATGGCAGGCGGCCCGGCGGGCCGGAGCGACGGGGGTGAGGCCGGGTTCGGTGAGGGAGCAGCGGTCCTCGGCGTCGGGGCAGCGGCTGCGGAAGGCGCAGCCCGCGAGGGGGACGTCGAGGGCGGGTGGGCTGCCGCCGATGGAGCGCAGCGGACGGTCGGCGCCGAGTACGGGCGTCGCCTCGTAGAGGAGTCGCGTGTAAGGGTGGCGGGGGGCGGTGTAGAGCCCCTCGGTCGGCCCCTCCTCGACCGCGCGGCCGGCGTACATCACCATCGCCCGGTCACAGAGCTGGCCGACGAGCCCGAGGTCGTGGCTGATGAGTACGATGGCCAGCCCCAGCTCGTCCGCCAGCCGGTCGAGCAGCTCGAGGATCTGCGCCTGCACGACGACGTCCAGCGCTGTCGTCGGCTCGTCGGCGAACAGCACGCGCGGCTCGCCCGCGAGTGCCATCGCGATGCACGCACGCTGGCGCATCCCACCCGACAGCTCATGCGGATAGAAGGCCACGTTGCGGGCCGCCATCCCGACCCGCTCGAGGAGCTCACCGGCCCGCCGCAGTGCCGCCCGTCGCGATACCCGCCCGTCGCGCGGCAGGACCTCGGCGATCTGGCTGCCCACGGTCCGTACGGGATTGAGCGCGTTCAGCGCCCCCTGGAAGACGATCGAGAGGTCACCCCATCGATAGGGCGCCATCGCGGCATCGCCGCCGGTCAGCACCTCCTGCCCGTCCACACGGACCGAACCCGAGACCGACGCGGTGGCCCCCAGCAGCCCGAGCACACCGAGCACGGTCGTGGTCTTGCCGCAGCCCGACTCCCCGACCAGCGCCAGCCGGTCCCCAGGCCGCACGTCGAAGCTCACACCGCGTACGGCATGGACATCCCGCCCGCCGGGCCCGTCGAACCACACATTGAGATCACGAACCTCCAGCACCGGTCCGTTCATGACTCCTCCATCACGGTCGCGGCCGTACGCCTGCGAAGTCGCCGACCGGAATCAGACCCGCCACTGTCGTCCTCGCCGCCACCCGCCGCCGTCGCGCGCAGCCGTACCCGCCTCGGGGGCAGGTGGTCGTGCCGGAGCTGGGGGTTGGCGATCTCGGCGACGCCCTGGCCGATGACGCTGCAGGCCACGACCACGGCGGCGATGCACAGTCCCGGGGGGACGAAGGCCCACCAGGCGCCGGCGCTGAGGGCCGACCGGCTGAAGGCGTGCTCGATCATGCGGCCCCAGGAGATGCTCGTCGGATCGCCGAGGCCGAGGAAGGCCAGCGCGGCCTCGGCGAAGATCGCGGTGGCCACCGTCAGCGCGGCGTTCGCGACGACGAGCGGTGTGAGGTGCGGCAGCAGGTGGCGGGTGACGATCCGCAGATGGCTGCTGCCCAGGCCGCGGGCGCGCAGGATGTAGCCGCGCTCGCGCAGCGACATCGTCTGGGCACGTGTGAGCCGCGCCATCTGCGTCCACGACAGCAGCCCGATGACCAGGATGATGTGGCTCAGGCTTGGTCCCCAGATCGCAGCGACGACGATCATGAACGGCAGCGCCGGGACGACGAGGAAGTAGTCCGTGACGCGCATGAGGACGCTGTCCACCCAGCCCCCCGCATAACCCGCGAGAACCCCGACGGCACAGCCGATCAGAACCGCGACGAGGCTGGCCGCCGCACCGACGATCAAGACCGTACGCGCACCGCGCAGCAGCAGTGAGAGCACGTCCTGGCCCGCGTCGTCGAGCCCGAGGGGATGAGCGGAGGAGGGGCTGCCGAAGACCGGACCGACACGGCGGCCGGCCTCGCTGGTCGCCAGCAACGGCGCGAACAGCGCGACCAGCAGTGTCAGCGCGAGGACCCCCGCCGCGACGGCGATCGCGGGCTGGCGGAGGAACCGGAACTGGCTCATACGGTGATCCTGGGGTCGAGTCGCAGATATATGAGATCGGAGACGTAGTTGCAGACGACCACGACGACCGTGAGAACCAGGAACGCACCCTGCAACATCGGGTAGTCGCGCGAGGTCACCGCGCTGTAGATGGCGCGGCCGATGCCCGGCCACGAGAAGACCGTCTCGATCAGCACGACACCCCCGACGACGGAGCCGAGCGAGAGCGCGATCAGCGTCGAGATCGGCAGCATCGCGTTGCGCAGCGCATGGTGGCGCACGATGCGTAGCGTCGACAGGCCCTTGGCGCGCGCGGTCAGCACGTAGTCCTCGGCGAGGGTCTCCAGCATCGCGGTGCGCGTGAGCAGCGCGTACTGACCGAAGAGGGTGAGGCCCACCACGAGGGAGGGGAGTGTCATGTGCCAGAGCACGTCGACCGTGTGCTGCCACGGGCTCGGCTCGATCAGGAACTCGTCGACACGGCCGCCTGAGGGGAAGACACCGCCGAGGAGGAAGAGCAGCAGCAGCCCGACCCACTGCGCCGGAAGGGCGTAGACGGTCAGCGACGAGACGGTCAAGGCCCGGTCCGTCCGGGTTCCCCGCCGTACCGCGCCCAGCACACCGGTCGCGATGCCGGCGAGGATCGCCACCACCGTGCCGAGCAGGACCATCGGCAGTGTGTTGCCGAGGGCCTCGCCCAGGTTCTTGGAGACGGGCTGGCCGTTGGCGAACGACCGCCCGAGGTTGCCGTGCGCGAGCTCGCGGAGGTATGCCACGTATTGCACGCCGATCGACCGGTCGAGACCGAATTCGTGGCGCAGCGCCTGTTGCTGGGCCACGGTCGAGTTCGGCACACGGGCGAGGTTGCTCACCGCGTCGCCGGGGACGACGCGGAAGAGCAGGAAGTTGAGGCTGATCGCGCAGAAGATCGTGATCAGCGCCACCGCAGTCCGGCGGAGGACGAGGTCGAGGCCGCGGTTCATCGACTCAGCCGGAGCGCTGCACGCCGGCGAACGCGTTGGTCGAGAGGAAGTCGGTCGTGTACGGGCTGGTCACGAAGCCGTCCCACTCGGAGGCGTGTGCGTCGAGGATAGCCCTCGCGTAGAGCGGGATCCACGGCAGGTCGTCGTTGAGGATCTGCTGCATCTGGTCCACGATCGCCTTGCGCTTCGCGGGGTCGAGCTCGGTGGCCTGCCGCTGGAGCAGACCGTCGTAGGTCTTGTTGCAGTAGCCCGCGTCGTTGAGGTTGGCGAGTTGGCCGCAGCTGAGCACGCTGAGCTGCAGCGTCGGGTCGTAGAGGGACATCCAGTTGTTGAGGAAGAGATCGGTGTCGAGGTACTTGTCGTTCGGCCCGTGGACGGCGGAGACGAACGAGCTGGCATCCGACGGAGCGGCCTCGAGCTTGACACCGATGCGGCCGAGGTCGTTCCTGATGCTCTCGAACTGGCGCTCCCTCTCACCCGCGACGAAGCGCACCTTGTAGCTCATCGGGTGTCCGTTGGCGATCCGCACGCCGTCGGCGCCGCGCTTGAAGCCGAGCGCGTCGAGCTGACGGCCGGCCCCGTCGGCATCGAAGGCCGGCAGCTTGACGCCGGTCGCGGTCCAGCCGCCGCCGATACTCGGGGGCAGCAGGGTGTCGATGACGGTCCCGGTGCCCACGGTCGCGGTGGCGGTGAGCTGCGGACGGTTGATCGCCGACGCGATCGCCTTGCGCACGCGCGGGTCGAGCAGTTCGCGGTGCTCCGGCTTGGCACTGTTGGAGTTGAACCCGAGCACGAAGACGTCGGCGCTCGGCGCCTTGCTCACGCGCAGCTTGCCGTCGCCCTTGAGCTTGTCCACGACGGTCGCCGGGACGACCTTGGCCTGGTCGATCTCGTTGTTTCGCAGCGCGGAGACCATCGCGTCGCCCGAACTGTAGAGGCGGATACCGACGGCGTCGACCTTCGGCCGCTGCCCGTAGTAGTTCGCGTTGCGCTTCAGCAGGAGGAACTCGTCCTTGCGGTATTCGGAGAGGGCGAACGGACCGCCGGACACCACGGGTGCGCTATTCGCGAAGCGCCGCAGCCCGGAGCCGTCACCGGCCGCGGCGGACGCATAGACGTGCTGGGGAAGGATGGGCAGCATCGCGAACTGGGCGATGGCGGTGCTCAGCGGCGCCGCCAGCTTGATCACCAGCGTGTGGTCGTCGGGCGCGCTCGCCGACGTCACGCCGTTGAGCAGGAACGCCAGGCCGGCGGTGGACGACTTGGCGAACTTCAGCGTCGTCTGGATCGTCCACACGGCGTCCGCCGAGGTGAGCGGCTGCCCGTCGCTCCACTTGGCACCCGGGTGAAGGTGGAAGGTCATCGTCGTCCCGTCCTTCGAGGTCTCCCACGAGCTCGCGAAGTCCGGACCCACCTGCTCGCCCTTGTAGCCGACGAGGTAGGGGTAGACGTTGCGCATCACCGACAGTGGCAGCACGTACTGTGCGACGAACGGGTTCAGTGAGTCGATCGGGCTGTCGGTGATCCCGACGCGCAGTGTCTGACCACCGGACCCCGTTGACGACGCTCCACAGGCGGTCGTCCCGGCGACCGTGGCGACTGCGGCCACGATGAGCATCTTCCTCAGCATGGCGCGACCCTAGTCAGGCGCCTCCTCAAAAGTCAATGAACTTTATGTTTGACCTTAGGTGGGCTTCTCCTGATAGGAAACCGGTGCCAGGCGGAGTGATCTCCTGGGCCGGCACGACGCCGCCGTCCGGGGGCGGGTAGGGGATGGCCCGGCTGCGCTCACGCCCGCGAAGACGAGTCGGTGAAGTCGGCGCGGCGGGCGACCGCCTGCAGGAGTGCCTGCCGACATGCCCGGACGGCGAGGTGCCGGGCGCCACCTCTACGTACGGCGGTGAACAGTCGGCGTGCCTGCCGCCCGGGAGGGAGCGACCACAGAGCGACGCTGGGCCGGAGGCCTCGCCATACGAGGTCCGGGAGCAGCGCGGCGGCGTGCCCTTGCTCCACCAGCCGCAGGTGAAAAAGCAGGTCCGTGGATTCGAAGCGCACATCGGGTTCGAATCCCGCGTCGCGGCACAGGGTCATCGCCCATTGGCGAGCGACCGTATCTTCGGGCTCCATGACCCATGGGTGATCGGCCAGCGCGCGCAGCGCCTCCTGCGGCTCGGCCGCATCGACACCTTTCGGCTGGGCCAGGCGCAGGGGATCGTCGCACAGGTCCTCCCGCTCCAGCTCGGGGTGCCGCGGATTGGGGTGGCCCGGGTACTCCTCCGCGATGACCAGATCGAAATCGTGGGCAAGCAGGGCCGGCAGCGCCTCCTTCGGCTCCATCTGGGTGACATGGACGCGCAGGTGGGGATGGGTGTCGCGGAGGAACGTCAGTGCGTCCGGGACCAGGGCCAGCGCCGCGGTCTGGAAAGAGGCGACGCGCAGGGTGCCGGTGAGGTCGATCATGGAGTTGGCGACGTCGGCTTCGGCCTGTTCGAGTCGTTCCAGTATGGCTTCGGTGTGGGTGACGAGGATCTCGGCCTGCGGCGTCAACCGCACCCGCCTGCCTACGCGCTCGAGGAGGGGAACGCCGACCTCCACCTCCAGCAACGAAAGCTGCTGAGAGACCGAAGAGGGGCTGTAGGAGAGAGCGGCGGCGACCGCGGCGAGCGTTCCGCGGTGCTTGAGCTCGCGCAGGAGGCGAAGCCGGTGCAGATCAAACATTCGTTGGCTTTTCTAATGAATATTGCTCGAAAACATTCGCTGGACCAGCGATATGGGCGGACGGCACCGTGCTGGTGTGAATCCGAGCATTTCTGCCACCGCTTCCGCCGTCCCGCCGATTCCCACGTGGTTCGCGCGACCTGCAGCCCGGGCCTGGAGCTGCCCGCCCGCCCCGGCCGAGGTGGGGGAATTCCACTCCGGACTGCCGGACTACGCACCCACCCCGCTGACCGAGCTTCCCGCCCTGGCCGAGGATCTCGGCGTCGGCCGGGTGTTCGTCAAGGACGAGTCCTCCCGCCTCGGGCTGCCCGCCTTCAAAGCCCTGGGTGCGTCGTGGGCGATCCACCGGGCGTTGTCTCAGCGGGCGAGTGACGGGCCGGTGCGGCTCGTCACCGCCACCGACGGCAACCATGGTCGCGCCGTGGCTCGCATGGCGCGCCTACTCGGACACCGCGCCCACGTCCTCGTTCCGCAGGGCGTGCATCCGGCAGCCGTGGCCGCCATCACCGCCGAGGGCGCGGAGGTCACCTCTGTCGCCGGGACCTACGACGAGGCGGTCCGCCAGGCAGCCGACGCCTCCCGTGAGCCCGGTTCCATCCTGGTCCAGGACACCGCCTGGCCCGGCTACGAACAGATCCCCGGCTGGATCGTCGAAGGCTACTCGACGCTGTTCGCCGAAGTCGACGCACAGCTGTACGCCGCGGGCGTCGGATCACCCGGTCTGGTCTCCGTTCCTGTAGGGGTGGGTTCGCTCGCCCAGGCTGCGGTCACCCACTACCGCAGCCGGGCGGCGGGTGCCGCCACGGCTGTGATGGCGGTGGAGCCGGACAGCGCGGCCTGTGCCCTGGCCAGCCTCACCCGGCGGGAGTCTGTGACCGTGGCGACCGGGACCACGATCATGGCCGGGCTGAACTGCGGCGCCCTCTCCAGCCTGGCCTGGCCGTACCTGCGCGACGGGCTGGACGCCGCGGTCGCCGTCACCGACACCGACAGTGCTGGCGCGGCCCGCGACCTTGCCGCCTTCGGCGTATCGTCCGGCGCCTGCGGTGCGGCCACGCTGGCCGGCGTCCGTGCCGCGCTGACCGGCGGCGGCAGCACCGGCCGCCGCGCCGCCTTGGCCGCCGGGCGCGCCACGACCGTCGTGCTGCTGAGTACCGAGGGCGCCGCCGCCAACCCGCATGGCCTGGACTCCGGCGAGTAGGGCGGCGTCGGCAGTCCAGGCCATGCAACGAGAGAGGCCCCTGACCACGGTCAGAGGCCTCTCCTATTTCGACGAGGAGGTCAGCCCCGGAGCCGCCCGCACTCGGCGAAATCGATGAACGGTGAGGCTCCACAGCACCGGCTGCCGAAGGAATCGCCTGACTGTCGGAGTCTCATCGTGTTCCCGCTCCCGGGACGCCTCAGAGACCCGGGACCTCGGGAGTGTCTCCCAACTGGGGAGTCACCTGGGGAGTCTCTTCCATGGGCTTGACGTCCTGATGTACTTCCAGCAAGCAGTACTGAAGCTGGGTGGCGGCGAAGTAGGCGCCACCGACCGCGTAGTTGACGTTGTACCAGTAGTCGCACTGCGCCCTTGTCGTAGCGCTTGCCGGGGTAGCGGACAGCAGAAGCAGCGGGCCCGCCACAGCGGTGACTGCGGCGGCCGTGGCCAATCGGCGAACTCTCATGAGGTGTTCCCTTTTCCGGAGGGCTGGGTGTCATTTATATGACACGGCCTCATGATTGGCCCTGCCTGACGATCTTGACCATCCGCCATCAGTACACCTTTCCTCCTTCCCCAGAAGGAGGAACGACGGCCAGAAGGAGGGGAAGGGCTCCTGGCCAGCCCTCTCCTCTATCAGGAGCCATGGGCCTGGGGCGGGCGTGCGTACGACACCGGCAGCCACACCTCCCAGAGAACGCGCCCGTCCTTCCCATCGACGACCGGCCGGGCGCACCCGCACATACAGTCGATGCCGTCGCGTTCCGGCACGGGCGGCCAGAACTTGAAGGGATCCCGTCCGGCTGCGGCGCCTTCCGGTCCTCGGGCCAGTGCTCGATGGGGAACTCGTGCTCGCGGTTCGGCAGGAGCAGCTTCGGCACGACGCACGGTGTTCTCGCGCTGTGCGTCAGGATGCCCTCGGCCGGCGCCCGAACCTCCTTGTTCACGCTGATCCGGCCGAACAGACTTCGGTTGCCGGACGGGCCCTTCAGAAGGCGGTGACGACCGTCTGGCTGGTGGGGGGTAGTTCGCGGTGCAGCTACTCACGCTCGTCCTTACGCCGCTCCTGCTCGATCCTGGCCACCTCGGCCGCTTCGTCGGCCGACTTCTGCGCCGCGACGGCGGACTTTCTGGCGTACACGAGGGCGACTACGGCCACGACGGCGCTGACCGCGGCGACGACGATGCCGCCGATCGCGATCCAATTGTCGGCGCCGGGGCCGGTCGCTTCGGAGATGGCCGCAGGTAGGGGGCGTTCATGGTGGGCACCGCACCGGCCGTCGTGGCCGCGAGGGGTCCCGGTGGTAGTCGCGGAAGATCCAACGGATATCGCCGGCCAACGTCGACGTGAAGCACACGGGCAAGGTCAGTGGCATCCTCCACCCGGCCGGTCGCCGTCGTCCCTTAGGCCGCAGACGATCCTCCTCCGGGAGGAGCCCGGATCGCAGTCACTGGCCGACAATCGACAGTGCGGCATCGGAGATCATCGGGGCATCCGGTGGCCGCGACAGACGCAGGATCCGCAGCTCGCGTACATCGCGACCCCACCGCAGGAGTCCATGTGACCCGTCTCCGTCCCGCATTCACCATCGCGCTGTTGGCCGCGGCCTTCGTGGGGGCACTGTCCCTCCCGGCCCAGGCGGCCGAACCCTGCACCACCGGCCCGAACGGTCCCGCGTGCCATTCGCCCGGCTGGGGAACCAAGTAAAGGGTCCCGGTAGTACTGGCTGTGAATCCAACAAAGCTGGGCGGCGGGCACCTACAACGCGTGCGTCGAGATGTCCTGACCTCACCAGTAGGCGCGCGGAAAGGCAGACTCACCCCCTGTGGTGGGGCTGCCTTTTCGTGGTCGGGGCTCGCCCGGCGTTGGAACAGGCCTGGTTTCTGAGCCGGGCGTAGGCCGCGGGCGGCAAAGGAACACCAGCTCAACATCGTTGTCGGCAGCCTAGGCGCGGACCTGGGGATGTTTGTGGGGCGAGTAGTTGTCGGCGATCACGTACAGCTTCTCGCCAGGCCAGCGCACGCGGAGCGTCTTGAGGAAGGACAACACCTCCCGCCAGCGCTTGCGCTTGCGGATCCGGTAGTACAGCCGGCCGGTGGCCAGATCGAGCGCGGCGATCATCTGCATGACGCCGTTGTAGCGGTTGTAGGTGGCCCGTGGCCGCTTGACGAATCCCATAGGGACACCCCCCAGCAGGGTGTGCCGTAACGCGAGGTAGGCCGATTCGATCTCCCACCGCTCGTGGTAGAGCCGGATCAGGGCCGCAGCGCTGTCGCGGCGGGGATCGAGCAAGGTCGTGGCCAGCCGATAGCGGCTGGCGATCTTCGTGCCGTCGGCGCAGGTCACGGTGATGTCGGCATCGATGATCCGCACTACCACCTCGCCGATCCGGGAAAGGAACGAGCCATCGCACAGCCGGGCGGCCAGCGGCGGGCGGCGGGTGCTCTTGAGCCGGACCAGGAACTGCGCGCCGCGCCCGGCCACGGCAGCCAGCAGGTCGTTGCCGTCGAAGGCGCGATCGGCCAGTACCAGCATGTCTGGGCCGAGCAGGGCGCACAGCCGGCGCGCGTATCGGCTCTCACCGGGGGTGGTCGGCCCGAACGTTGCGCCGATCAGGCCGCGTGTGCGGTCTCCACCAGCGTCATGAGCATTACCGTCGGATAGTCCGCCCAGCCCAGCCGATACCTGATCTTCGCCAGCCAGGAACGGTTCCGCTCGGCATCGGACACCTTGATGGAGCTGCGGCCGTCGAAGGCGACGGTGCGCCAGCGCCGATAGCGCGTCCCTGGTGTGCCCGACTGCGCCAACGGCCCGGCCACGATGTCGAACAACGCTCGCAGCGGTGCCGCACCCACCCAGCGCCGCAGATCCCGCAGCGCTTTCTCCGACGGGCGCGGCACCGCCAGGCCCTCCAACGCGGCGACCAGTTTGCCCCATACGCCCAGGTAGCCCAGTTCTGGGAACAGGCCCAGGGCCAGCACGAAGTAGACCCCGACCCTGGAGGGCAGGTTCCGTAACCGCCGCTGGGTCTTTCCGGTGTCTTCCAGTACCGCGTCGACCAGCTCGAACGGCAGGTGCTGGGTCAGTTCTCCCAGGTGGCCGGGGGCGAAGACGCCGTCGGCGACCATGAGAGTGCGGGTGAGCGTGATCGTGGCAGAATCAGTAGGCAACGGGACCTCGGGTTCGGGTGGATCTTGGTCGATCACCTGATGTATCAGAGGTCCCGTTCTTCTTTTGCCTGGGCCCTGCCGAACTCACGAACCGCTTGCCACGCGCCCGAGATCCTTAACTACGTGGCCTTGTGGCAAGTTCTCCCGGGTCCTTGACGAGGTGTTCACCGGCAGCGGCATAAGGATCATCAAGATCCCACCCCGCTCACCGCGTGCGAATTCCTACGCGGAAAGGTTCGTGGGCACGCTACGCCGTGAGTGCCTCGATCGACTGCTGATCTTTGGAGAGCGGCACCTGCGCACTGTCCTGGCCGCGTATGAGCAGCACTATAACGATCATCGTCCTCATCAGGCTCTGGACAAGAAGCCGCCGGTGAATGAAGTCGGCCGGGTGATCGACCTGACCACTCCGATCCAGCGCCGACAGGCTGTCGGAGGGTTGATAAACGAGTACCGGAGAGCGGTCTAGGGATCTTGTGAAACACCAGGTTGCAGCCGGTGTGCGAGTTCAGGTACGGCACAGGTAGGACGGCCACCTGCTCGCCGTGCACAACGACATGCGCGAACAAGTCCGCCAGGCCGAAGGACGCGAAGCCGAGACCGTGGGCGCCGCCAGTCGCGGAAACGACGCCGGCAAGAAGGTCAGGGCGCAAACGGCACGTCCCTCTTCGTACACCAGGGACGGGCCGAGCTCCTCTCGTAGTAGTGCTGTGTCTACCTCGGGACACCCGGGAACACCACCCCGCGTGCGGCTGGCTACGCCATCGTGCCGACGAGGGGACGTCCATACGGTTGATCCGGATCAACCGCCGGGACTTGCGGCCCGGCACCGACATCATCCGGAGAGGACAACTTCCGTGCGTGAACGAATGATCGCCGTGGCCGTCGCCGTGGGCACGGCTCTGACGGTCGGGATACCGGCCACCGGCCCGGCGTCGGCGGGCGTCGCCAGCCGGGCCGGGACCAGCGGGACCGACGGGACCGCCCGGTTCTACCGGCAACCGATCAGCTGGCACGGCTGCCGGTCGGGGCCGGACGACGAAACCGGCGGAGCGCTGGACGCGGCCGGCGCGCGGTGTGCCACGGTCACCGTCCCGCTGGACTACGGCCGGCCGGACGGGCGGACCATCACCGTGGCGATATCGCGGATCAAGGCCACCGATCCCGGCCGCCGCCGCGGCGCCGCGGCGCCCTGCTCATCAATCCCGGCGGTCCCGGCGCCGTCGGACTGGACCAGGTGCTTCTCAAGGGGATGATGCCGGCCGTCGCGGAGCGCTACGACCTGATCGGGATGGACCCGCGCTTCGTGGGCCGCAGCACGCCGATCCGTTGCCGGTGGACGACCGACAGCTTCACGCGGTCGGCCGGTCCGAACCGCCGCACCTTCGACGAGAGCGCGGCCCTCATGAAGACGCTGGCGGCCGGATGCGCCCAAGGCGATCGCGACCTGCTGCCGCACGCCTCCACCCGCAACACCGCCCGCGACATGGACGTGATCCGCGCGGCCCTCGGCGAGCCGAGGCTGTCCTACCTCGGGTACTCGTACGGCACCTACCTCGGCGCCGTCTACCTGCAGATGTTCGGGGCGCGGGCGGACCGGGTCGTGCTGGACAGCGCGGCCGACCCCGACGTCTACGGCCCCAACCTGATCTCGCGGAACGCCCCGGCCCTCGCCGCCGCGCTGAAGCACTGGGCCGGCTGGGCCGCCGATCACGACAGCAAGTACGGCCTGGGCAACACGACGGCCGCAGTCCTGTCCACTGTGGAGCGGATCGACCGCGCCGCCGCCCGGCGTCCCCTGCGGGTCGGCGCGTACGGGGTCGACGCCCACCTCGTCCCGTACCTGCTGTTCGTCCGCCTCTACGACGACAGCGCGACGGCGTACGCCGGCCTCGCGGCGGAGACGCGGGCGCTGGCCGACGCCGCCCGCGGGGCCTCGGTCGTTCCTCCGCCGTCGCTGGAGCAGCTCCTCACCGGCCTGTTCACCGGCGCGGGCGCGGCCGAGGACCGGGCGGGAACCCCGATCATCTGCGCCGACCGCGCCGTCTCCCGCGACCCGGCAACCTACTTCCGCGACATCCAGGCGCACCGGGCCCGCGAACCGCTGTTCGGGCCGATGACCCGCAACATCACCCCGTGCGCGTTCTGGCCGACCACGCCGACGGAACCGGTCACCGAGATCCGCAACCACGTCCCGGCGCTGATCGTCGGCGCCGACGGCGACCCCGTTACTCCCTATCCGGGCCAGCGGGCCATGCACCGCGCGCTGGCCGGCTCGCGCATGATCACGCTCACCGGCGCCTTCCGCCATGGCGCCTACCTCGCGGCTGGCAACGCCTGCGTCAACGCCGCCGTCGACCGCTACCTGGTCGACGGCGCCCTGCCCGGCACCGACATCGTCTGCGACACCTCCGGCGACGCCGGCGAGTGACGGCGCCGCGCGCCGCTGCCCCGGGCGACCGGGGCGGCGGCTCAGCGCCGCAGGTAGGTGAGGACGGCCAGCACCCGGCGGTGGCCGTCCTCGGCCGGAAAGTCCAGCTTCATGAAGATGTTGCCGATGTGCTTGGCGACCGCGGCGTCGCTGATGCCGAGGACGCGGGCGATCGACGGGTTGGAGCGGCCCTCGGCCATCTGCCCGAGCACCTCCCGCTCCCGTGGAGTGAGCCGGTCGAGTGGATCGGTGACCCGCTGCCGCGCCAGCAGCTGCCGGACCACGTCGGGGTCGATGACGGTCTCACCGGCCGCGACCCGGGTCACCGCGTCGGCGAAGTCGGAGATCTCCCCGACCCGGTCCTTGAGCAGATATCCGACACCGGCCCGGCTGGCGGGTATGAGAAGTTCCGCGGCGTAGGCGGTCGCGGCGTACTGCGAAAGCACCAGCACCGCCGTGCCCGGATCGGCGGTCCGCAGCTCCACCGCCGCGTGCAAACCCTCATTGGTGTAGCCCGGCGGCATCCGCACATCGGTGATGACGAGGTCCGGATGGTGCGTACGGACGGCGGCCATCAGGGCATCGGCGTCGCCGACGGCCGCGACGACGGTGTGGCCGAACCGCTCCAGCAGCCCGGCCAGGCCGGCGCGCATCAGCGTGGCGTCTTCGGCGAGCACTATTCGCAATGACATGGCAGTTCGATCCGCACGGTAGTTGGTCCCCTTTCCGGGCTGTCGATCACCAGGGTGCCATCCAGTACGGCGACCCGGTCGGCCAGGCCGCGCAGGCCGCTGCCCCGGGCCGGGTCGGCGCCGCCCCGGCCGTCGTCCCCGATAGCCACGCGCAGGCGTCCGCCCGCGAACCCGCCGCTGACCGTGATCCGGCCGGCCCCGGCGTGCCTGACCGTGTTGGTCATCGCCTCGGAGACGACGAAGTACGCGGTGGACTCGACGGCGACGGGCAGGCGCCGGTCCAGGGCGAGATCCAGCTCGACCGGGACCGGGCAGCGTTCGGCGAGCTCTCCGACGGCGGCCGCCAGCCCAAGGTCGGTCAGGACCTGGGGGTGGATGCCGCGGATCAGCTCGCGGATCGCCGTCAGCGCCTGCCTGGCCTGCCGGCGGGCGTCGCGGGCGAGCTCGGCCATCCGCTGGTCCTGCCCGCCGAGCTCGGCTTCCATCAGGCCGAGATTCATGTTCAGCAGTACCAGGTGCTGCTGAGCGCCGTCGTGCAGGTCCCGCTCGATGCGGCGACGCTCGGCCTCGAACGCGTCGACCAGCCGCATCCGCGACGTCGAGAGCTCCTCCACCCGCAGGTTCAACTCGGCCTGTGTCGGGCCGAGCAGCCAGCGGGCGAACGCCGCCTGACCCGCGGCGAGGAGGCACAGCGCGTAGACGGTGACGATCGTGACGGGCAGAGCGATCGCGGCGGCGAGCCATGCCTCGCCCATCGTGTCGACGACCGATCCGCCCAGCTGGATGTTCACCCAGTTCGTGATCCCTGCCGCGACGCGCAGCGGAAGTGCCAGCAGGGTGACGCAGACGAACAGGACGAAGAGGCCGACGAGGTCGATGGCGAACAGGACGGACAGCAGGCAGACCGTGTAGCCCAGCTCCCGCCACGTCGCGCTCTCCACCAGCCGCCGACGCAACCAAGCGCCCACGCCGCCGGGCGCGGCGGCGTGCGGGCTTCGCATCGGAGCCCGTTCGAACAGGCCGAGGCGGCGCCGCTCCAACGCCCCGATCGGCACCCCCGCGAGAACAAGCGTCGGCGGGAACGCCGCCAGCGGCAGCATCGCCAGCCATGCCGCCGGGGCGAGCACGACCGTACCGAGCAGATAGGCCAGACAGCGCCACGGCCACCGGGACAGCAAGAACCTGAACGGGTTGCCGGCCACCGCCCGCCATACCGAACCACTGTGCGTCATCCGGACCACCCTACGAGCGGCAGGCTCCCAGCGAACGGGCCCCCGGTGGAGTGCGGGTGGTAGACCTGGCGATACCGCGGCCATGCCGGGGACACCTGAAGCACGTCACCATCTCCGATCCGCTGTCCGACCTGCCCGCCCTAGCCGAGGTGCTGGAGCGGAGCACACGCTGGCCGCCTGGTCGCGGCCCGAGGCATGGGAGGGGACCAGCCCCGCCATGGGCCTGCCGATGACCGCGCTGGCCCACATGTACCTCGTCGATATGGTCGTGCACGGCTGGGACCTGGCCAGAGCCACCGGTCAGGAGTACGAGCCGGGGGGTTGCCCGTCGGGTGGCCCGGAGGACCTATCGCGATGGCTCGCCCCATGTCTGGGGCTTGAGTTGTCAGCTTGGAGCTACACCACTCGAGGGGACATCACCCGATAGCTCGGCGGCAGGCTCAGGCCCAGCCGCTCCTCAAGCCGGCTGACTTCTGACTCGCTGGCCGGGGGTCGCACCTGGAGGCCGGGCACCCGGTCGTCCCCGTCTCCCCGAACGCCATCAAGGCATGGCGTGACGGAGAAGTGCTGTCGGGCGCGAAGTCCGATGCCCGGGACGCTGCTGTCATGGCCGAATACCTGCGGCTGCGCCAGCACCGGCTGCGCATCGCCGTGCCGTACTCCGACGACACCAAGGCGCTGCGGACCGTCGTGCGCACCCGCACCGACCTCGTCGACATGCGCGTAGCCGCGACCAACCAGCTCACCGCGCTGCTGGAGGCCTACTGGCCCGGCGCCAAGGCCGTCTTCGCCGACGTGGAATCGCCGATCAGCCTGGACTTCCTGACCCGCTACCCCACCCCGGCCAGCGCCCGCCACCTGGGCCAGAAGCGAATGGCCGCGTTCTTGGTCAAGCGCGGCTACTCCGGCCGCCGATCGGCCGCGGTGCTGCTGGAGCGGCTGCGCGCGGCCCCGGCTGGAGCGACGGCAAACACCGGGCCGTGCACTTCCGCTGGGCCTGCAACAAACGCTTCCGCGCCGCGCTGACCACCTTCGCCGACAACAGCCGGCACGCCAGCCCTTGGGCCGCGCACATCTACACCCAGGCCCGCAAGGCAGGCAAAGACCACCCCCACGCCGTCCGCGTGCTGGCCCGCGCCTGGATCCGCGTGATTTGGCGCTGCTGGCTCGACGGCGTCCCCTACGACCCCGCCAAGCACGGCGCCGCAGCAGCGCTCAACGAGCTCGTTGCCGCCTGAGGTTGACACAGGGAGTGTCATGCCAGGACCCTAACGGCTCACTCCGCGCGCAGGACGGTGGCGGTCCCCGCCCTGGCCGCCCACCCGGCGGGCACGAGCGCCCCGAGCGTGGCCGTCAGGAGCAGGACGCCGACCACCGCGGCGAGCGTCCTGGCGTCGTAGATGTCCATGATCGTGGCCGGATAACTGGTCCTTCCCGCTTCGGAGGCGAACGCGATGAACGCCCGGAATAGCCCGATCCCCGCCGGCAGCCCCAGCAGACCGCCGAACAGCGCCAGCCCGGCGACCGACGTGACGACCATGGCCACGACCTGCCGCGGCTCCATCCCGACTGACTTGAGTACGCCCAGCTCGCGCCGCCGTTCGCGGGTGTTGAGCACGACGACGTTGAACACGCCGAGCGCCGTCACCAGCACCAGCACCAGCGCGAAGGCGGGGACGACGGTCCTCACGTCGCTCTCGGCGGGTCGCGGGATCGCGCGCGCCTGCCAGCCCCCGGCCCGCACCGCGGCCAGATAGGCGCTCACGTCGGAGCCCGGCGCCAGCCCGATCTCGTAGGCGTAGGGCCGCCGCCCGCCGTTGCGGTGGAGGAAGGTCTGCCCGCTGACGTAGACGGTCTGCTCGGTCTTGGTGATCGCCAGCTCGCCGACGATGCGCAGCTCGGCCGTACGACCTTGGAGCTGTACGGCGAGCGTGTCGCCGACGCGCTTGCCGGTCAGGCGCAGCAGCGGCCCGGGGACCACCACCTCGTCCTCGCCTCGAAACCAGCGGCCGTTCGCCAGCGGATACCCGGCGGTGACCATGTCCCCGCTCCAGCCGATCAGGATCCCCGACTGGGCCAGGCCCTCAATCCGGGCATCGGCCGCCCGCATCGCGGTGAGCGTGCGGACACCGGGCAGCGCGCGCAGCCGCGCCGAGATGTCCCGGGGGACCGGGTTGCCGTCGACGCTCACCTGGACGGCCGCACTGCGGTCCTGCAGCCTCTCCACCGCGTCGGTGCTCAGGTAGAGGCCGCCGACGAACGTGAGCGCGCTCGCCCCCACCACGAGCACCGCCAGCGTCAGCGCCGTCCTGGCCGGGCGGGTGAACAGCTGGCCGAGACCCAGCCCCAGCGGGATCGGCAGCCGCGAACCGGCCAGCCGCCGCTGGGCCGTACGACTCCGGCCGGGGCCGGAGCCCGCGCTCAGTTGTATGGCCCGGACGGCGCCCAGCCGGCCGGCGCGCAGCGCGGGCAGCAGCGCGGTGACGGCGACGAGGGCCAGGACACCCGCGTAGGTGGCCAGCGCGGCCAGGTACTCGACCTCCACACCGACGGGCAGCCCGATCATGCTCGCGTAGTCGCCCAGAATGGGCAGGGAGAGCACGTTGCCGACGGCCGTACCGGCGAGGGCGCCGGCCGCCGACGGCACCATGATCATGATCAGATGGACGGCGACGACCTGCACCGGGGTGAACCCCAGCGACTTCATGACGCCGATGGCGCGCAGGCCGGAGATGACGGCACCGCTGACCGTGATCACGATGATCAGCACCGAGATGGCCAGACCGAGACCGCCGAACGTCACCAGCAGCGGCACCGTCGAGGACAGCCGGCTCTCGAAGGCGTACCGAAGCGTCTGGTACGAGCCGGTCGAGATCAGGCCCTCCCGCGGCAGGGCGGAGGCATCGGCGAAGCGGTACAGCAGCTGGTCACCCGCCGGGTGCGGCAGCGCGCGGGCCTGGGCGGGGGTCGTCCACGCGTCGGCCGAGGCCGACATGGACACTGCGACGCCGACGACGGTCAGCGCGGGCTCGCCGGACAGCGTCGCGAACCTGGCGCCGACCGGGCTGGAGGCGGGATCCCAGCGGTCCCGGCTGATCACGACCTCGCCCGCTGCCCGCGGCCACCGGCCCCGAACCACGGCCACCCGGTCCACCGCGCCGCCCGGATCGGCGCGGCCGACGACCCGCCAGGACGCGCCGTCGGTGTCCCTGACCGTCGCCACCGGGAACGGCCCGGCGGTCCCCTCCACGTGTCCCGGCGCCGAACCGACGGCGTACAGCGCCGTCACCTGGGCGCCGCGCTGCTGTTCGAAGGCCCGGTCAAAGGGCGCGTTCGTGCCGGACAGCAGCGCCAGGCAGAGCGCGATCACGCCCGAGGACAGCGTGACCACCACGCCGACGATCACGCTCTGCAGGCGGCGCCTGCGCACCGCCGCCAGGCCGGCGATCCAGACCGCCCTCACGCCGCCTCCATCTCAGCGATCCGGCCGTCGGCGAAGTGAACGACGCGGGTGGCGCAGCGTTCGGCCAACCGGTGGTCGTGGGTGACGAGCATCAGGGTCTGGCCGATCTGGTTGAGGTCCAGCAGCAGGTCCATGACCTGCTCGCCGGAGCGGCTGTCCAGCGCCCCGGTCGGCTCGTCGGCCAGCAGCAGCGCGGGCCGGTTCATCAGCGCGCGGGCAACCCCGACGCGCTGGCGCTGCCCGCCGCTGAGCGTGGCGGGGTAGGCGTCGCGCCGGTCGGCGATGCCCAGCTCCTCCAGGAGTTCGAGCGCTCGCGTCCTGGCCTGGCGCCGCGGGGTGCCGACGAGCCTGGCCGACAGGGCGACGTTCTCCAGCACGGGCAGGTCGTCCAGCAGGTTGAAGAACTGGAACACCATCCCGATCCGCCGCCTGCGGTAGCGCGCCAGCGCTCCCTCGCTCATCCGCGTCAACTCCTCCCCCTGGACGGTCACCAGCCCCGAGGAGGGCCGGTCCAGCCCGGCGATCATGTTGAGCAGCGTCGACTTCCCGCTGCCTGACGGGCCCATGATCGCCACCGCCTCGCCCGCCCCGATCGACAGCGTGACCCCCGCCAGCGCCACCGTCTCGCCGTACTCCTTGCGCACGGCCTCCACCTGCACCACTGCATTCATGCAGGCGACCGTACGACCGGCGGCCGCCGTCTGTCGTCGGGCGGGGGACGTACCTCCGTGGATGTACGGCGGGCCCATCCCCGGGCGGATGGCCGCGACGACCCGTTCTGCCACCATGGGGAGGTGGCGTTCACCCTGCTCGGCTGGCTCGTCGCGGTGTGCGCCGCGGCCGTGGCGATCCATGCCCGGCGCTCGCGCACCCGCGACCTGGCCGAGCGCAACCGGCTCATGCAGGCCGAGCGCGACAGCGCCACCAGGCTGGCCGTCGAACAGGAGCGGGCCAGGATCGCCCGCGAACTGCACGACGTGGTCAGCCACAACGTCAGCGTCATGATCATCCAGACGGGCGCGGCCCGGCGGAGCGTCCACGAGCTGCCGGAGGAGGCGATCGAGGCGTTGCGGGCGGCCGAGACCAGCGGCAGGGAGGCGATGAACGAGCTGCGCCACCTGCTCGGCCTGCTGGCGCCCGCCGAACCGCACGAGGACCTGGTCCCTCAGCCCGGCCTGTCACGGCTGGGGACACTGGTGGACAAGATCGCCTTTGCCGGTATGCCCGTCGAGATGTCGATCGAGGGCCAGCCGCGCCCGCTGCCCGCCGGGGTGGACCTGACCGCCTACCGGATCGTGCAGGAGGCGCTGACGAACGCGCTCAAGCACGCGCCCGGCGGGCGGGCCGAGGTGTTCGTGCGCTACACCGAGCGGCTGCTGCGCGTGGAGGTGGTCAACACCGGGCCGAGCGTGCTCACCGGCACGCCCGCCCCCGCTTCGGGGAACGGCGCCGGTCGCGGCCTCGTCGGCCTGCGCGAGCGGGTGGCCGTCCTCGGCGGCGACCTCGACGCCCGCAGGCGGCTCGGCGGCGGCTACCGCGTGCGGGCCAAGATCCCCCTCGGGGAGCCGGCGGCATGATCCGGGTACTGATCGTAGATGACCAGGCCCTGGTCAGGACGGGCTTACGGCTGATACTCAAGACCGGCGACGTCGAGGTGGCAGGCGAGGCCTCAGACGGCGCGCAGGCGATCGAGCTGGTGGCGGAGCTGCGGCCCGACGTCGTCCTCATGGACATCCGCATGCCCGAACTGGACGGCCTGGAGGCCACCCGCCGCATCATGGCCCTCGACCATGTGCCCCGAGTGATCATCCTGACCACCTTCGACCTCGACAGGTACGTCTACGAGGCACTCCAGGCGGGCGCCAGCGGCTTCCTGCTCAAGGACGCCAGCCCCGAGCAGCTGCTCGCCTCGATCCGCCTGGTCATGACGGGCGACGCGCTGCTCGCGCCGGCGATCACCCGACGGCTCGTGGAACGCTTCGCCTGGCCCACCGCAGCCCCGGCGCCGGGGCGGCTGAGGGAGCTGACGCCGCGGGAGGTCGAGGTGCTGCGGCTGATGGGGCGCGGGCTGTCCAACGCCGAGATCGCCGCGGAGTTCCGGCTCAGCGAGGCGACGGTGAAGACGCACGTCACGCGCATCTTCACCAAGCTCCATCTGCGCGACCGGGCTCAGGCGGTGGTGCTGGCCTACGAGAGCGAGCTGGTCCGCCCCGGCGGGCAGCCGTAGGCTCATCGCTCGGTAGGGTGGCGGACATCGCGGTCGTCCAGCGGCATGGCAGGCTGGGCGTCGCCTTCAATAACGTCGGCACCTGCGTCCTCGGCAAGGTCGCCGACCTTGACGGTCGTACGACATGTCCTGTCGCACCAGGCGGGCGTGGTGGCACTGGACCAGCTGGTACCCACCGAGACCTTCTACGACTGGGACCGGATATGCGCGCTTCTTGCCGCGCAGGAGCCGTCGTGGGAGCCGGGCACCGCGCACGGCGAGTCGGCGTTGTTTTAGGGGTACCTGGTCCGGCGCACCGACGGGCGGACGCTCGGCCGCTTTCTCGCTGAGGAGGTCTGCGGCCCGCACGAGCTGGACTTCCGCATCGGCCTCGGCCCCGCTGAACAGGCACGGGCGATCGAGCTGACCGGCTTGACCTCGGCCTACCGGGCTGCCGCGCTGGCCCGCGACGGGTCCTACAACTTCATCGGCAACGCGCTGCCTGTTCTGGCGGTCCGCGACGCGAGCGGCTGGCACCTCGATCCGTACAGCAACAACGGCGAGTCCTTCTACGCGCTCACCAGTGACTACTCCGTCAC
>NZ_JBFALK010000045.1:0-18101 GCF_040656155.1 Microtetraspora glauca
GTGACGGAGTAGTCACTGGTGAGCGCGTAGAAGGACTCGCCGTTGTTGCTGTACGGATCGAGGTGCCAGCCGCTCGCGTCGCGGACCGCCAGAACGGGCAGCGCGTTGCCGATGAAGTTGTAGGACCCGTCGCGGCCGAACCGGTCCGCGCCGCTGGGCACCACGATGCTCAGGTCGAAGCCGATCGAGGCGCTGTCGTTCTGGGCGAGCGGGGCGGGCAGTGTGATCTTCAGCGCGGTGCAGGCGACCGACAGCGGGGACGGCGTGCCCCCGGTCATGTTGGTCACGGTTATCGGTGTGGACGGGCACGTGCCGTGGTAGTTGTCCCACAACCGGAGGTAGACCTCCGTCAGGGGATCCGCGGACGGGTTGGTGAAGGTGACGCTCTCGTGTCCGGTCCATGTGCTGCCCGACGTGTTGCTGGTCAGGCTGACCGTGTAGGAGGGCGAGGCCGGCGTCCGGGTTCCGTCCACCGCGAAGGCGGCCGGTGGAGTGCCCCAGATCAGGAAAAGTAAGGCTGCGAGGGTGGGAATCAGGGCTCGACGCACCATCAGGACGGTCTCCCTTTCGAGCGCGCGGGTCCCCCGATCTGTCGACATAATGTAAATTTTTGTCAAATCGCAGTCAATGATCGATTTGGCTGGCTCTGGTGCGCTCGGCCGGAAGTACCCGCTGACGTCGACCCGAGAGAGGGTCAGATCCCGGCTCAAGCCGCCGCGCAGGAGCCGAATCCACGTGGGAGGCGCGCGACGGCTGGGTCGGCCAGCGTGAACGCGACCCGGGTACCCGGTGCGCCCCGACGCACGGCCCATGCGCCGCGCGTTGTCCCGGTACGGGATCGTCAATCGGTCCGGGTGCGGAGGCTCCGCGCCAGGGTGGGGATCATCACCGCCGCAGGGACGAGGTGTAGCCCGAGGAGGGCGGTGGTGGCGGCGGTGTCTGCCCCGGAGAGGAGAGGCGGGACCAACGAGATCGCGGTCAGCGACACTGCCGTCCACACGAATCGCTCGGCGGGGCGAGCGCTCCAACGAAGAAGAGCGACGGCGATGACGATGCCCACGACCGAGAAGAAGCCGGTCACGACGGCGAACCCGGGCAACGGGATCGTCTCGCCGCCATCGGGGACCTCGAAGTCGACGCCAACGGCCTGGGCAAGCGCAGCGGCGAGGGTGGTGGCCACCATCGCTGCGAGCGTGGCAATGAAGCCGGTGACGGCGAGCCCGCGGAGTCGGTGGGTGCGGCTGGTCTGGCCCGATGCCGGGTCTGCGACGACCCCGGTGTCATTCATGCTGTTCATGTCGTTCCTCCATCATTCGGGAACTGGCGTACGGGGTGTGTTGAGTGGCGTGTGACAGTCCTGGCCCTGGGCGTGACGATGCGCACCCTCGCCGTGCGACGGCCGGGGTTCCGCAGGGCGCGGACCCCGGTGCCGCGGAGCCAGAACCCGGCGTGCCGTCCGAGGACCGGCCCGGGCTCGCCGTCGCGCAACTCCAGCTGCACCCGCCCGCGGGTGACGACGCCGAACGCGTCGCACCACTCCGCCGCGACCACCGCGACACGCGCGCCACCGCGCAGCGCGAGCGTCCACACCGGGACTACTCCGTGCCGTCCGCCGGCAGGCGCTCCGGCAGCCCGAGCCGCGGAAACTGGTCGTCGTGGAACGTGACGATCTCGGTGATCGCCCCGCCGGTGACGCGCAGGACGTCGATCGTCAGCGGCAGGTACGCGCCCTCCCGCTTCCGCCAGAGGTAGAAGGCGACGGCGGGCTGCCGGTTCACGGAGGTGGGGACGGCGCGCAGGTGCTTCATGCCCTCGAAGCCGCTCTCGACCCAGTCGTTCACCACCGTGTCGCGGCCGACGTACAGGCCCGGCGTGGGCGGCATCGAGCAGCGGACGTCGTCCCGCAGCAGTGCGGCGAGCCCGGCGACGTCCGTGGCCACGCTGGCGTCGGTATAGCGGCGCACCAGCTCGCGCGTCCCGGCGTCCTCCTCGCCGCCGGTCCAGTCCTGCCGCTCGGCGGGCAGGCGCTCCCGCATGCCGGCGCGGGCCCGCTGCAGCGCGCTGTTCACGGAGTTGACGGAGTCCCCGAGGAGCTCCGCGACGTCCTTCGCCGGCCAGCCGAGCACGTCCCGCAGGATCAGCACGGCCCGCGGGCGCGGCGCGAGGTGCTGGACTGCGACCAGGTACGCCAGCTCGATCGTCTCCCGCGCGACGGCGACGGTCTCCGGCTCGTCCGCGTCGCCCGCGGGCAGCTCGTCGAGCAGCCGGTCCGGGTAGGGCTGCAGCCACAGCACCTCGCCGCCGGTCGCAGGCTCCGGGCGGCACTTGGCGAGCAGATCCAGGCAGGCGTTGGTGGCGATCCGGTACAGCCAGGCCCGGAACGTCGACCGACCCTCGAAGGTCTCCCGCCGCCGCCAGGCACGGAGGAACGTCTCCTGCACGGTGTCCTCGGCGTCCTCGAACGACCCGAGCATCCGGTAGCAGTGCACGTGCAGCTCCCGCCGGTGCCGCTCCGCCAGCCCCGAGAACGCCGGCTCGTCGACCTCGCCCAGACCGCTCACGCCCAGCCCCTCCAGCCGCGTGTCCGCACTCATCACGTCATCCTTCCGCCTCGTCGTGTCCCGTCGTAGGTGTGACGGGTGCGGGCGCGACAACTCATCACCAGGGTCGGTCGGCATGGCCGATCCAGTGACGGATCCGGTGGCGGAGCACGACGCGTGGTACGGCGAGAGGGACTCTCCCCTCGACATGTGGACACCTTGAGTGCCAGATCATGGAGATCTGGAGACCAAGGAGTTCCTGGTGGTCATGAAGGTCTACCCGCCTGAGTCCAAAGCCGACGCCGTCGCGCTCTACCTGTCAGACCCAGCCCCGGCCCCGCCACCAGCCGAACTCAACTAGACCGAAGTCGGAGATCATCCCCGACGGCGCCTTGAACGGGCGATCGCGCCCGAGCCTCTCCTCCACGTCTGCCTGCTCACTGGTGTGGTCAAGGCCCAGCACGGTGCCGGTGATCACCAGATCGGCGAAGAAGTCCAGAAGGGCCGGCAACCCGACCACCGAACACACCTAGTGCCATGTCAGGCCACGTTTGCCCTCTTCACGATCCGGCGTAGGCGAGGGTTGTCGGTGTTGCGGTATCCCGGGCAGGGCCCGCGTCGGCTTGGCACTCAAACCCGGCCAGTTCAGGCCGTGGTTCGAGTGGGAGCGAAGGTCTACCGTCGCGGCCATGCGGATCCCCGACAGCAAGGCGATGTCGGCGCCTCAGACGACAGCGACCGTTCTACTCGAAGCGGGACGGGTCTCCTGCTCCTCTGCGGAGGATCTCCGGTTGGTCCTGCGAGAAGTCGATGACCGTCGTCGGCACGGCGCCGCACTCACCGGCGTCGACCACGGCGTCCACCACGTGATCGAGCCTTTCCTTGATCTCCCAGCCTTGTGTCATGGCTTCGGTCTCTTCGGGCAGGAGCAGGGTGCTCGACAGCAACGGTTCTCCGAGCTCGGTCAGCAACGCCTGCGTGACGACGTGATCGGGGATCCGGACGCCGACGGTCTGTTTTCTGGGGTGTAGCAACCGGCGCGGCACCTCCTTCGTCGCAGGCAGGATGAAGGTGTAGCTGCCGGGGGTCGCCGCCTTGATCGAACGGAACAGCGCGTTGCTGATGTGGACGAACTGGCCGAGCTGAGCGAAGTCCTTGCACACCAGGGTGAAGTGGTGGTGGCTGTCGAGACGGCGGATCTCCCTGATCCGGTCGATGCCCTCCTTGTTGCCCACTCGGCAGCCGAGCGCGAAGCACGAGTCGGTCGGGTACACGATCAGCCCGCCCGCACGGATGATGTCCGTCACCTGACGGAGCGCCCGAGGTTGCGGGTTGTCCGGATGTACATCGAAGTACTTTGCCATGCGTGAGAGCTTAGAAGCGATCGCTCCGCCGCATTCGACGATCTCCCCGGCGTGCGGGCACAAGTCGTTCCCCACTGAGCCACCCCGGGCCTCCGAGAGGAGGCCGCCGTTCGAGCCGCACTCCGCATCAGGTGCCGGGGTTACCGTCCCCTGCTTCTCCGCCTTCCTGTCCTTCCGACGCCGACTGCGTGGAGTTCGCGTCGGACCGGGCGGCGATGAACTGTTCGATGACCTCGTCGGCGACCTTCCCCCTGAGGGGGACATCCAGCCCTTGCTCTCTCGCCCATTCGCGAACGTCGGTGAGGGTGTGGCCCTGCAATCGGGGGGAGACATCGGCGGCCTTCTTCGACCGCGACGCCTGCTTCACCTCACGGGAGCTCTCCAGGACCGTTTCGATGAACGCGAGAGCCTCGCTCAGCCGCTGCTGGGTGGCGTCGGACAGGTCGATGGCGAAGGTGCGGTTCAGCAGCTGGAACTCCCGTCTCGCCACGTCATCGCCCTCGGAGTGGTCGAGGTCGTCAACCAGTATCACCTTCTGCGCCACGTGCGGCCCTTTCAGGTAGATCATCTTCTGTTTGAACCGTAGCATCATACTGGTGTTCGAGAAGTGATCGCGGTCATGTTCGTGAAGTCGAGGACCCGGCCGAATCAGTCGATCGCCGCGGTCACCTGGCAGTACACCTCGATCGCGGAGAACGATCGCCGTTGCCCCAGGTGGTCGCCCTGCTGCAGACCTGGTGGGCGGCCAACCGATTTGATCGCTCGGACAGTTGTCAGGTGGCCACAACGGGTGCTCCGGCAAGGCGCGAGGCGGGAGAGCTATTTCGCTCGACCCCGTGACGCGCTGCTGGATGGCCTGGTGGGGCGAGAAAGACCGATCGTCGTGGGAGGCGGCCCGTGAGGCGTAGAAGCCCACAGGAGAAGAAGCGGCTGGGTTACGCCAAGGACCGTCGGAACAACTATGGCGAGAATGGACAAGAGCTCCCGGAAGAACATTCGGCGCAATAAGCAAGCATCGCATCGTGCCGACCGTCACCACGCCCATCAGGTTCTCGAAGCCACCGGATAGAACGGCATGGTGATCCTCGATGGTGCCCTCGATCCGCAAGCACTGAGTCTCCACTGAAGCCGGAGCGCTTCAGACCGCCACCCAAAGTTCTCCGAGGTCAGGAACAATCTCCACGGTCCAGCCAGAGTTCCTTTGTGACGGGTGTCGCGTCGTCGCAAGGCGGCTGGGCGCCTGCCGGAGCATAGTTCTGCCCAGCGAGCCTGTCAGCAGTCGGGCGATATGCTGTAAATGGCTCTAACCCAGATGTCGCCCAGAGTCTTTTTCGCCGTCTCGGGCGGCACTGAGGCGGGTCCGCGCCCGAAGCACTCCGAAAGATAGCGCTCTGTCATCCAGACGAGCGCCCGTGCGGTTTCCGTCCCATTGGCCACGGTGCTCGCTCCGCTCGCGATATCGGCTTTGATGCGCTCGCCGGTGATCGCGATAAACCGGTCCGCAAGCGCGTGGTACATGGCGTCGACCTCGGGATCCTGCGCGGCGGCCGCCGCCAGCGCGCGCATGAGAGACCCATTCCGCACCCAGATGTCGACTAGGCCGCCGAGGTCCTCACGCAGTCGCGGAATCACTTGGCCGGCGCTTTCCTGCGCCCAGTCCTGCCCGAGGGCGGTCATCTCGCCGCCGAGTTCCTCCAGCAGTGCCAGCAGAAGCTGCTGCCTGTCGTCGAAATGGCGGTAAAAGATGGTCCGGGATCGGCCCGCCGCCGCCATCACCATGTCGATCGACAGGTCCGCGAACGGGACCTCGGCGAGCAGCGACCTCGCAGAGTTGAGGATGTCCCCCCGGACGTCCCGCCGACGGGCCCGTGCCCGTGCCTGGACGGTCGGCCTGGAAACCACGGCGGTCAGTCTATTCGGCGTTGGCGGGTCACGGTCCGGGGTGGTCGGAGGAACGCTGGTCGTGCTCAGGGATCTGGTTGCCGCAGCGGGCGGGCAGCCGCGGGTACCGTCCGGACCTCATCTCCCGCATCGCCGCCTGGACGTCGCGAGGCCGATTGACACCGAGGACCGCCCGGACCAGGCCCCCGGTGTGCCAGGTGACCAGCAGGCGGCCGTCATCGGTGTCCTCCACCATGGTCTCCAGCTCGCCCCCGGGCAACCCGGCGAGCTGGAGCGTCACGCCATGCTGGTCCGACCAGAACCACGGCACCGAGGCCGGCGCGGGTCGGTGACCCAGCAGCGCGCTGGCCACCGCTACGCCATGCTGTTCGGCGGTGCGCTCATGCTCCAGTCGGATCCGCTGACCGCCAGGCCCGGCGGAGGCGACCGCAACATCACCTACCGCGTATACGCCCGGGTGAGCCGTGCGGAAGGCGCCGTCCACCTCGATGCCTGCGGGCCCGCCCACCCCAAGCTGTGCAGCGAGTTGGGTCCGCGGCACGGCGCCAAGGCCGATGAGCACTGTGTCGGCTCGCAGTTCGGTGCCGTCGGCGAGCATCACCGCTTCGACCCGGTTCCGTCCGCGCAGCCCGGTGACGGTCCGGCCGGTGAGCACCCGCACGCCGTGGGCGGCGTGCAGCCGCCCGATCCAGCCGCCGGCCGCCGGCCCGATGGCGCGGCCGAGCAGAGCCGGTCCGGCTTCTACGATGGTGACCCCGATGCCGAGCCGACCAGCGACCGAGGCCACCTCGGTGCCGACAAAGCCGCCGCCGATCACGACGAGCTCAGCCGCGCGCGTCAGCTCTGCCCTGAGGGCTTCGGCGTCGGCGAGTGTGCGAAGGACGTGCACCCCGTCGAGCTCCATCCCGGTCCAGTCCGGCCGGTACGGAGAGGAGCCGGTGGCGATCACGATCGCATCAGGGGCGAAGGTGCCGGCCGCGCTGGTGATGCGCAGCGTCGCAGGCTCGATGGCACTGACACGCGCTTCGGGATGAAGGCAGATGTCCTGATCGCGGTAGTGGTCGTCGGGCCGGAGCGGCTCCGGACCGGACGTGCCGGCAAGCACCGTCTTGGACAGTGGCGGCAGCCGATAGGGCAGCCCTTTCTCGGCGGAAAGCAGGTTGATCGTCCCCTCGAAGCCGCCCTCTCGCAGGGCCATTGCCGCTGCGACGCCTGCCGTCCCGGCACCGATGATTGCTACCTCGCGAATGCCCATGGTCGCGGGACGCTAGTCAGGCGGATCCGGCCAGGACAGGGCCAAGTTCAACTCCGCGGAACCGCCGTGACGCTTCGAGATCGGTTCTCACGAGTTCTTGAGGCGTGGTCTCCACGCGCGCCTCGGCTCCCCGTGACAGGCGAGTCCGGCACCTGCCCCCCGTCCGGCCGCGCTGTCGCAGCTTTGGTTCGCCTTCCCCCTTGACCTCGTCGCACAAGGGTGTGACAGTCCGTGCGACACCATGTCACAAATCACACCGGGGCAGGGATCATGACTAACGCTGGCACTGCGGTCGGAGAATCAGGGACTTCGGTCGGCAAGGCCTTGTCCCTGTTGCGCGCCTTCGCGCCCACTGGTGGGCCTATCGGCGTCGTCGAACTAGCCAGGCGGTGCGGCATGCCCAAGTCGACGGCACATCGCCTTCTGGCGGTGCTGGCCGAGCAGGGGGTTGTGGAACGCTGGGATGGGCGCTGGCGGCTCGGCATCACCATGTTCGAACTCGGCGCGCTCACGGGCGTCGGACCCAACTCCAGGGTCCAGCAGATCGCCCTTCCGTATCTGCATGAACTGGCCGCAGCGACGGGCCACACGGTCCATTTGGGTGTCCTCGACCAGGGCGAAGTGCTGTATCTCAGCAAGATCTTCGGGCACCGGCGGATATCTACGCCCACCAGGGTGGGCGGGCGCATGCCCGCCTACGCCACAGGGCTCGGTAAGGCGCTGCTTGCCTACGCGGATCCTGGCGAGGTCGGATCGATTCTCACTGGTCGGCTGCGCCCGCTGACCCCATCAACCGTTGCCAGTGAGAAGGCGCTGCAGGCTGCCCTGGCACAGGCACGCGATTCGGGGATCGCATGGGATCAGCAGGAGTGCATCCCCGGGCTGGTCTGTGCCGCCGCGCCGGTAACCGACGGGGCGGGTCGAGCGGTGGCCGCGATCTCGGTCTCTGGGCCGCCTGGCACAGCTGGGCGTGCCCATCTGGCCGGCCGGGTGCGTGCTGCGGCAACGGCGATCAGCGACTGTCTCCGTCCGGTCGAGCCGGCCGGCCAGAGACGCAGTGCCGGAGGTCTGGCCTCCCCGAAGTCGCACTGAACGGCTACGGGCATCCACGGCCAATGGTTCCGCCTCCCGGAACTACCCCATTCCGGACGGTCCGGATCGGCCCGTCTAATACCGGAACCTCAGCAGTACGCACGACGGCGACCAGCGGTCGCCGGCCTGGGACGGAGAAGGCACATGATCGATCTCGATGAGCATGTTGACCTTGAACGCGGCGTGATGAGCCGCAGGGTCTTCGTGGATGACGACATCTACCGCCTGGAACTCGAGCGCATCTTCAGCCGTTCCTGGCTGTTCCTCGCGCACGAGAGCCAACTGCCGAAGTCCGGCAGCTTTGTGTCGACGTACATGGGCGAGGACCCGGTCATCGTCGTGCGCCGGTCCGACGGCAGCATCGGCGCCGTCCTGAACTCCTGTCGCCACCGCGGCATGAAGGTGTGCCGGGCGGACGTCGGCACCACCCGGGTCTTCCGTTGCAGCTACCACGGCTGGACCTACGGGCTCGACGGCGACCTCGTCTCGGTGCCGAACATGGCCGAGGGCTACCGCAACGAACTCGACATGTCCCGCTGGGGCCTCCTGCGGGTACCGCGTGTGGAGTCGTACAAGGGCCTCGTCTTCGGCACCTGGGACGCCGAGGCCCAGCCAGTGGAGGAGGCACTCGGCGACATCACCTTCCTGCTGGACACCTTCCTGGACCGCCGCCCCGGTGGTACGGAGGTGATCGGCGGGGTGCAGAAGTGGGTGATGGGCGGCAACTGGAAGCTCGCCGCAGAGCAGTTCGCCAGCGATATGTACCACTCCTTCCTGTTGCACGCCTCGGCCTGGCAGTCGCTGGCCCCGGAGGGCGCCGACCTGTCTGAGATGGTCTTTCCCAGCGTCGGCAGCCAGATGACGAGCCAGGGCTCGGGCGGCGGCTGGTTCCACGACCCGACCGGTGCCGGCTCCGCCGTCCTGGGCCCCATGCTGGCCGCCGACTACACGGACCCGGCTGTTTGGGAGCGGCTCGGGGAGGTCCAGGCGGGCGGCCCCATCGGCTGTCACGCCACCGTCTTCCCGAACTTCTCCTTCCTCGGCGCGTTCCGAGTGCTGAGGGTCTGGCACCCACGAGGGCCGCACGAGATGGAGGTGTGGTCCTGGACACTCGTCGACAAGGACCAGTCGCCGGAGATCAAGGACGCCTGGCGGCGGTTCGCCTCGATGACCTTCGGTCCGACCGGGACCTTCGAGCAGGACGACGGCGAGATCTGGACCGACCTGCAGCGAGTGTCGCGCGGGCACATCGCCCAAACCGTCGATCTGAACTACCAGATGGGCATCGGACACGAGGTGACCGATCACCCCGACTACCCGGGCCGGATCAACCACGTCTACTCGGACAACGCCGCCCGCGGGTTCTACGAGCGCTGGCTGGAACTCATGAAGACACCTCTTCGGCCCGGCCAGCGGGGCAACGCCACGGCGCGCGCCGGACAGGAGGTCACCCGATGAACACGATCCCCCACGTCGCCATGGATCCGGCCCTCCAGCTCGAGGTCGAGCAATTTCTCTACGCCGAGGCCGAACTGCTCGACGCCCGCGGGTTCCGGGAGTGGCTGGATCTCCTCACCGAGGACGTCCGCTACTGGATGCCCACCCGGACGAACCGCAGCATCCGGGAGTACGCGCTGGAGGTCGCCGGGCCGGGCGAGATGGCGCACTACGACGACGACCTGGGCAGTCTCACCACCCGTGTGCGCCGTATCGAGAGCAACCAGGCTTGGTCGGAGGATCCGCCATCGCGCACGCGGCGGTTCGTCACCAACGTCCGGATCAAGCCTGACGGGTCGGAGCTCGCCGTTCGATCCAGCCTCCTCGTTTACCAGCACCGCCTGGAACGCGAGGTAAACGTGTTCGCGGCCGAGCGTCAGGACGTGCTCCGTCGCACTCACGACGGGCTGCGGATCGCCTCGCGCAAGGTCCTGCTGGATCAGACCGTCGTGCTGGCCAACAACATCAGTGTGTTCTTCTGATGGGGGCCGCTGACATGACTTCGGCCCAAGCCGCTGCCGCTGACGGCGCGGCCGCACTGATCACGACCAGCGTCGGACCGATGAACGTGCATGACATCGGAGCTGGCCCGCCGGTTGTGCTGCTGCACGGGGGAGGCCCCGGGGCCTCCGGCTGGAGCAACTTCCGCGCCAATGCGCCGGCGCTCGCACAGCGGTTCCGGGTGCTGGTCATAGACCAGCCCGGATTCGGGGCGTCGCACAAGCCGGCGCACTCGTCACCCGCCGAGCTCAATCCGTACAACGCTCGCGCTGTGCTGTCGGTGCTCGACGAGCTCGGGATCGACCAGGCGGATTTCGTCGGAAACAGCATGGGCGGCGCGACCGCGATGACGATCGCCCGGGAAGCACCGCAGCGCGCGAGGCGGTTGGTGCTGATGGGAACCGGCGGCGGGGTGCCGCTCTTCGCGCCCGAGCCGTCCGAGGGCTACCGGGTGATGGGACGGTTCTACGCCGATGAGGGCCCGACCAGGGAAAAGATGCGGGAACTGGTCGAGGTGATGACCTACGCCGGCGCGGGCGAGAGCGACGAGCTCATCGATGAGCGGCTGCGGGCGGCCACCGACCCGGAGGCGATGCGGTTCTACGAAGTCATGAACCAGATCTTCCGCTCCGGCAAACGAGGCGATCTGTGGCGGCAGGTGGACCAGGTGCGGCACGAAGTACTGCTGGTCTGGGGTCGCGACGACCGAACTGTGCCCATGGACGCGGCGATGTTCCTGCTGCGGCAGCTACCGCGGGCGGAGTTGCACGTCTTCTCTCAATGCGCGCACTGGGTTCAGTCCGAGCGGGCCACGGCGTTCAACAGCCTGGTCACCGAGTTCCTCACCCGACCATGACATGTCCAGTGGGGTGGCTCGATGGACAGGTGACCCTGATCACCGGCGGCGGTGCTGGGCTCGGTCGGGCCATCGCGGAGCGCTTCGTCACAGAGGGGGCGCACGTCGTCGCGTTCGACCGCTCCGCCACACGGCTGGAAAGGCTCACAGCGGAGGTGCCGGAAGTACTCGGCATCGTCGGGGACGTCCGCTCGCTCGACGACAACGAGCGTGCGGTCCAGCAGGTGCAACAGCGGTTCGGCCGACTGGACGTGGTGGTCGCGAACGCGGGTATCTGGGACTTTCAGGCCAGCTTGGACAGCCTCCCCGCCGAATCCGTCGACGACGCCTTCGACGAGGTGTTCCATACCAACGTCAAGGGATATCTGCTGGCGGCCAAGGCTGCGGCCCCGGCGCTCCGCCGCCGCCGGGGCTCCTTGATCCTGACCCTGTCCAACGCCTCGTTCCACCCTGACGGCGGCGGGCCCCTGTACACCGCGTCCAAGCATGCGGCGCACGGCCTGTTGCGACAGCTCGCCTATGAGCTGGCGCCGGACATCCGGGTCAACGCCGTCGCACCAGGGGGTATGGCCACCGAGCTGTCAGGCCCGACTGCGCTTGGGCTGGACTCGGCATCCATCTCCACGCGGGCCGGTGAATGGCAGGACGTGATGGCGCGGGCCCTGCCGCTGAGCATGGTCCCGACCGTGGACGACATGACGTCCGCCTACGTCCTGCTCGCCTCCCGCTCAGGCGCGAAGGCGATGACCGGAGCCGTGATCGAAGCCGACGGCGGGATCGGCGTACGCGGCGTCTTCCACCGGGCGGGCAGCGGCAACAGGCCCGCCACGAAATGATCGGAGAACAATCATGAGCAGTGTCCGCGCGCTCGCGCAGTTGGGCGTGGAAACCCGGGACCCGGCTGCCTGGCGCAAGTTCGGCACCACAGTCCTCGGCATGCAGGAGACCCCGGCGCCACCGGGAGAGCTGCGGCTAAGGATGGACAGGATGACCTACCGGCTGGCCGTTGCGGCCGGCGACCAAGACAGGCTCGGCTACCTGGCTTGGGAAGTGGACGAGGAGTCGGAGCTGGCCGAGATCGTGGCGCGACTCGAGAAGGCCGGCTACGCAGTGCAGGAGGCGAGCCGCGAGGAGGCCGAGCGTCGCGACGTGCAGCAGCTACTGCACACCGTCGACCCAGGCGGCTACCAGGTCCACCTGATCCGGGGCGCCCTCGCGACGACGGAGCCCTTCGCCTCGCCCACAGGCAGCACGTTCCTCGCCGATGGGTTGGGCGTTGGGCACGCCGTCCTCGCCGTCCGCGATTACGAGGCGGCCCTCCACTTCTACCGTGACCTCCTGGGCATGCGGCTCACCGACCAGCTCGACCTGCACGGCACCAGCGTGACCTTCCTGCACTGCAACCCGCGCCATCACAGCCTGGCGCTGGTCGACGCCGGCGCAGACGAGGGCATGCACCACTTCATGGTCGAGCTGGGCACGCTGGACGACGTCGGGCACTCCTACGACCGATGTCTGGCCGGAGCCGCACCCGTGGCCGCGTCGCTCGGCCGGCACAGCAACGACGGCGTGGTCTCCTTCTACGCTGCCACCCCGTCCGGGTTCACGGTGGAGATCGGCTGGGGTGGTCTGCTGGTAGATGACCAGAGCTGGCGGCCCGCGAGACTGACCGGCCCGAGCGCCTGGGGGCACCACGCCGTCGGTGCCACGCAGTGAGCGGACCAGGAACCGGCGGCCACACTCGCAGTGAGCACCGCGTCTGCGCTGTGGATGACCTGCCCCCTGGCGAGGTCGCCGTGTTGGCGGACGGAGATCCGGTCGCGGTGTTCAACGTGGACGGGAAACTGCTGGCCATCGCCGACACCTGCAGCCACGAAACCGCCTCCTTGGCAGAGGGCTGGGTCGACGGGGAGACGGTCGAGTGCCCGCACCATCTCGCGCGGTTCTGCCTGCGCACCGGCCGGGCGCTCTGCCTTCCCGCGACACGGCCGGTGGCGACCTACCAAGTGATCGTCCGCGACGGTCTCGTGTATGTCCTCCGGTGAACCTGGGCGTGGCCGCGGCTCTTCGGGGCCACGCCCAGGGCTGTTGGTGGCGGGACTTTGCGTCGTGATCGCATCGATGGCCACCGGACTGGCCTCGCCCGCGTTGCCAGACATTGCGGCCTCCCTGCACATGTCGGCTGCCGCCGCCGGCCTATTGGTGTCCGCTACCTCCGCCCCTGCACTGCTGGCCACCCCAGTGGCAGGCGTCATGATCGGTCGCTGGGGCCGCCGCGCCGTGCTCGTCCCGGCGCTATTGGTGTTCGCGGGAGGCGGCCTGGCCGCCATGCTCAGCCCCGGCTACCCGGCGTTGCTGGCCGCGAGGCTGGTCCAGGGCACCGCCACCGGCGTGCTGCTCACGCTTTCACTGGTGCTCGTCGCCGACTGGGCGGCGGCGACTTCGCTGCCCAAGGCGCTCGGGCGCAACGGTGCGGTGAACATGGCGAGCCTCGCGTTGCTGCCCCTGGCCGGCAGCGTGCTCACGGCCGCCGCGGGCTGGCGGGCGGCATTCGCTCCGTGCCTGCTCGCGATCCCACTGGCGTGCGTGGTCGCACTGTGGTTGCCCGATGTGCGACCGGCAGCCCGCGGCGGCGCCTCCCCCGTACCGCCGTTGCCGAGGCCGCTCAGGTCGCACATCCTGCGCTCTGGAACGGCAATGGCGGCTGCCCTGGCCTGCCTGTTCGGTGTCAGCTTCACGGTGCTGCCGCTCCGCCTCCAGGAACACTTTCCGTCCGCGGAGGGGCTTTGGGGGGTGCTGATCGGGCTGCCGCTCGCCGCGGCCTTCGTCGGCGCCCTGACGGCTGGCCGACTGCTACGGCGCTGGCAGCCATGGACCCTGACGGCCGTCGGATTCGCGCTTTTCACAGCCGGCTTCACCGTCACGGCGACCACCGCTTCGGTGTGGCTCGTGGCCGTCGCCGCCTTGGTTTACGGCAGCGGGTTCACGCTGATCTCGGTATCCATGCAGACATTGGCTGCGCGGCTGGCGACCGAGCCATACCGGACGAGCCTGCTCGCCAACTGGGGGACGGTCGGCAGAGCCGGCCAGGCCGCGGGTCCGGCCGTCGCCGGGCTGATGGTCACGCAGACCGGCACGGGTGGCACCTTCCTGCTGGGCGCGTTGCTGGCGGCCGCGTCGGCCGTTGGCTCCACCGTGCTTGCCCGTGTCGACGGTAGCTGAAGAATGAACTGCGCCGGGTTTCTTGGAGGAAGTGATGTGCCCGGTCCTGCTCGGCGGAGCCGAGGTCATGGATCGCATCTTCTCCTGACGAAACCGGTCACGCCAGGGGGCGCTGACGCAGGTCATCCTGGCGTGCCGTGCGAACCGCAACGACGTCGTCGGCCTTCACCGCGAAGGCGATGCTGTCGGACGTGTTTTCCGTACGCTGACGTTGTGCGCACCGGTTCGCATCAGACTCGTTTGATCGTTGTACGCGGGAACTCCGGCTCCGGGAAGACCAGTGCCGCCCGCGCCGTACGGGCGGCCTACGGCCGCGGCCTGGCGCTGGTGAGCCAGGACACCATCCGACGGGAAGTCCTGCGGGAACGGGACGTTCCCGGGGGAGTGAACATCGGGCTCATCGACACCGTCGTCCGATACTCACTCGATCACGGATACAGCGTCCTGCTCGAAGGAATCCTCACCGCCGGCCGGTACGGGACGATGCTCCAGGCCTTGTGCCGTGACCACGCCGGGATGAGCGCCTTCTTCTACCTGGACGTGTCCTTCCCGGAAACCCTGCGCCGGCATGACACACGGCCGCAGCGGCTTGAGTTCTTCCCGGATCAGATGCGGGAGTGGTACCGGGAACGAGACCTGCTGCCGGGCCGCCGCGAGACGGTGATAGACGAGGACAGTTCGCTCGATGCGACGGTTCAGCGCTTGCTCTGTGCGGCCTGGCCGGCGTTGGCGCGGATCGACCTGTGACCCGCCTCGTGGCGGCGGTGTGGTTCCGGTTTGGCCCGGCAGCAGATGAACCTGTCGCCCCTTTACACGAGAGCGTCAGCCGACGGCACGGTCAGCGAGGTCTCCTGCGGAGAGGCGGCGCGTTACGGGTCGGTCTCCTGTTCCTGCGGGGATGCGAAGCCGACAGACGCCCAACGTCGTGTCATCGGTGACAGTCACTCAGTTAGTCACTCAGCAGCAGAAAAGGGTGCCACGTGATCTCGTGACACCCTATCCGACCTGCGTAAACGCGGTCGGGACGACAGGATTTGAACCTGCGACCCCTTGACCCCCGGGCTTCGCCCGGAAGAGGACGGACAGCAAAGGCAAGACTCGATACATCGCCCTCTACCGGGACCTGAGAGGAGAGCAACGATCCGCTGGCACGTATGCGAGCAAACGGGAAGCCGACAAAGCGTGGCAGCGCGCGGAGGCCAAGCTTGAGGAGGGGCGAGCAGGAAACCCTGCCCGTGGAAAGCAGACCTTTAGGCGGTATGTGGAGGAGGAGTGGCTGCCGCATCACATGATGGAGGCCACGACGCGCGAGGGGTACACGTACTCGATCTATGCGCACATCATGAAGTGGTTCGGGCCCATGCGCATGATCGAGATCCTGCCGAGCGACGTACGTGCTTGGGTGGAGGACCAGCAGGACCGCGGGCTCTCGCCCGCCACCATCCGGCTCAACAAGTCGATCCTCAGCGGCATCTTCACCACGGCGCTGAACGACCAGGTCACCGCGCTGCATCCATGCAAGGGCGTGAAGACGCCCACAGTCCCGAAGAAGCCGCTACGTATCGTCTCCCCTGAGGAGTTCGACCAGTTCTACTTCGCGCTGCCTACCGAGGAGGCCCGCCTACTGGCCGAAACCGCCATCGAGAGCGGCATGCGCTGGAGCGAACTCACCGAACTCCGCGTCAAGGACCAGGCCAATGTCTTTCCTATCGGTGGTTCAGAGGCATACGCGAGATCCCCGGGTCCGGGCCTCGGGGATCTCGGGACGGTCAGGCCAGGTTGGCGAAGGTGGACCTCGGCGGACAGGGGACGTAGACCCCGTCGCAGGCGGAGTCGCGGTTGCCGCCGCCCCCCGAGGAATCAGTGGGCGCAGGCGGCGGAATGTAGTAGTCGAAGATGTCGCCGGGGCCGATGCCGCCGGGGTTGTCGTATCCACCCGGGGTGACCCCGCCGGGGCGAGGGGGCGTCAGCACGCCGGACGGCGCAGGCGAGGTGGTGCCGGCGGGCGGGATGAAATCAGGCGGCATGAGTACGTACCGCGTCCCGGGCAGGTCTCCGCCCCACTCGACCCGCACCCAGGTCTTGCCGTTGTCGTCTGACGTATACCTGTAGTTGCGCCCGCAGCAGACTTCCCGCGTGTTGCCGCCGGGTGTGCTGGCGTCACCCGGACCCGTCGAGGTCGAGTCACTGCTGCCCGTTGTGGAACTGGCCGCCGCCCAGGTGGCCAGCCACAGGTTGTACAGGGGACTGTCGGGCTGGGCGTAGACGTCACCGCGAGGCACGGGTCCGCCGCCTCCGCCGCTGACGACGGCGCCCGGGATGCCGCTGTTGTGGGCGGCGATGGCTGCCATGTGCGTCAAGAGCAGGCCGGGCAGCCTGTTGGCCTGCAGCGGGGCCTTGTACGGCTGGGCGGGGATGTTCACCTGGGCGAATGTCGGCGGCTTGGGCCAGAGCCCCGGGCATTTGGCCTGCAGCCAGATCGCCAGGGCCTGGCCCAGCGCGACCGTCCCCCGACGATTGGGGTGGAAGCTCTCCTGGAAGGCGTGCAGCAGGTTTCCCTGGGCCAGTTCGTTTTCGTCCAGCATCCACGGGTTGAAGTAGGAATCCGGCTCGTCGACCTCGTGGCCGGCCACGACGCTGGTGCCACCGGGGCCCGCGGTGTTGGGGTCGAAGACCTCGATCGGCGGCCACTGCGGGTGGTCGCTGTTGAACTTCTGGACCGCGGCCCGAATGGTGTCGTTGAGCGCGGTGGCGAATCCGTAGATGGCGTCCAGCGTCAGGCCCCCCATGAGGGGGGTCCTGTGGGTGTTGCCGGTCGGCTTCACTCCCACGGGATACAGCGTGACGGCGATCATGGCGTTCAGGGCGGCGGCGCGCACCGAGGAGAGCGACTTGTAGACGCTGGTCTGTACATCGGAGGCCAGCTTGCTTTGCTCTCGGGCTATCGCGGCCTGGACGTCGGCGAGCTGCGCGTTCTTCCACACACCCGGCCCCGGCGCTAAGTTCTGCAGAGAAGCCGGGATGGCCGTCTTCGCGTAGGCCATGAGCGCTGTCTGCAGGATGTCGCCGTAGTGCGCGTCGTTGCCGCCGAACCCGTAGATCACCACGTTGGAGCTGGGGAGGATCCCGTCGGCCTGGGGGATGTTCCTGTTGCGTCCGGTGTCGGAGTCCACCTGGGGTACCACCAGGTGCTTGCTCTCAGCTCCCGAGGAGGCGAAGAACGCGAGCCTGTCGAAGCCCCAGGTGTCCTCGAGATACCCGTCCTGCATGGTCAGGGAGGGCACGAGCGGCTTGTTGGTCGTCTCCAGGTAAAGCCACGCCAGCGGCCCGGGTGCGTAGGGGGACTGGTGGCGCCAGAACGAGGACGAGGACGAGGACGAGGAGGAGCCTGCGATGTAGCCGCCTGTGCCTTCGCCTGAACTGAAGCTGTCACCCCCGACCGACACCACCCGGGGGGTGGTCACCGGCACCAGGGCCGAGCCCGCACCACCGCAACCGGGCACCGTGGGAGGCTCAGCCGCCGCGGGCCCGGCCAGGCCGACCGTCACGGATAACACCGTCGCCATGGTCACGGCCGCGGTCCTGGCCATGAACCGTCTCGAGGATAAGAGGGATGAGGGGGATGAGCGATCAAGTCGCATGAATGCTCCGGAGAACTACGGGGGGTGGTTGGATTACTCCGATGATCTTGTGTCAACGCGTTGTAGGTGCCCGCCGTCCAGCTTCGTTGGATTTACGGCCGGTACTACCAGGACCCTTTACTGGGTTCCCCAGCCGGGCGAATGGCACGCGGGACCGTTCGGGCCGGTGGTGCACGAGCCGCCTCAGGTCGCCTGGGCCGGGTGGGACAGTGTCCCCACTAAGGCCGCGGC
>NZ_JBFALK010000046.1:0-14126 GCF_040656155.1 Microtetraspora glauca
GCGCCGAGCCGGCGGTCGCCGACCATGAGCGGCTTGCGCTTGAGCCGCTCGACCAGTCCCTCGATGGCGCTGTTGACCTCCTTGGTGTCCTTGCCGAGGTCACAGCCCTTCTTGACGCACCCGGCCAGGAACCGCTCGTAGAAGAGCTGGGAGGTGCGGGTGAGCTGCTTTGTAACCTCGACCACCGACTGCCGGGGGTTGAGCCCGGCGTCCAGCACCATCCGGCCGACCCGCTGGGGATGCAGCGTGGCGTAGACGCCGCCGAGGACGCTACCGAGGGACATGCCGTAGTAGGTGAGCTTGTTCTCTCCCAGCGCCGCGCGCAGCCGGTCCATGTCCCTGGCCGTGTCGCCCATGCCCGCGTGCGGCAGGATCCTGCCCGACTCCTTCTCACAGGTGCGGACGAAGTCGCCGGTCGCCTGCAGGTACGCCTTACGGTCGGCGGGGTTCACAACGCCCGGGTTGACGGCGAACAGGCGGTCGATCGAGGCTCCCGGGCCGCAGGTCACCGGGGAGGTGCCGCCCGAGCCGCGCGGGTCGAAACTGACCAGGTCGTAGTGTTCGCGCAGGGCCGCATACTTCTGGTGGCTCGCCGCCAGGTTGACGACACCGTTGCCGCCGCCGCCGAAGTTCATCACCAGCGAGCCGATCCTGGTGCCTGTGGCCTTCGCTCTGATCACCGCGACGTCGACGGTCCCGGCGCTCGGGTTGCCGTAGTCGAGCGGCACGGTCAGCTTGCCGCAGTCCAGGCCTGCGGTGGACACGGGCAGTCCGGTGCACGCCCCCCAGGAGATCGCGGGTGCCGTGGCGGCCGTACCGGTGGCCGTGTCTGCGATGGCACCGGTGGCCGGCAGGAGTCCCAGCGCGGCCACCATCGGCAGCACCAAAGACCTGGGTGATCGGAGGATCGACATGATCGCCTTCCGGGTTGAGGAATCTCTCCGCCGACCCTTCCAGCGGTGCTCCCGCGGCTCCTCCCCAATCGGGATGAAACCACTCGCCGGGTGGCCCTCCCCGCGACCGACGTCAAGATCCTGCGAATCGCTGGGAATCAAGAACCAAAGTCGATATGAGGGTGATACCAAAGTTTCAACAGCTGCTCTGGCACCTCGCCGTACCCGGTGGCCCGTGGTCAAGGATTTGGCCGCTGAGGCCGGGTCGGGGACGCCCTGGTCGAGAGGTCCGCGCAAGGGTGGCTCCGCGCAGGCGAATCCGCAACCTCCTGATCCATAACCTGAACACACCCTTGTTCGCGCACGCCGCCGCTGCCCTGGCCGCGGCGCCTGCTGGTCGGCCCCGTCTAGGGTGGGCGCATGGCCGAACGGCGTCCCTTGATCGCGCGCAGACTGCGACCGGGACACTGGGTCGCCGTCGACGCGTTCGCGGCCGTTGCCCTGGCCGCCGGGTTCTCGGTGCCGGCGGTGCTGGTGCCGGAGCCCGCCGGAGTGTCGCCGTATGCGGCCGTGCCGATGATCGCGCTGGCCTGCCTGCCGCTGGCAGGGCGGCGCCGGTGGCCGGTGCTGGTCTGCGCGCTGGTCCTGGTGGCGGCGGTGTTCGCGCCGTGCGTCGGGTGGGAGGAGGCGTTCGTGCCCTTGGCGGTCGCGCTGCACGCGGTGGCGCTGCTGGAAGCGCGCCGGACGGCGGTCGCGGCGCTGGTGGCCGCGCTGGCCGTGACCGCCGCCGGTGCCGCGATCGACGCGCCCTCGTGGACCGGGGCGGCGTCGGCGTGCGGATTCGCCTGGCTGGTGCTCGGTCTGGCGTGGACGATCGGGCTTGCCATACGGGAGCAGCGCGCATACGCCGAGCAGGCCGTCGCACGGTCGGCGCAGGCCGCGGCCACGGCGGAACGGCTGCGCATGGCTCGTGACGTGCACGACGTCGTCGCCCACAGCATGAGCCTGATTTCCATGCGAGCCGGCATCGCCAACCACGTCGCCGCCACGCACCCCGAGGAGGCGGGCGAGGCCCTGGCGATCATCGAGGAGACCAGCCGGAAGGCGCAGGCGGACCTGCGCCGCCTCCTCGGTCTGCTCCGCGACGCCTCCGGGGACCAGGACGGCCCGCCGTACACGCTGGACTCGCTGCGCGAGCTGGTCGCGGCGATTCCGGCCGGCGACGCTCGGGTGGAGCTCGACGTCGAGCCCGGCCTCACGCTCGGCGACGAGGCGGCCCTCGTCGTCTATCGCCTCGTGCAGGAGTCGCTGACCAACGTGCTCAAACACGCCGGCCCGGCCCGATGCCGGGTGGCCGTCGGCACCCGTGCGGAGCGCGAGCTGGTGGTCGAGGTCGTCGACGACGGTCGCGGGAGTACGCCGCGTGAGGGGGGCCACGGGCTGGCCGGGCTGGAAGAGCGGGTGACCCTGTACGGCGGAACGTTCTCGGCGGGACCGGAGCCGGGAGGCGGCTTCGCCGTTCGCGCAAGGCTGCTGTCGCCAGGCGGTTCCGGGGAGGACGAGAGGTGAGCACGTTCACGGTGCTGATCGCCGAGGACCAGGCGTTGCTGCGCGAGGGGCTGCGCAGGCTGATCGACACCGCCCCCGACCTGGAGGCCGTCGGCGACGCCGGGACAGGGGAGCAGGCGGTGGAACTGGCCCGCGGCCTCCGGCCCGACCTGGTGCTCATGGACGTCCGCATGCCCGGCCTCGACGGGATCAAGGCCACCGAGCTGATCCGGGCCGACCCGGTGACCGCCGAGACGCGGGTGGTGATGCTCACCACGTTCGATCTCGACGAGTACGTCTACGGGGCGTTGCGGGCCGGAGCCAGCGGATTCCTGCTGAAGGACACCCGGCCGGGCGACCTGCTGGAGGCGCTGCGCATTGTGGGGGAAGGACAGGCGCTGCTGGCCCCGTCGGTCACCACGCGGCTGATCGGTGAGTTCGCCCGGCGCGAGCCCCCCGGGATCCCGGCCCGGCTGGCGGCGGGGCTGACCCAGTTGTCCGGCCGAGAGCGGGAGGTGCTCGTGCTGGTGGCTCGAGGGCTGACCAACCCGCAGATAGCCGAGCGACTCGGCATCGGGCCGGCGACGGTCAAGACCCATGTCCGCAGCCTGCTGGCCAAGCTCGCCGCGCACGACCGGGCGCAACTCGTCATCGCCGCCTACGAGGGCGGCTTGGTCACGGCCGGCAGGTAGGCGCCCTCAGCGGCGGTAGGAGACCTCGGGAAAGGCGGCTGACGGGCCCTGCAGCAACGCCTGCGGACGGCCGCGCAGGTGCTGCTCGAAGAAGGCCAGCGGGTAGGCGCGCTGGAAGGCCAGCGCCCGCTCGGCCGGGATCGTGCCGACGACCTCCTCGAGCTGCTCCTTTCCCAGCCCCAGCGGCTCGGCCGACATGGGGATGAGCAGGACGTCGTCGCCGAAGGAGTTGTGCGCCGCCCCCTTGAGCGTCACGTTGAGCCGCCAGCCCCGCAATCCGTCCCAGAAGGTGCGCAGCGTCGGATTGGTCGCCATGCCGCCCTTCCCATCGGTGTCGACCACCATGTACGGCCGGTCGAGGCCGGACTGCGCGACCTTGCCGAAGACGGCGCCATCCAGGCCGAGCCCGGCCTTGATCCGCGGGTCGGCGTACATGGCGGAGGAGGTGGCCGCGCCGCCGAGCGAATGCCCGAACATTCCGATCCGCGCGAGGTCGAAGAGCGGCTTCCCGTTACGGCCGGGCAGCTTCTCCTCCAGAGAGGGCAGGCTGTCCAGGACGAAGCGCACGTCGGCCACCCGGACGTCGACTGCCTTGGCGAAGTCGGTCAGTTCGGCGCCCGCCTCTACTCGGCCTCCAGGGAACTCCACCACCGCCGCGTCATAGGGGTGATCGACGGTGACCACCGCGTACCCCTGGCTGGCCAGTTCCTCGACGACGCCAGTCCCGTACGCGCGCGAGGAGTTGGCGCCCGGCGAGTACAGGACGACCGGCAGCCTGCCCAGGCTCGTGTCGACGGGCGCGCCCTCGTGGCCGTCGGTCCTGTCCAGCAGGATCGAGCCCGGATCCAGGTCGTTCATCTTCAAGTACCGTTCCGCCGCCGCCTTTGGCATCCAGGGGGCGACCGGGTGGGCCTCCACGTCCCGGGCCGGGTACCACAGGCTGACCATCAGCTCCCGCTTCCTGCCGGAGCCGCTCCAGGGATCCGGGCGGGACTGGTCGACCAGGTGGACCGAGACGGTCCCCACCGGATGCGGGCCCGTCGGCTTTGCGACCGTCAGGCGCTGCGGTGGAGTTGAGCCGCATCCGGCCAGCGTGAGGGCCAGGGCGGTGATGATGAGTGCACGTTTCACCCTGTTCACGGTGCCGGTCGTGTACGGCTGCCGCCTCTGGCGTGGGGAGGATCTCCGGCTCAACCCAGGAGGGTAGAGCTCGACGAAGATCGTTTTCGAGGATGGCGCTCACGAACGAACCGCGCCTCAGCCCTGGCGCCAGTGTCACGGCTACCGCCGCCGAGGCCGCTGAGCCGATCAGTCCTCCCGGGTCAGAAACTGGTGGAGGCTCCGGCAGGCCCGGATCAGCGAGGTCGAACCGCGCTTCTTCGAGTGGGCGGCCACCTCGGGGATCTCGCCCCGCGCGCCGGTCCACGTGGCGATGTCGGTGGCCAGCACGACGGCGTCGGTGTGCGGACGCCGGGCCCGCTCCCCCTCCCTCGGGAGGAAGACGGCCAGGAAGTGGTGCAAGATCGTCCATACCTCGGCGTGCGCGCCCTGCTTGGCGGCCAGCTCCAGTGAGGGCAACGCGAGGTCGGCCTCGTAGCGGGTGCGGCGGCCGAGCAGGCCCAGCAGGCGGCCCGTCTCGGCGGCGGGGAGCGCGCCCTTGGCCGCCAGCTGAAGCAGTGGGGGCACCGCGTCGTCGCCCTCCACGGTGAGGAAGTAGGCCAGGACCAGCGCCGTCGCCGGGCCGGACGCGCCTTCGGCCAGGGTCAGGTTGCGGAGGTCGTCGATCGTGATGTCGGGCGGGTCGAAACGGCCGATCAGGCCGATCGCCAGATGGGCCGCCGCGAGCTCCCGGTGGTGGGGCGTCATGCCGGGCCAGAAGTGACGTGACACGCGCCGGAACGGGAGCGTCTCGGGCGCGGTCAGCAGGGCGTCGAGGTGGGCGAGACCGGTGGGCTCCACGGGTGGCCAGCTCACGTTGGCGATGCCGCGCCGGTCGAGGACGTGGTCGTCGTAGGGCACGACGCGGGAGCCGAGGTCGAGGGTCCAGGTCAGCTCCACCTCCGGGGGTGGGGGCGCGCCGCGCTCGAACCAGCGGGCCACCACCGCGGCGGCCGCCGAGCCGATGCCCTTCGCGCGTTCGGCCAGGCCGGGGGCGGGGTCGGGCGGGAGGCGTAACAGCGCCTGTTCCAGGTCCAGCGGGAGCGGTTCGCAGCCGGATTCCGCGCACACGGCCAGGCGGTTGAGCAAGGTCTCGGGGTCGAGGTGGCCGTCGGCGCGGGTGGGGGTGGCCAGCAGTACCGGGGGCAGGGCTCCGGCCTTCGCCGCGCGCAGGAGTTCGTCAAGGCGGGACAGGAGGAAGGCGTGGGGGCGGGCGCACTCCCGCAGGTGGGGGAGGCGGTTCCAGGGGGCGGGCGCAGGTCGCGCCTTCGGGTCGTAAAGGTCGGCGTCGTAAAAGTCGGCGTCATTAAGGTCGGCGTCGTAAAGGCCGGTCTGGACGTCGATCGTCCGCAGGATCTCCTCCTGTACGTAGTCGGGCATCTCGTGGAGCGGGACGATCGTGCGGAGACCGGGGAACAGCTGGAAGGCCGTGGCCGCGATGTTCACCATGCCGTCGTACAGGGCCTGCCCGAGGTCGCCGGACAGGCCGGGGAAGGCATGCTCCGCGTCGGCCCGCTGCTCGTCGGAGATCGTCTTCCGGTACGACGGGCGCTGCCTCGGCTGGCGGGACATGGGTGGCCCCGGATCTTCGCCGGGGCTGACGAGTTCCCTCGCCAGCGCGGTGCACCAGTCACGCGGGGACTGCCACGTCGGCGCGTCGTAGAGCACCGGCCGCAGGTGTTCGCCGAACCGCCGGGCCAGCGTTTCCTTCAGGGAGTCCGGGTTCGTATGTGCCTCCCGCGTGACCGCCGCCAGCCACGCCTCGACGCCGATCCAGCCGATCTCCTCCGGCGGGCCGCTCTCCAGGCCGGAGATGGGGAACGGGCCGGGGGTGGTGACCTCGGGCAGGCGGCCGGGGGTGAAGTCGCTGGTCCAGCCTTCGGTGAAGCGCTCGAAGAGCTGCCGGGCTGAGGCCGGGGGCAGGAGTTCGGCCGCCCCCAGGATCGGGGCGGGGTCGGTGAGGTGGTCGGCGTGCTTGAGGGTGAGGGTGACCGCGCGGTCGCGCACCTCGTGAGAGGCGTGCGCGTACGCGTTGGTCAGCGCGGTGACGTGGTCGGCCACACGTTCCGGTGTGGTGGCGAGGTCGCGGTCGAGCCAGGTCAGGCCCTTCACGGCGAGCTTGGCCTCTTGGCGGAAGGTCATCGCCTCGATGGCCTCGGCGACGTCCGTCGGGGCGAGCCGCGCCTGGCGCACCTGCTGCCAGGCCAGCTCGGCTACCGGGCCCGGCGCGGCGGGCAGCAGACGCAGGTAGTCGCGCAGCCGCCCGGCCGACTCCTCTGGCGTGGGCGCCACGAGCGTGTGCAGCCGGACGAAGAACCGCAGGTCCTGCGCGTCGCCGCCGAGCAGGAAACGGTTCACGCAGCCGGTGATGATCTGCTCGCGTGGCAGCGTGCGGGCGGCCAGGGCCAGCCAGCGGGACGGCTTCGGGGTGAGCGTCTCGTTGACCAGCGCCCGGCCCGCGCCGGCCGCCTCGAAGATCTTCGGAAGCAGGTGGGGCGTGAGCGGGTCCTTGGCCACGCCCACCGCCGACAACCAGGCCGCCACCAGCGGCTCGTGGTCGGGTGGGGTGGCCTCGGCGTCGCGCAGCAGTTCCAAGGCCAGCGGCACGATCCGGTCGTCGGGACGGCGGATGCGGCGCGCGAGCCGTACCGCCAGATCGGCGCGCCAGGCCACCGGGCGACCGGAGACCGCCTTCACCAGACGGTGCGGGCTCGGTGCGCCGGACCAGCGGGGATTGAGGTCGCGCTTCATCAACCAGGTGGCCACCCCGGCCGGGCCGGGAATGGTCGCCGCGCCCACCATCATCAGCACCTCGGACGGGCCGGTGACCTGATCGTTGGCGCTCCAGTTGAAGGCGTCCCAGCCGACAGTGGCGGCCGGCAGCGGGCTCTCGCGGAGCTCGGCGAGCAGGCCCGGCAACTCGGCGGCGACGGTGGCCCGCTCGGCGTCGGTGAGCTTCGGCAACCGCAACGCCAGGCCCTCGGCGTCGCGGTTGAGCACGAGATTCCTGATCTCGGTACGGATGTCGTCAGAGGTCATGACGTGGCTCCGGTGAGCTGGGCGTGGAGGCGCTTGCACTCGTGGACGAAGCGGATCGTCCGGCGGCTCTGCGCGAACTCGCCGACGACCGGGATCTCCCCGCGCGCGCCGGTCCAACGTGCCACGTCGACGGCGAAGGCGACGAGTTCGGTGTGGGTCACGGTGATGCGCTGCCCCTCGCCCGGCAACATCCCGGGCAGCAGAGCGCGCAGGATGCGCCACACCTCGTGGTGGCCGCCGGCGTCGGCCAGCTCGGTCAGGGCCGCGATGGCGGGGCGGGTCTCCCGCCAGGTGCGGCGCAGCACCAGCGCGAGCTGGCGGCCGATCGCCTCGGCGGGCAGCTCGCCCCTGGCGGCCATGCTCAGGACCAGCGGGATCATGCCGGGCACGCTGTCGGCCAGGAAATAGGCGAGGATCACCGCCATGGACTCGCCCGTCGGACCCTGGGCGATCTCCAGGCCGGTGATCTCCGTGGGCGTCACCCACGCGCCCCAGCGGCCGCGTAGCAGGAAGGGCAGGAAGTTGACGGCCACGACCTCGCGGTGCGAGGGCAGCATGGCGGGCCACGCCCGGAGCGTGCTGCCGAACTCGTCGACCGTCCAATCGAACGGCTGACGCAGCAGCACCTCGTCGATCAGCCGATGGCCGGTCGGGGCCGTCACCCGCACCACCGGCTGCAGCCTGACCTCGGTGAAGTGCTCCGGTTCGCCGTCGCCGAACTCCACCATGGACGCGCCGACCATGTGGCGCCACACGTGGCCACACTCGGGGTCGGCCATGCCGTCACCGGCGAGCCAGCGTGCGGCCGAGCGCGCCGCCTCCGAGTCGACCTTGGCGGCCCGGTCGGCCGCGGCCTGGTGGCTGCCCCGGGGCAACCGCAGCAGCGCCTGCGCCAGGTCAGCCGGGGGCGGCTCCACCCCGGCGGCGGCGCAGGTCTCCAGCCGGTCGACCAGCACGTCAGGGTCGAGGTGGCCGCTCATCCAGGTCGGCGTGGCCAGCAGCACGGGCGGCAGGGTGCCGTTTCGGAGGGCCTCGGCGAGTTCCGCGTAGCGGTGCAGCAGGAAATCGTGGGGCGGGGAGACGCGATTGGGGTGGGGCAGCTGGTTGCGCCGCCGCCACTCGTCGTGCTCGGGCAACTCCTTGGGCATGAAGGAACGCAGCCGGGGTGGGACGAAGACGACGGTCACCTCCACGAGCGGCTCGCTTGGGCCCGGCGGGGGCACCTGCTGCTCCGCCCGCATCGCCGCGATCCGGGCGGGGTCCACGCCGAGCTCGGCCATGCGCTCGTAGGCGCGGTCAAGGATGAAGGACGGCATGGCCTCCACGGAGTCGTCGTACAGGACGCCAGGCCTCGTCCGCACCGGACGGAGGCGATCCGGCAGCCTGTCGTCGTAGATCTCCTCGTCCTCCTCCTCGCCCGGCTCGTCGTCGGCGCCGAAATGCCACGGCTGCTCGACGTCGGTGGGGGAGCCGTACAGGTGGATCCGGCCCCTGGCGAAGGGGATCTGCCGATGGCCCTCGTGGGCCACCGCTCCGTCCGGGCCGTCGTCGCTGGTCCAGGTGATGAAGAAGGCGCGCAGCGGGGTGTCGTCGTCGAGGTAGCGCCCAGGCCGGTAGGCGCCGCCCACCATGATCCGCCGGGGCCTCGGCTCCGGGTCGGGCTCCTCGCCACGGGTGAGGGCGCGTACTCCCACGGAGTGGTTCGCGTTGTCCCAGAACTTCTCCGGTTCGATCGGCGGCAGCTCCGGCACGCTCCCGGGAGTGACGAGCTCGGCGGACAGCGCCGACTGCCAGTCGTCGGGGTCGAGGCGCACCGCCCTGGACCGCCAGTAACCCTGGTCCTGCTCGACGTGGGGCTTGAGCTTGCGGCGCAGTTTCGCCCGGTCGTCGGCGATCCCGGCGACGAAGGCCGCCAGCCAGCGCTCCTGGCCGATCCAACGCTCGTGGTAGGAGGGGGAGATCGACGGCTCGGGGAACCGCCGCGCCTCCGGCAGCTCGGGCAGCGGCGGGAACTCCTTCTGCTCCAGCAGTTCCTCGACCGGGGTCTCCCCGCCGAACTGCTCGGCCAGCTTCGCGCCGAGGTCGGCGGGGAGGTGGCGGACGCCGTCGAGGATCGCCTCGGCGTGGTCGGCGAACAGGTCGGCGTATTTCAGGGTCAACTCGGCCGCGCGGTTGCGCACGTCGAAGGACTTGTGCGCGTACGCCGTGGTCAGCGCGGTCACGAAGTCGGCGGCCGCCTCGGGCGTGGCCCGGATCGCCTGGTCGAGCCAGCGCAGGCCCGTGGCGGCGAGCTTGGCCTCGTCCCGGAAGGTGAGCGCGTCGACCGCCTCGACCAGGTCGGCGTGGTCGAGCGGCATCGCCCCGCGCACCTGCCCGGCGGCGAGCTCGGCGACCGTGCCCGGAGCCGACGGCAACAACCGCAGGTAGTCACGCAGGCGGGGCGCGGACTCCGCGGGCGTGGGGTCGAGGAGCATGTGCAGCCGGACGAAGAACCGCAGGTCCTGCGCCTCGCCGCCGCGTAGGAAACGGCTCACGCAACCGTCGAGCACCCGCTCCCTGGGCAGCTCGCGGGCGGCGGCGGCCAGCCAGCGTGTCGGCCGGGGCTCCAGCCGCTCGTCACGGAGGGCGCGGCCCGCGCCGTCGGCGTCGAAGACACGAGGCAGCAGCACGGGGGTCAGCGGGTCATCGGCCACGCTCGGCGCGGTCAGCCAGGCGGCCACCAGCGGGTCGTGGTCGGGCGGCACGGCGCCGGACTCGCGCAGCAGAGCCACGGCCAGCGGCGCGATGCGGTCGGAGGGCCGGCGCAGCCGCTGGGCCAGCCGGACCGCGACATCGCGACGCCACTCCCAGGGGCGGGTGGCCGCCACCCGGCACACCTGGGCGACGTTGGGGTCCTCGGCCCAGCGGCGGTTGACGTCGCGGCTGGTCATCCACGTCACGGCGGCCGCCGGGCCGGTGATGACGCCGACACCGGTCAGCAGCAGCGCGTCGGCCAGTTTGTCGAGCAGGTCGCCGACCTCCCAGGAGGCCATCTCCTCGAAGTCGTCGGGATGCTGGGCCCGCACCTGCTCGGTGCGGGCGCGGCGCAGCTCCTTGACGAGGCCGGGCAACCGCCCACCCAGCTCGGCGCGCTCCTCCTCGGTGAGCGTGACCAGCCGGTCGGTCAGGCGGGTGACCTGGTTGCGAGTGACCAGGTCGCAGATCTCCGTCCAGAGAGTCATCGGGAGACCTCCACGGCGGCGCGGGCGACGATCCGGGCGGCCAGCACGTGTTTGCACGGCCCGCGGGAGCCGCGATGGTCCCACCACCACTCGCAGGTGCAGGAGCCGTCGGCCAGCGAGACCCGGCGCGCGCCGCCCGAGGTGTGGACGGTGGCCAACTCGCCTTCGAGGTGCACGGCGCCCGCGTCGGCGAGCTTGCGCGCCTTGGCCAGCCGCGGGTTGAGCAGGATCACGTTGTCCTTGTCATAGGGCAGCTCACGGTGGAAGTGGGCGGCCTCCGACAGGTCGTAGCCGACCCGGCCGGCGACGCCGAGCTGCGTCAGCGCGGCCCGCACCCGGTCGGCGGGGATGCCCGCGCGGTCGGCCAGCAGGCCGATCTCGACCTCGGGTTCGAAGTTGAGCAGCATGCCCACTACGTCGGCGTCGTTCTCGGCCTCGTCAGTGGCCAGGTCGTCGAGCACCGCGCCCTCGCCGGAGAAGCCGCGCCAGCGCTCGGGCGAGAGGGTGAGTGTGTAGCGCATCCCCGGCAGCTCCAGCTCCCAGGCGCTGGAGGCGGCGTCGGCCGGGCCGTACACCCGGAGGGATTTCGCGAAGCGCAGCAGCGGCAGGAGGGTGCCGAGCCGATTGGGGCCGGCGAGCTGGACCGAGCCCGGAACCTGACGGTCGGAGACCTTCAGCTCACGCCCCGCCTGCGCCACCCACACCGTGCCCTTCTTGGGCAGCCCGCGCAGGAACCGCACCGCCGCCATGCCGGTCAGCTCACCGCGCTGGTCCATGCCCGAGGCGATGACCTGCACCTCGGCGAATCCGCGTAACCAGCGCTCGGGCAGCGGCACTTTCTTCTCCACCACCGCGCCGTCCATCGTGGTCACGACCAGCTCGTCGAGCCCGACCCCCAGGTGCAACGGGTCACGCGCGCCGATGCGCGCCAGCGCCTCCCGGAGCGGCGCGTTCACGTCGACGTTGGTGGTGCCCCGGTCGAACACCTCGCCGTCGAGCGCGCCGTTCAGCAGATCAAGCCGGGCGTACACGCCGCCACAGGCCGAGAACGACTCGAACCGCAACCGGTCTCCGTTGCACGTCACCACCGGGTCGCGCACCCAGCCGGGCCGCGCCTGCGGCTGGTGGTAGCGGGCCAGCGCCACGTCGGCGACGCCGAGGAGGGCCGCCGCGGCGGGGGCCGCCTGGGTCACCACGCCGCTGAAGAACCGGGGGGCCACGGCCGGGCCGGACAGGGCCCGCCCGCCGGAGGTCGCCAGTCCGAGACGACCGTCGACAAGGGAGGAGGGCGCGGCGTACGTGTACGCCTGCGTCGCTGAAGTCATGGCCGGGACGTTAGATCGCCCCGCCGACAAAACCGGTGCGGCAGCTGGGCGCCAGGGATTCCTGAACCTACGGATCAAAAGTCGATCTTGGGCCGTTCTGGAGAGTTCAAAGCAGTTCAGCGGGCATGTACGGTCCACCCTGAACGGCTCTGAGTTCCCCTGAACTGCAACTGGAAATGTAATTGGGCGGGCTCTGGCTCATCGGGCCTTCTGACCTTGATCAATCCCGCTACGCTCCGGCCGGCCGAAATTGTCGGTGACGGACTCTACGCTTCCCGCCCATGAGCAGAGACGAGTCTTCTGTCGTGCACACGAAGCGGATGGATGTGGAGGTGGAGGACTGTGGTCAGGTCTATCTCCTGGATCGGGGGGACTATGAGGCCGCCGACAGGCCAGATGGCTCACCGACTCACTCCGTTGGGCTCATTAAAGTGGAGGGGAGAGGCGTTGCCACTCTTGACATCGCCACGCAGTGGGGGGTGATTCCCTTCACGGTGACTGTCGCCGACCGGGATCCGGGTTCTGACCTTGACGGCTATGAGGACATCGTGGAGATCAGTTTTGAGTCCCCGTCGGGCGAGGTTTTCCTCGTGGGATGGCTCATGGATTGGGACGATGAAAAGGCGCACAGCCTTTCCCCGCTGCTTTCTGGTCCCGGTACGTATCGCTTGCGGTATCACGTCCGAGGAATGGATGAAGAGCGCTGCTCGGTAGATGATCACTACCTCCAGATATGGCCTGCGCCACAGCATGATTCGGCCGTGCTGAAAACTACGAGCGAAACCTTCCAGTGCTTTCTGAAGCCTGAAGCCTGACTTGAAACGAACCCGCTCCGTCAGCTTGGGAATTGCATGGATCACGGTTCGTAGGATCGCTGACCTGGGCTTCGGGTCGGCGGTGACCGACCGTGGTTGACCCCTCGTCACCCTGGCTAATCGCACGACGATCAAGAATGTGAGCCTATGGAGGACTACCAGCGCGCGCTGATCGGCCGCATGGTCGAGCGCCTCGACCTGTACGCCTCGGGCCAGACATCGCTGCCAAAGCTGGTTGAAGATCTCCGGGGACTGTTTGAAGCCTCGGACCCTCGTGAGCTTGAGATCAGAGACTCGTTTCAGTGGCTGTGGGGTGATCTCGATGCCGAGTGCGAGTTGAGGACCCAGCCATGGGCGCCCGTTGGGGCAGCTGACGATGATCGCTTGGCTGGCGCGATCGGCGAACTGCGTTTGTGGGCTACGCGAGTAGCCGGGGGCGAACTTCTCGCGCGCTCGCGCACACCTCCGCCTTCCTGATCTCCCCGTGTGCCGTCGACCCGCCCGAAGGGAAGCGGGCCAAGGCCGCCGGGTCCAGGTGGAGTGCCCCACTGGACGAACGATCTGGACCCGGCGGTCTTGGTCTGCTCAGTTTGTCCCGGGTCGATGGCGGGCGGTGTGATCAGGCCCCTACCTCAGCCCTCTACGGCCGGCCACGAGGCCCTTGGTCACCCCGGAGCCGAAGTGCCCCCGCCGAAGGCATGGTTGTCGCGGGTTTGCCTGGCTACAGTCGCCGTGGTGGCTCAGGATCTTTTCCCACTTGATCGGCCTACTGCGGACATGCGGGTCGTTCAGGTGATCCTGGGGCACTCCCAGCTCCTCACGGAGGATCTGGCAATTGACCTGGCTGGATGATTTATCGGCACCCGTAGCTTCAAGACCTTGAATTACTGCCCGGACTTCCCCGGCCGCTTCGGCTCGATACAGGACGCCCGCTCCTCCTGCCAGGGCTTACAACCACGAGCACTACCACTCCGGGATCGGCTACCACCACCCCGTTGACGTCCGCTACGGCCGCGCCGCCGCCGTTCGCGACCGACGCATCCAGGTTCTGGCCGCAGTCCAGGCCGCCCATCCCGAACGCTTCGCCAGCGCGGGGCGCCCGACCCCACCCGGCCTGCCCGGACCGGCATGGATCAACAAACCCCAACCCGTCACCCGGACCGAACAGGAGCACACGCCAGAGAAAGACGGCACAGAATTAGCCCGGCTCAGCTGCCTCGATCAAATTCACAGGTTCCGGGTCGCCCACGTGATCGACCTTGAATCACCCGCACGAGGGATTACCGCGACTCCGGGCCAACCATAACCTCCTCCCTGTTCGTTGCAAGCGGCTCCCGCATCCGGGCTGGGTGCGGGCCCGACCGCAGGGGGACGACGCGGGTCGAGAAATGCGTGAAGTCACCACCACGGGTCGCCGTGTCGCCCGGTACGACTG
>NZ_JBFALK010000047.1:0-11237 GCF_040656155.1 Microtetraspora glauca
GATCCGCGACGACATGCACGAGGCATTCATGACCCTTGCCACCGCCATCATCTGCTGGCGACGCCTCGTCCGCTGATCATTCTGTTAGGAGTTCTAAGCGCCTCCGGCCAAGGGGAGGCGGATGTCGAAGCGGCAACCGGCCCCCTCGTTGACCACGCCGATCTCGCCGTGATGAGCCTCGACGATGCCCCTGGCGATCGCGAGGCCCAGCCCGGCCCCACTCCCATGGCCGGGAGTGCGGGCGGCCTCGCCACGGAAGGCCACATCGAAGACCCGGGGCAGGTCCTCTTTGGGGATTCCACCGCAGCAGTCGAGCACCGACACCGTGGCCGTCTCGCCGTCCGCGACCGCTCGGACCGAAATGGTCCCGTCGGCCGGCGTGTGGCGGATCGCGTTGACCACCAGGTTCCGCACGGCCCGGGCCAGCTCATCGGCGTCCACGTCGACGGGCAGGCCCTGGTCGGCCTCGCCACGCAGGTGGACGCGCTTGGCCCGGGCCAGCGGCTCGACCCCGGCGAGCGTGTCCGCGAGGAGGTCGCCGAGTCCGATCCGCCCCCGGGAGAGCTTCAAGCTTCCGGCGTGGATCCGGGACAGCTCGAAGAGGTCGTCGACCATCCCCGAGAGACGGTCGACCTCGAGCCGCATCTGCGCATGGTAGCGCCGGGCCGTCTCCGGGTCGTCGACCACGCCGTCTTCCAGGGACTCCGCCATGGCCCGCAGCCCTGCCAGCGGGGTGCGCAGGTCGTGGCTGACCCAGGCGACCAGCTCGCGGCGGGCGCTCTCCAGGGCCCGCTCACGCTCGCGGCCCAGGCGCAGCCGCTCGTACGCCTGCTCCAGAGCGACGGCGATCGTCCCCAGCTCGGCGGGGAGCGGCCCTTCAGGCGGGGTGAAGCGGCCCGAGGGCGGCACCTCCTCCAGCGCGCCGACGAGCCGCCTGCTGGCGAGCACCACCCTCCTCGCATTGATCAGCGCGACCGCGAGACCCACGAGGCCGCCGATCACGACGACCGTGAGCACGATGTTCTTCGGCCGACCGTCGATCACCATGGCGAGCGTGATCGCGACGACACCGGCCAGCGTCGCCGCGACGGTGACCGCCGCCACGACCGCGAGCATCACGCCGATCGACCGGCGTCGCAGCACGCGCAGCAGGACGAGCCCGAGGGCCGCGATGGCGACCCCGAGCCCCGCCGTCACCGCGACGATCTGGAGGATCATCGCTGAGGCTCGTACCGATAGCCGACGCCCCACACCGTGACGATGCGCCGGGGATCGGTCGGATCGGGCTCGATCTTCTCCCGCAGCCGCCGCACGTGCACGGTCACGGTGGAGGAGTCACCGAACGACCAGCCCCACACCTGGCCGAGGAGCGCCGCCCGGCTGAACGCCTGTCGAGGGTTGCGCAGCAGGTAGACGAGCAGGTCGAACTCCCGCGCCGTCAGCGTGATCTCCTCGCCGGCCAGCCGTACCTCGTGGGCGCCGACGTCGACCACGAGGTCGCCGTCGCGCAGCACGCCGGTGCCCGTGGGCGCGAGGGCCCCGCGGGCGCGCCGGAGCACGGACTGGACCCTGAGGGCCAGCTCGCGAGGGCTGAACGGCTTGGTCACATAGTCGTCGGCACCGGTCTCCAGCCCCACTACGCGGTCGATCTCCTCGCCGAGGGCGGTCAGCATGATCACTGGGACGGGCCAGCGCTCGCGCAGCTTACGGCAGACCTGGAGACCGTCCATCTTGGGCAGCATGAGGTCGAGCACGAGCAGGTCGGGTGGGTCGGCCAGGGCCCGCCGCAGGGCCTCGGCGCCGTCGCGGACGCACGCGACCTCATGGCCGTCGCGCTTGAGGTAGCGGGCGACGACCTCGGCCACGGTGGGGTCGTCTTCGACGATGAGGACGCGAAATGCGGGGGTGCCGGTCATCGGTCTCTCCGGGGGGCCATGCCCTCACCGTAGGCCACCACGCCCACCGCGTGACTCCACGGCCTGTGCTTCACATCGGGAGGATCCCCTGGTTGCCGCCGGTGTTCTCCCTGTGGCCGCGAGCGGTTTCCGAACATGCGTCTCGCCCTGCCTCTCCAGCCGTCTGCCACGCCTTCTAACTGGGCGCCCCTCCGCGCCCGGCGGGCGGCACCGATCTCACCAGGGGGAGGCGATCAGCCCCTGGAGCAGCAGTCCGGTGACCATCTGCGACGCCAACCAGCGGTGATCACTCGTGAATGGCGGGCGGTCCTGACGGCCCGCGGCTGCTCGCCGACGCCGCGCTCCCGCGCGTCCTCCGCCCGGTCCTTCCGCGAACGACGCGGCGAGGCCGATCCACAGTGTGTAGGGGATCCAGATTCGCTCCACCTCGCCCCGCGTCACCCCGCTGACGTCGAGCGCCAGCACCGCCGCCAGGGTCGCGAGGACCGTGATCCTCACCCCGTACGGTATGCCCTGAGTCAACCCCGCCGTCGTGGCGGGGCCGGACACCAGTGCGAGGGCGGCCAGATCGGCGACCAGGAAGTACAGGTACGGCCGGGCCGCCCCCGGGTCGGCAGCCCACTGGGCGTGCGTGGCGAGTGCCCCGGCCGGCCAGAGGAAGCCGGCTGAGGCGAACGCCGCAGTGACCGCGGCGGCGCCCGCGAGGACGGCGACGATGGTGAGGCGAGGCAACCGGACGACGACCGCGACCGCGGCGGGGATCAGCAGGTAGGGGACGAGCCCATAACTGAGGTACGGCAGGGCGCCCAGGAGGACCCCGGCGACCATTCCGCACGCCAGTCGCCTCCAGCCGTCGCGTCCGCAGACGAGCAGGGCGACTCCCCAAGCCCCCACTCCCGCGAAGAGGGCGTCCATGCTGGTGGCGATCCAGACCGAGGCGGGAGCGAGGGCGAGGTACGGCAGGGCGTGCCGGGCCGCGTCCTCCCCGGATAGCCGCCGGACCGTCAGCGCAATGGCCACGGCGGCCGAGCACCCGACGACGACGACCAGCAGCGCGGCCCACAGCGGGCCACTCAGCCCGGTGGCGTTCAGTGCCCACAGCACGAGGACGGGCAGCGGCGGGTGGCCGCGCACGTGCGTCGGGTACGCCGGCAGGTCCCGGGTGAAGGCGGCCAGCCACCGCGACGGGTCGTCGCCCACCACAGGCAGCACGGCCAGGTACTCCTCCTTGTGAGTGAACGGCGCGGCCAGTCCGTCGCCTGAAACGGCCAGCAGCACCGTCCAGGCCAGCGCGCAGGCGTATGCGGCGGCGAGAGCCGCTCCGAAGTTCAGCCGGGCCACGACGCCCGGCAGGACCCGTACGGCAGCGACACCGAACGCGGCGGCGGGCAGCAGGGTGATCGTCAGCACCCGGAAGTGAGCGTGAAGCGGCGGCAGGTGATCGATCGGGAGCACGCCGAGTCCGCGCAGGATTCCCCCGAATGCGAACGACGCGGCGACGAGCAGCGCCCATGCGGCCAGCCACCGGGTCAGGTGGTGTCCGGTCGAATTCCGCGTCGCCTCGCACGGGGGATCGCCCATGCTGGCCTCGGACATCCGAAATCTGTTGGCCACGCCTCTCACGGTAAGTGTCCTGATCTTTTCCAGGATTCCTCTTCAGCACTTCGTAAGATCTACGCGAATCCCGCGCGCCGGAGACCGAGGCCATGACGAATACCGATCGAGGCGGCGGATGGAAGGGGCCAGCTTCCCGACCCCGACCGGGGAACCGGCCCGAGCAGCGTGGCTGCCGGGTGGGATGTCATCGTCCTGTAAGGATGTCCGGCCCTTCGCGGGTCTACGTTCGCGACATGGACATCGACGTGGTACTGCCGTGCCTCGACGAGGAGGCCGCTCTGCCCTGGGTGCTCGGGCGGATGCCGGAAGGCTTCCGCCCGATCGTCGTAGACAACGGATCGACCGACCGCTCCGCCGAGATCGCCGCCGGCTTGGGCGCGCGCGTCGTGCACGAGGCGCGACACGGGTTCGGCGCGGCCTGTCACGCGGGGCTCATGGCGGCGACGGCCGAGGTGGTGTGCTTCATGGACGCCGACGCGTCGCTGGACCCGCGGCAGCTCCCGCGGGTCGTCCTGCCCGTGCTGAACGGCGAGGCGGACCTGATCCTGGGCCGCCGGCTGCCGCGCTCCCGCTCGGCGTGGCCGGTGCACGCCCGGATCGGCAACACCGTGCTGGCCGCGAGCCTGCGCCGCCAGGCCGGCGTCCCGCTGCGTGACCTCGGGCCCATGCGGGCGTGCCGGCGAACAGACCTCTTGGCGTTGCAGCTGGCCGACCGCCGTTTCGGCTACCCGCTGGAGATGGTCCTGCGGGCGTCGGCCTCGGGCTGGCGAGTGCGCGAGGTCGAGGTGGACTACCTGCCGCGCGTGGGCCGGTCGAAGGTGACCGGCACCGTCCGGGGCACCGTTCGCACCGTTCGCGACATGCGCCGCGTGATGGCGGAGGTCGCCGCGATCAGATAGGTGACGTCGGTGTGAGAGACGGGTCCTGGAAGAAGGAGTGGCCACGGGTCGCTGACCACCGACGTCCCGGCCGGCGTGCCGTCCTGAATCTTACGACCTGCGAACGGCCGCGGCCGGGTGCGTCGTAGCGGGACCGTGGTGGCTTACTGTCGCCGCGTGAAGGTGCTGCTGACCGGCTCGGCCGGATTCATCGGAAGCCATGTCGCCGAGGAACTGCAGGCCGCCGGCCACGAGGTGGTGGGTCTCGACGTGCGGGCGGGCACCGACGTGCGCGACGAGGCCGCCGTCGACAGCTCGGTGGCGGGTTCGGACGTGGTGGTCCATCAGGCGGCCAAGGTCGGGCAGGGGGTCGACGTGGCCGACCTGCCGGGCTACGCCTCGACCAACGTGTACGGCACGGCCGTGCTGCTGGCCGCGATGGCACGACGCGGCGTCGGTCGCCTGGTGCTGGCCTCCTCGATGGTGGTCTATGGCGAGGGCGCTTACGAGTGCTCGGAGCACGGACGCGTCCGCCCGGGGCCGCGCGCGACCGATGACCTGTCCCGTGGGGTGTTCGAGCCGCGCTGCCCGCGGTGCGGGGCACCCCTGGTTCCGGTGGTCATCGGCGAGGACGCGCCCACCGACCCCCGCAACGCCTACGCCACCACGAAACTGGCTCAGGAACATCTGGCGGCCAACTGGGCGCGGGAGACCGGCTGCGTGGCTGTCGCGCTGCGCTACCACAACGTCTACGGCCCTCGGATGCCCAGGGACACGCCGTACTCAGGGGTGGCGGCGATCTTCCGTTCGGCCCTGGAGGCGGAGCGTGCCCCGCGCGTCTTCGAGGACGGAGGCCAACGGCGCGACTTCGTACACGTCCGCGACGTCGCCCGGGCCAACCTGGCGGCGCTGGCGGGCGGCGAGGAGGGGACGCTGGAGGCGTACAACATCGCCAGCGGCGAGCCGCGCACGGTGAGGGAGATGGCCGTCGCGCTGGCGGCGGCGCGGGGTGGCCCGGAGCCGGTCGTCACGGGCGAGTACCGCCTCGGCGACGTCCGCCACATCGTCGCCTCGCCCGCCCGGGCCCGGGCGGAGCTCGGCTTCCGCGCCCGGATCGGCTTCGCCGAGGGCATGCGCGAGTTCGCCGAAGCGCCGCTCGGCTGAGCGCCCCTCCCCAGCTCTGGGTCGCCCGGGTGGACGGCGTGGCTCGCGGAACGCTCTCCCGCGGTGCTCCTGAGCTGGGCCTTCCCTCGAGTGACGTCAGAGCTTCGTAAGGTTTGCCGGGCGCTCGCGATCATAAGGTCGGGGCCATGAGAATCACGGATCCGAGTGGTCAGGACTGTGTCGGCCGAGCCGGGCGAGGCGGTTGGTGATGATCGATGCGCAGATCGTCGTCATCGCCAAGGAACCAGTGGCTGGCCGAGTGAAGACCCGGCTCACTCCGCCGTTCACGCCCGGCCAGGCCGCACGGCTGGCCGCGGCCGCGCTGGAGGACACGCTCCTCGCCGTGACGGAGGCCCCTGTGCGGTACAGGGTGCTCGCTCTGGAGGGACTGCCCGGCTCCTGGCTGCCCGCGGGGGTCGAAGTCATCCCTCAGCGCGGCGCCGGGCTCGACGAGCGGATCGCATACGCGATCACCGACGCTCACCGGCTCCATCCGGTGCCGACCGTGCTCATCGGCATGGACACCCCGCAGGTCACCTCGGCGCTGCTGTGCTCCGCCGCCGACGCCCTGGCCGATCACGACGCGGTCTATGGCCCGGCCGCCGACGGCGGCTTCTGGTTGCTCGGCCTGGTACGCCCGGACATGTCAGTGGTGGCCGGCGTGCCCATGTCGCGCCCTGACACAGGAGACGTGCTCTTGTGGCGTCTGCGGAACTCCGGGCTTCGCGTGGCCGTCCTGCCAGAACTGCTCGACGTCGACACCGCGGCCGACGCCGCGCGCGTGGCGGCCGGTTCGCCGCACTCCAGACTCGCCGCGTCGCTCGCCGCCATGCCCGGCCTGGCCGAGACGAGCGCCGTGCGGTGAAGGGAAAACTCTATGCCGAGTCGCTGGCGGGTGCGGCCACCGAGATCGAGTACGTCGACGGGACCCGCACGCCGCTTGAGTCGACCCGATGGATAGAACCGATCGACGGCGACGAAGCCCTCCTGGCGCGCTGCGCCGGGCCCACCCTCGACGTGGGATCGGGGCCCGGCCGGCTCACGGCCGCGCTGGCCCGCCGCGGCGTGCCCGCCCTGGGCATCGACGTCACCCCGTACGCCGTCCACCTCGCCCGTCGGGCCGGAGGGTCTGCACTGGTATGTGATGTCTTCGGCCAGGTCCCCGGCACGGGCCGATGGGCCACCGTGCTCCTTGCCGACGGCACCGTCGGCATCGGCGGCCACCCTCTGGCCCTACTGCGCCGCGTCAGGGAGCTGGCCCGATCCGGCGGCGAGGTACTGGCCGAGGTGGAGCGGCCCGGCACGACCAGCAGGGTCGACCGGATACGACTGCGCCGAACCGGAGCGCTGGGCGAATGGTTCGGGTGGGCCCGCGTTTCGGCGACCGACGTCACGCGTCTCGGGACGGATGCCGGCTTCGACACGATCGAACTTTGGGAGGAGACAGGACGGTGGTTCGCAAGTCTGCGTTGAGCGAGGCACCCGGCTTCGATCGAACGCCGCCGATCCGGCGGATCGGCTTCACCAGCGTCCTGCGGTCGGAAGGGGTCGCCGCCCGGCTCGGCCTCGCTCTGGGACTGAGCTTCACGATCGCGTTCGCCACCGGCCTGCTCAGCCATTTCTTGCAGCATCCGCCCACGTGGCTGGACTGGCCGTCCCGGCCGGTGTGGCTCTACCGGGTCACACAAGGAGTGCACGTGATCGGTGGAATAGCGACGATACCGCTCCTGCTCGCCAAGCTCTGGACGGTCTATCCGAGACTGTGGCAGTGGCCCCCGCTGCGCTCCGCGGGACACGCGGCCAAGCGCGGCCTGGTGCTGGTGCTGGTCGCGGGGTCGCTTTTCCAACTCGTCACCGGCCTGCTGAATGTCGCCTACACCTACCTGTGGGCGTTCTCCTTCCCGGTTACGCACTACTGGACCGCGTTCATCGTCTACGGCGCCCTGATCGTGCATGCCACGAACGAGTGGGCCAGGGTGCGTCGCTCGCTACCGCGGCCGCTGGAGACCAGCCGCCGGGGGTTCCTGCGCACCGCGGCCACCGCCTCCGGGCTGGCCGCGCTACTCACATCCGGCGAGGCGGTCACCCCCTTGCGCCGCGCGGCCCTGTTGGCACCGCGCGACCCCGCCGTCGGCCCACAGGGGCTGCCCGTGAACCGGACCGCGCAGGCCGCGGGGGTCACCGCACCCGGTGCGGATTACCGGCTGGCGATCGGCACGCTCTCGTTGTCCTACGACGACCTGACTCGACTCCCGCAGCACACGGTCGAGCTGCCGATCGCCTGCGTCGAAGGCTGGAGTGTGTCCGCTCGGTGGACGGGTGTCCGACTGGCCGATCTGGCGCGATCGGCCGGAGCCGCTCCCCATGCGGTCCTCACCGTCGAGTCGCTCGAGCGGCGTGGCGGCCACCGCGCGAGCGAGTTGCGGCCACCGCACTGGAACGACCCGCTCACCTTGCTGGCGTTGCGCGTCGACGGCCAGACCTTGCACATCGACCACGGCTATCCGGTGCGGCTGATCGCGCCCAACCGGCCGGGTGTCCAGCAGACCAAGTGGGTCCATCGGATCGTGATCCCATGAAGGCGCCGGGATACGTCCTCGGTGGCGGCCTCATCCTGCTCGGCTCCACCGGCCTGACGCTGAACGCCAGCCAGACCGACCCGCTGAGCGTGGCTTTGTGGTTCGGCGGCGGCGCGGCCGTACACGATCTGGTGCTCGTGCCGTTGGTTCTCGCGGTGGGAGTGCCGGCCAGCCGTCTCCGCGGCCCGTACCGGGTCGGCCTAGTGATCGCCGGAATGCTCGCGCTCGTCTCCCTCCCTGTGGTACTCGGACTCGGCCGGCGTGCTGACAACCCCTCCCAGCTCCCGCTCAACTACGGGGCGAATGTCGCCGTCGTCCTCGCGAGCATCGCCCTGGTGGCGGTCGCCGTCGACGTCTGGACCCTCCTGCTGCGCAGGCGGCGGGCGCGGACAGCCCAGCCGCCCACCCGGTGACGCCGCCGCTGTCACGATTCCCCGCCCCGCTCGCGTCGCCTGTGCCGCTTCACACTCATCACACAGGACATGATCTGGGTCTGCCTCTCGACCATGGCACACTCGGCGATCAATGACGACGACGATCAAGGACCACATGTTGCTCGGCGGTTACTCGTCTGTCGCGGTGCAGGATGGCACTGCGAGCGCTGATTCATCATCCGGTATGGCCAGGCTGTGTACCGGTACTCCCCGAGGACACTGCAGAGCCGATCACGTCGGCAGATGTCGAGCAGCGTGATCGGGTAGACGTGTTCCCAATCCTGGCTTTCAGCTCAAGCGAGCTCAGTTGCTCGGAGGTCGCTCGTTGATCGCTCGCTGGGGTGCCCCAATGGTTGCTCGTGGGGCTGCCCCCGTTGATGGCTCGGTGATTGCTCGTGTGTACGCGATACGACATGACAGGGACCGTCACCAGCCGATACGAACCCGGCGAGAACGCAGGACAGGGTGACACGAATCGGCATGCGCGGATAGCAAATGGCAAGTAACAAGTGATCTTTTAATCCGTAGGTTCAGGGTTCGAATCCCTGGCGCCCCACCAGCGAAAACACCGCTTGCAGCGACAACAGCGCGCGAGACTTCGTCGCCGCGGTGATGCCCCGACTGCTCGGCTGCCCCGGACCGGTGGAGGGCGTCGCCCCTCTGCCGACATGGGCCGCCAACCCCGGCAACGCGTTCATGACCGGGCAGATCCTCTATGCCGACGGCGGCGCGGAGGCCGTCCTGCATCCGCGGGGGACGCTGCCTGACGGCGGTGACCCCGGCATCAGCCGTTGGGCAGTCGTGCGGCGGCGGGTGCCGGAGTCGTTCCCCGGCGGATGGCACTCGGTGGCCTCTCTGCGGCGAGCCGCTCAGCGTCGGCGCTCACCGCGAGCGCGCATTACAGGGCGGCATCCACCGGTGCGGGGGGCCTTCGGGTCACGCGGGCCGAGCCACGAGCCGATCCCGAAGGCCCCTTCTCCTGCCGGGTGTCAGAGTTGCGACCCGTACCGCCAGCGCAGGCGTTCCTTGGCGGTGCGGTTGTCGGCCTGAGCCTGGTCGCGACGGTCGGGAGTGACGCAGACCTGGTCGCCGGCGTAGGCCTCGCGCCAGACGTAGCCCTGGACACAGGTCGTGGGCCCGTAGGGGCCGTCGCTCCAGCGACCGGCGGCCGCGGCGTTGTCGTCGAGGACCTGCAGGCGGGTGGCCATCGGGACGCAGACGTAGTCGGAGTCGTCACTCATGCGCCAGACGTATTCGTCCTGGCAGGCGTTCGGGCCCCAGGCGTGCTTGGCGGTGTTGAGCCGGTTGGGGGTGTCCTCGGTGTCTCGCATGGTCTGCGCCTTGACCGTCGCCGTAACGCAGGTGATGTCCTCCGGGAGGATCTCGCGGTAGACATAGGGCCAGTAGCAGCGGCCGGAGGCGTCGATCCGCTTGGGCTGCTCCTCGTTGTCGAGGGCCGCCTGATCACGGGCTGCGGGAGTGACGCAGGCGGTGTCGCCCGGGACGGCGTCGCGCGGGACGTAGCCGAACCGGCAGGCGCCGGGCAGCTTGGTGGTGACAGTCACGGTGGCGGAGTTCTCGCCGACGGAGTCGACGCGGATCTCGACGGCGTCGGTCTTCACGTGAGTGAGCGGCTCGCCGGTGTCGCGGTCCATCAGGACGCCGGCGAACATCCTGTACTCGTTGATCAGGACGGCGTCGCGCGGGATGGCGCTGCTGCGTCCGGTCTTCTTGCGGAACTCCACGGTGAGGAAGCGGCTGGGGTCGTCTACCAGGTGAGGGACACGGATCATGAGCGCGCCGGGCAGGTCGGGCCGCTCCAGCGGGGCGAGCTGAATCGTGCGGGCGGTCTCACCGTCCTTGCCGACGGTGACGACGCGCCAGCCGGGCAGCCAGCCGAGCTCGTCCAGGTGCGGCGCGGCCAGGCCGATCGCGTTCTTGCCGAAGAGCTCGGAGGGGGCGGCGTAGGTGTTGTGACCGCTCATCGTGTCCCAGGGGTGGCTCATCCTGGTGTACGACCACATGTCCGGCGCGAACATACGCCGCGATTCCTGCATCTCGAGGATGCGGAGCATGACGAAGGACGCCTGCTGGACGGTCCAGGTCGTGGAGTCCAACTCGAAGTAGTTCTGGTCCTCGGCCCCGTTCGAGACCCCCGGGCGGAATCCGCCGTGGTCGTTGTTCAGGATGAAGCCGAGGCGATGGCCGGGCGGCAGGCGAAAGCCCTGACGTTCGGCTTCCTTCAGGCATCCCGGCCGCTCTGCCGTACTGCGGGACCACTCGTCGAAGGTCTGCGGGATCGTGTACCAGCCGTGGACCTCCGACCCTTCCAGGGTCATCCGTCCGCGCGACTGCTCGGCGAAGAAGTCGGCGAGCCCGCCCTTGCCGAGCCCTTCGGTGGTGAACAGGTCCTTGAAGTACTGCGCGGGCTTGAGTTCCTGCTGCCGGTCGGTGAACTTGCACAGCAGGATCGACCAGGGCATCCGCCCTTGAATCGGCTCGGCCGAGGCGGGCACGGGTCGGAGAACAAGCAGGGCAAGGAGGCTCGCGACGAGCGCGGCCGACAAGCGGACTTTGACCATGGTCCTTTCCTAGGAAGATGGCATGTCGACGGGCCTGAGCGGGCGTGGTGCGGCTTCAGGACCAGTT
>NZ_JBFALK010000048.1:0-8987 GCF_040656155.1 Microtetraspora glauca
TCCTTGAGGTGGATCACGCCCAGGACCCGGGCCCTTCCGTCGGCGATCTCACCCACCACCAGTGGGGTGCCTCCGGACGCGGAGATGCCGTCGACCAGGTGTCCGACCTCTTCGGTCGGGTGCCCGCCACCGTCCCGGATCCATTTCATGACCGCGGTGGCCGCGCCCTTGCGCACCTGGCGGCCGTCGACGTCCACGCCCGACATGCGGGTCTGGGCGGTGAACGGCACCCACACCGCGTGGGTCAACTCGCCCGGCCGGCGCTCGCGCAGGCCGTGGGCCTCCTTGGCGTGGACCACGATCGAGCGGCCCTCGGGGGTCTCGTCGGCGAGGCTGGCCAACTGGGCCGCCGTGGCCAGCTCGTCGGCGCCGACACCGCTCGCGGGGACGAACTCGGACGCCTGCCGGTTGCCCAGGGTGATGGTGCCGGTCTTGTCCAGCAGCAGCGTGCTGACATCGCCCGCCGCCTCCACCGCCCGGCCGCTCATCGCGAGCACGTTGCGCTGCACCAGCCGATCCATGCCCGCGATGCCGATCGCGGACAACAGCGCGCCGATCGTGGTCGGGATCAGGCACACCACCAACGAGATCAGCACCACGCCGGTGACCCCGTCGCCGGTCAGGGCGAGCGAGTCCGGCACGCCGGGGTTGACGCCCTTAGAGTAGATCGCGAGGGGCTGCATGGTCGCGGTGGCGACAAGGAAGATGATCGTGAGCGCGGCCAGCAGGATGTTCAGCGCGATCTCGTTGGGCGTCTTCTGCCGGTTGGCGCCCTCGACCAGCGAGATCATCCGGTCGATGAAGCTCTCCCCCGGCTTCTGGGTGATCTGGACGATGATCTGGTCGGACAGCACCTTCGTACCGCCGGTCACCGCCGACCTGTCCCCGCCGGACTCGCGGATCACCGGCGCCGACTCACCGGTGATCGCCGACTCGTCGACGGAGGCGATGCCCTCGACCACGTCACCGTCCCCGGGGATGATCTCCCCGGCCTCGACGATCACGAAGTCCCCCTGCCGCAGTTCGGGAGCTCCGACCGTGTCCCACCGGCCGGGGTCGTTCCGGTCCATGAGGCGGCGGGCGACGGTGTCGCGCTTGGCCGCGCGCAGCGTCGCGGCCTGGGCCTTGCCCCGGCCCTCCGCCACAGCCTCGGCCAGGTTGGCGAAGACCACGGTCAGCCACAGCCACACCACGATCGCCCAGGCGAAGACCGACGGGGTGACGACGGCCAGCACGGTGGTGAGTGCGGCGCCGATCTCGACGACGAGCATGACCGGGTTGCGCCACAGCGTGGCGGGGTTGAGCTTGCGCAGCGCGTCCGGCAGCGACCGGAGCATCTGCTTGGGGTCCAGCAGGCCGCCGCCGACCCGGCCCTTCCTTGGGGCGGGGGCACGACCCGGCGCTTCGAGCGCGGGTGTTGACATGTCAGTGAATTCCTTCTGCGAGCGGCCCGAGCGCCAGAGCGGGGAGGAAGGTGAGGCCGACCAGGATGATCGTGACGCCGACCACCATGCCGACGAACTGGGGGCGGTGGGTGGGCAGCGTGCCCGCCGAGGCCGGAGTGGGCGACTGCCTGGCCAGCGATCCGGCCAGACCCAGCACGAACACGATCGGCAGGAACCGACCCAGTGCCATGCACAGGCCGAGCGCGACGTCGTACCAGGGAGTGTTGACGGTGAGACCGCCGAACGCCGAACCGTTGTTGTTGGAGGCGCTGGTGAAGGCGTAGAGCACCTCCGACAGGCCGTGCGCGCCGCCGTTCAGCATGCTCGCGCGCTGTTCCGCCGACCCCATCGCCAGCGCGGTGCCGACCAGCACGAGTACGGGGGTGACCAGGAAGTACATCGACGCGAGCTTGATCTCGCGTGCGCCGATCTTCTTGCCGAGGTATTCGGGGGTGCGCCCGACCATCAGACCGGCGACGAAGACGGTGATCACCGCGAGGACGAGCATGCCGTACAGGCCCGCGCCCACGCCGCCGGGCGCGACCTCGCCCAGCATCATGTTGAACATGGTGATCATGCCGCCGAGCGCGGTGTAGGAGTCGTGGAAGGAGTTCACCGCGCCGGTCGAGGTGAGCGTGGTGGCGGCGCCGAAGGTGCCGGAGTTCGCCACCCCGAACCTGACCTCCTTACCCTCCATCGCGGCCCCGACCGCCTGCGGGACCGTGCCGTTGTGCGCGATCTCCAGTCCGGTCAGCACGCCGACGCTGGTGATGGCCAGCACGCCCATGACCGCGACGATGGCGTACCCCTGTCGCTTGTCACCGACGATGCGGCCGAAGGTGCGTGGCAGCGCGAACGGCAGCATGAGGATCGCGAAGATCTCGACCCAGTTGGTCCAGCTGGTGGCGTTCTCGAAGGGGTGGGCCGAGTTGGCGTTGTAGAAACCGCCGCCGTTGTTGCCCATCTCCTTGATGATCTCCTGGCTGGCCACCGGACCACCGGTGATCGCCTGTTCCCCACCGGCCAGCGTCGTGATCGTGTGCGGATCGGCGAAGTTCTGGATCAGGCCGCCCGCGACCAGGACCAGGGCGCCGACGAAGGCCAGGGGCAACAGGACGCGGATCGAGCCGCGGACCAGGTCCACCCAGAAGTTGCCCAGCTCATCGGTCTTCTTACGGGCGAAACCGCGGACCAGCGCGATCGCGACCGCCATGCCGACCGCGGCCGACACGAAGTTCTGTACGGCGAGGCCGGCCATCTGCACCAGGTGACCCATCGTGGACTCACCCGAGTACGCCTGCCAGTTGGTGTTGGTCACGAAGCTGACCGCGGTGTTCCACGCGATGTGGTCGGGCACCGGGGCGAAGCCCAGGGAGAGGAACAGCTTGTCCTGCAGGCGCTGGAAGGCGTACAGGAACAGGATCGAGACGGCGGAGAACGCCAGCACGCTGCGGGCGTAGACGGTCCAACGCTGCTCCGTGTCGGGCTGGACGCCGATCAGGCGATAGATCACCCGCTCGAAGGCGTAGTGCCGGGTGCTGGTGTAGACGCGGTACATGTAGTCGCCGAGCGGCCGGTGCACGACCGCGAGGGCGACGACCATGGACGCGATGAAGACGATTCCCGCTGCGGTCGGCGACATCAGAACCGCTCCGGGAACAGCAGGGCCGCGACCATGAAGATCACGAGACCGATGGTCACGACCAGGCCGGTCGCGTTGACCACGCTCACAGCCGCTCCACCGCCTTCACGACGAGCCCGAGAACCGCGAAGATCGCGATCGTCAGGGCGACGAAGATGACGTCAGCCATCCCCAACTCCTCAGATGCCGGATAACGTGCCTCGGGCCGCCCAGATGGACGGCCCGAGGTAAGCAAATCGCGGGTTTTGGGAGATTTCGCTCCTTCTTGACGGCTTTCCTACGCCGCCCGGATGATTATTGACAGCATTCCTACGCCCACGGTCGACGGGCGATCCGCCGCGCACGACGCCGGGCTCTCGCACTCGGGGATACCGTCCCGCGACCGCCCACCGGCCGTATGGCCGACCGCCGACCGGCCGTATGGCCGACCGCGGACCGCCGACCGGCCGCATGGCCGATCGCGAGGTGACGATCGCCGAGGCCGCCCGGCGAAAAGAGACCTCGGAGACCTCGGTCAGCAAGTGGAGGCGCAGTTCCTGGAGGCCGGTAGGAGGGCCTGGCCGTTGGCGGCCACCGCCATCCCGCGCCTGTGGCCGGGCCGGGCCGGTGATGACACTCCCCCGTGGTCTACCGGTAGCACGCCCGCCAGTGCACCGTGGCCGCGGCAACGGCAACGGCAACGGCAACGACACTCAGCACGGTGGCACCACCGGCACACCCACCCCCTCACTGAACCGTGTCGGCGGCGGCGACACTCCGAGCGCGGCGAGCGCCGGAGACCGGCAGACCAGCAGGCGCGGCAGACCAGCAGGCGCGGCAGGCGCGGCGCACTGCCGACACACCCACACCTCACCGAACTGTTCCCGCGGCGGCGATCGACGCGGCCCGGCGCCTGAGCCTGGCGTCGGCCACGAGGACGGCCAGGGCGAGGAGCGAAGCCGCGGCGGCGGCGATCGGCAACGCGGTGACGTGTCCCTTCTCCACGATCACTCCCCCGAACCCGCCCGCGACCGCCGACCCGATGTGCATGGCAGAGGAGTTGAGTGAGATCGCCACGGCCGAGGCCCTCGGCTCCAGCCGCAGGATGCGGGCCTGCTGCGGCACCGGGACCATCCAGGCGGCGAGAGCCCACACGCATACCGCCACATAGGTGCCCGGCAGGCTCCGGGCGATCGCCGTGAAGGCGACGAGCGCCACGGTGACCCAGATCAGCGCCACCGACAGCACTCGCTCTGGGCCGAACCTGTCGGTGAACCGTCCCGCGAACGCGTTGCCGGCCAGTCCCGCGACGCCGAAGACGATCAACAAGGCCGCCAGCTGCACGACAGTGATCCCCGCTGTCTCAGCCAGCAACGGCCCCAGATAGAGCAGGACGGTGAATCCGGCGCACTGCGTGGCCGCGCTGACCGCCAGCAGTCTCAGCACGCGCGGGTTACGCAGCACGCCGACCCGCTCGTTCAGGCCGATCACGCCGGGCCGGGAGATCACGCCCAGTCCCCGGAACAGACCGAGCGTCGCCACCAGCGCGAGTACGGAGATCATCACGAAGGCGGCCCGCCATCCGACCGCCGCGGCAATCAGGGTGCCGAGGGGAACGCCCAGAATCGCGGCGGCGGAGAATCCCATGGTGACCACGGCCAGTGCCCTCCCGGTCCTCTCGGGCGGCGCGATCCGGGCCGCGGCGGCCATGGCGGCCGGAGTGTAGAGCGCGGCGGTCAGCGCCGCCAGGACGCGCGAGCCCAGCAGCAGCGGATACGACGGCGCTGTCGCGGACACGAGATTGGCAACGGCGAAGCCCGCAAGCGCCCAGCTGAGCAGCCGTCGCCGGTCGACGTTCGAGGTGACGACCGCCAGGACCGGCGCGCCGAAGGCGTACGCGACAGCGAACACCGTGGCGAGCTGGCCCGCTGTGGCCACGGACACGTGCATGTCGCTCGCGATGGACGGCAGGACCCCGACGATCAGGTCCTTGTCCGTCCCCACCACGAACACGGCCAGAGCAAGGACATAGACGCCGATCGGCATGCGCAACACCGTTCACTCAGGAAACACATCGCCGACCATAATGAAACAGCGTTCCGCTATGCGTAAAGCTCTCGCGGTCGGATCGGCGACCCGCGGATCGTGGCCCCAAGGTCGCGAGTCGCAGACCGCGAGCCGCAGATCAACTCCCGGCATTGACCTTCGGTAAGCCGGACTCCATTCCGGGGCAAGGCTCAACCAAGCCATCAACGGAACCGCATCGACACCCAGACCTTCTCCGAACCGGCCCCCGGATTGAACCCTTCGAACGAAGCCGGGCCAGCGCCGGAAACGGAGCCAGGGCCGGCCCCGGAGCCAACCGACTGGGTTCGGGCAGCCTCCGAGCTCTCGGGCCAGACCTTCGCATCGGCCACCTGGCCTGGCCCCCCGGAAGCCGAACTCATTCTGGGGCGACATACGAAACAGCCCACGAGACAGTCCACGAGCGGGATGCAGTTGATCACCAGGGCGGGGCTCCAGGGCGCCCCCTGGGACGACTTCCGGGTCGAGCCCGGATCGGCACGCCGTTCAGCACGGCATTCGGCACGGCGTCCAGCACCGCGGTCAGCACGGCGGTCGCACGGCCTTCAGCACACCGTCCAGCACAGCGGTCAGCACCGCGGTCAGCACGGCCTTCAGCACGGCGTTCGCGCGGCGTTCAGCACGGCGTCCAGCACCGCGGTCAGCACGGCGGTCAGCACGGCGGTCGCACGGCCTTCAGCACGGCCTTCAGCACGGCGTCCAGCACCGCGGTCAGCACCGCGTCCAGCACCGCGGTCAGCACCGCGGTCAGCACGGCCTTCAGCACGGCCTTCAGCACGGCGTTCGGCGGCGTTCGGCAGGGCGCGACGGGCGGACGGTCGTGATCGAATTCCCTCATTTCCATAGGCGCACTCCGGCCCACCCCCCAAGCGGCATCGACCCTTGACATAAATCTGAAGTTCCGGATGCTTTTCCTCCCGTTTGGTCCCACCTCTTTCTGAGAAGAACACGAATGGATGGTGGGTCGCGAAAGGAAATACCGACCGTGCCTGATGCCGAGAGTTCGCCGGATTCCATCGAAGAGCTGGAACTCGATTCCAGCGTGGACAGCATAATCAAGGCCGGGGAAATCGCCACTCATTTCGCCCGCCGGGTCGGGCTCAATGAGGACGACTGCTACCGTCTCGGCCTGGCGGTCCACGAGGCCGTCGCCAACGCCGTCATACATGGCAACCGGTACGCACCGGACAAGAGAATCCACCTGCGGATTTCCGCCAGACCAGACCGCGTGACGGTGACCATCCGCGACGAAGGCGAAGGGTTCGATTCAAGCAGCGCCGCCGACGCGCCGATCACTGGGAATCTGAGCAGGTCAGGTCGCGGGCTGCTGCTGATAAGGGAACTCGTCGACGAACTGTCCGCGCGTCACCACGACGATTCGCCGGGCACCGAATTGTGCCTGACGAAACACGTCCGCCACTGAACCACCCCACCGAAGAAAGGATCCCGTAATGCCTCAGTTGACTTTGACCGAGCGTCGGAACGGCGACGTCACCGTGATCGACGCGGCCGGCAAAATCGCCATCGGAGACGGCAGTGTTCACCTCCGAGAGAGCGTACGCAACCTGCTGGACAACGGGCACAACAAGATTCTTCTCAACCTCGGCGGCATTTCCTATGTCGACAGCTCCGGCATCGGAGAGCTCATTTCCTCCTACACGACCACCAATAACCACGGCGGGCAGTTGAAGCTCGTCAACCTGACCCGCAAGATCCAAGATCTGCTGATGATCACCAAGCTGCTGACCGTATTCGAGACCTACGACAACGAAGAGGAAGCGGTGCAGAGCTTCCGCTGAGGCTCGCCGTCTCCGGCTGGGACTCAGCGCACGGAAAGGGCAGGACCGGCCGCCACGCTGTCAGGGACGGCCGGTCTCCTGTATTGCCGACGCGTTCTCCGTGAGGATGCGCCGCTCGAACATCTTCACGAGGTGGGTGACGCGCGCGAAACGTGTCAGCTCATCCTCGGGGACTTCCTGGTCCGGCCCTTTCCAGACGATCAGCGTGACCAGTCGAAAGATGAGAGCCCGCACGAGCATCTGAAGCCGTTGGTAGCCAGTGAGAAAGGTATCGACGAGCTCTGACCCGGCACCGTGGTACAGGAGCCCGTCGGCGACGACGATGGCATCGGCGTAGTCAGCCGGCCGCCAGTATGGCGAGAAGTCGATCACGGTCGGGCTCTGGTTCGGATGGAACAGCACATTGCCCGTCAGGTCACCGTGGATGAGCTGTTCGGGAGTCTCGACGGGCCTTCTGAGCCCAAGCAACCCGGACAGCTGCGCCTCGGCGTTAGTCGGCAGCGATTGGGACATCTCGCTCCAGGCGATGCGATCAGCGATTGCCCATGGATGGTCGCGGCGATCGAGAAAGTCGGGCCGCGGCACATCCCGCAACTCCCTGTGAAACGCCTTGCTGACGGCCAGCAGCGACGCCCATCTGCCCGCGGGGCCCGCCTGACCGGCCAGGAATTCCGAAGCCGTCCACCCATCAACCACGTAAGCACCATCGCGGGAGCGACAAGGACGAGGGACTCGGAACTCCGCCGCCTGCAAGCCCGCAAACAAGCGCGCCGACCACTCGGCCTCCTCCCGGTTGTCCGCAGGCTTCACGACCGCATCACCGACGCGGAAGCTCTGCCCTTGCCCGCCGGGAAGCGGCCGGATTACTCCGGCCAACTGGAAAGCTGCCAGCACGCTCGCCGGTGGTTCGGCAACAGTCCTCAAGGCCATGCCGGAAATCGTGTCAGATCGCCGATTCTTAAAGCGCGTGATTTTCACGTCGACGATGTGAACCATCGGATTGGCCATCTGGGCGAACCACAGAGTCGGGGTCGGGTCGGGGCCGGGTCGGGTCGGGGCCGGGTCGGGGCCGGGTCGGGTCGGGGCCGGGTCGGGTCGGGGCCGGGTCGGGTCGGGGCCGGGTCGGGTCGGGGCCGGGTCGGGTCGGGCCGGGGCCGGGGCCGGTGTCCGTAGGCGCTACGACGGGGGCTTGCTCCGGCCGGCCGTGATAGTTGCGATCAGGTGCATACCGCTGTCGCGGTCGCGGGCGCGGTGGTTGCTGGCACGGTCTTACGCCGGCCTCCACAAACCCCCGCCTCCGCGCCCCTCTCTCCCGCCGTATCCCCCACGGAGGTGACCTCCAGGCCGAGGATCTCCCGGCAGCCGTCAACGTTCATACCGGGGCCCATCCGAACGCATGCTCCCGACCGCTGTGTCTCCCGTGACCCGTGGCCCATCCGAACGCATGCTCCCGGTCGCCGTGTCTTCCGTGTCCCTCGGCCCATCGGGGGCCGAGGCACGCGCGGCGGCTCAGTGAGACCCGACTCAGTGGGACCCCGACATCGAGCAGGATCCTCACCAGGCCTTGCCCCGCGTCGCGCGCAAGGTTGCCGTGCCCGCCGGCCAGCCGAGCCGCTGGACCAATGTGGCCAGCTGCTGCGGGTAGCGGCCCTCCCCCTCCCCCTTCCCCTGGCCCTGCCGTGGCCGTGCCCCTGGCCGTGGCCGTGGGTGGCGCCCGGCCGTCGCCTCTCGGTAGCGACCCGGGCCCTGGCGGTGGGCTTGAGTCTTCGGCTCTGGAGCCCGGCGAGATCACCAGCCAGGTCCGCCAGCCCATGACCTCGACCACATGCGGGATGACGGTCACTGTCTGCGGGCCCAGGCGCGGGGGCGGTGCTTGGGATAACGATGGAAACGCATCGTCACCGTGCCGTCCGGCTGGTCGATGACCTCAACCTTGTCCGGATGACGAGACTTCCACTTGTTGTCAGGCGCGCACAACGGCGCGAGGTTACCCAGATCAGTACGGCCACTGGGATACCACGGCTCGATATGGTCGAT
>NZ_JBFALK010000049.1:0-6032 GCF_040656155.1 Microtetraspora glauca
GCGTCAGATGATCGAGAAGAGGCAAACGTCAACGGCCCTGCTGAGGGCCGGTGTGGCATAGGACCGTCTCCACGTTTTCAGGGGATTGACAGGCGCCTTGTCGGTATGGGGCTCCCTGCGCCTGTTCACAGCGATCGCCCATGCGAAGAGCCGGCGACCCGCGGATGCGTGGCGGCATTGGGATCGGGCGAGGGATGCGGCGATCGCGCTGGGGTCGGCTCATCACAACCCGTTGACGATGTTCGGCCAGGCCAACGTGGGCATCTACGCCGTCGCCATCGAGGTGGAGACAAGGCGTTCGGGGGCGGCGGTCGACCGGGCCAAGGCCATAGAGGTCTCCACGATTCCGTCCTCCAACCGGCGGGCGCAGCACCTGCTTGACCTGGCTCGCGGCCAGTTGCGGCACAGGGACTGCGATGGAAGCCCTGGCATCGCTTCGGCTGTCCGAGACGCATTCGGCGGAAACGCTCATGTTCAGCCCGCCGGCCAAGCAGACGATCATTGAGATGATCGAGGCGAGTCGTCGTCCTTCCCCCACGTTGCTGGATCTGGCCGTGCGAGCCCGCGTGATCGCGTAGCCGGCACCCCCAACCGCTGCTTGGGTTCGCGCTCCGCGGGTGGACCTACGGTCACCGCATGAACCGAGATCTTCCCGATCCGAGAGTCATAGATCGAGCCCTGAAGACCCTCGCGTCGGAGCTGGAGGCCCGGCGGTTCGCCGTACGGGTGCGCACTCCTGAGGGGCGTCCGCCGCACCTTCTCGTCATCAATCCCGAGGCCCCCGTCCTCACGGAGAACGTGCTGGTCGCTCCGGACCAGGCCGGGGAGCTGAGCTACTGGTTTCCCTGGCCCAAACGGATCGCATCGGTCACGGCCGTGTTCGATGCCGCAGACCTTGTCGAGAACGTCCTCGCCGAGGTGGGCCGGGGGACGGGCGAGATGCCCTGCCCGGCGCGGGTAGGCGGTTGTGCCGCCGGTGAGTCGCCATGATTCTTCACGAGACGGAGACACCGGAGCCGGCACGTGTCCGTGACGGCGTACGCGTCGCCCCGGGCGAGACGGATCTTCCGCCGCCATTCCACGGTGTCCATGTCGCTCCCTCGCAGAGGGAACGTGACGAGATCCACTGGTTCGCGCCGACCCCGCGCTGCACTCGTGTCCGCGTCCACGAGCACACCTGCGAGTGCAAGGCGACGATCTACGAGCTGTGCCGGGCCGGCGGGCTGACGTTCATTCGCCGCACCGTCCGTGGGCCTGATGGTCCGGTCGTCCACGAGAGCCCCTGGCTCATCGCCGCGAAAGCCCGGCGGCTGTGGCTGGACCTGCTGCTGGGCCAGGCCCGATAGCTCCCCTCCATTCACTCTCCATTGAAGGAGCGCAGATTGATGACGCCCATCAGCAAGCCGCGCAGCGGGTTCGGCGTGCAACTGCCGGTCGCGTTCGACCCGCGCTGGAACCGCATCCCGGGCATCAGCGTGAACGGCACCGTCATCGAGGTCGAGTCGGAGAGGTACTTCTTCCGGTTCGAGACCTCCACCTGGTTGCTGTGTGACTGGCGGATCGTCACCGACGAACTCCTGACCGCCGAGGAGACCTCGCAGACGGTGGTCGAGCAGCTCGCGTTGGATGTTGTGAAGGAGTACGGCTTCTCGACGTCCGACGCCGGGCTGGTGCTGTCCACCGCCTGGGACGTCTACGACTACCTCTTCCGTGACGAGCACCTGCCCGCCCTCGGCCTGCCCCAGGTCACCGCCGGCCATCTGCGGATGCTCCGCGAGGTCGCCGCCTTCATGGCTCTGAACAAGGTCGAGCTTGACGGGCACATCTCCAACATCGGCCCTTGTTGGTTTCTCCCGGCCGTCACGAGCGTCGTCTTCGACCTGGAAGAAGGAGAAGCCGGGATGCTGGACGAGGCCCTCCACGGCACCTGGTTCCACGAGTACCGCCGCATCGAGTCCATCAGGGCTCACACGGCACTCGGCGGACGGCTCGTCCACGGCCGCCAGCTCGTCCCCGGCCACTCCGGCGGAGCCTGTGTCCCGTACGGCGCCTCGATGGAGACCTTCCGCGCCGAGCTGACCGGCCTCCGCCAGGAATGGCTCGCCAAGGTCTACTCCTACCGCGCCGCCTGAGGAGCGCGCGCTGGAGCCACGCACGCGGGGTGGTGGTCATCTCGGCCCGCTGTCGTCAGGCAATGAACGGCCGCGATGCTCGGGTCAGTGATTTTCAAGAGGATCCCAAGCGGCCTCCCCTTCACTTGTGTCGACAGGTCGAAAGGGTGAGGCAATGCGCAAGGTCCTTCAGGTGATCGTGCCGACTGTCGTGCTCGTGCTGGGACTGCCCGCCGGAGCGAGCGCGACGGCACGCGAGGACGACCGCTATCTCGGGATGATGAGGTCCGCCTCTGGGCACTCCGGGTACGCGCAGACGAAGGTCTGGGACACCGGCACCGACGGCAGGGACTACGCCGTTTATGGAAGGATCTACGACCGCGACCGCCATTCCGGTCACTGCGGCTGGGTCCGCGCCAGGTTCCACTTCCGGAAGGGCGGGTCCGCCTGGTCGCCGGCGCGGTGGACCTGCGCGTCCGCGTACAAAGGCTTCCTCTTCGAGGCCGGGCGCGACGTCAAGGGGGCCGACCTGAAGATCTGCATCTACCAGCCGAAGCGGCGCGCCACTTCGTACTGCCGGACCGAGAGCATCTATTTCCACGGTCTCACGCGCTGAGCTCGGGCGGTCATGCCGGCACCGCGAGCGTGGATCGCCCGGCTGTGATCGTGGACATTGGCAGTGCGAGTGAAGTGCGCCCCGCCAGTGAACCCTGGTAGGGCACCACGAACTGCTGACCGCCGAGGAGGCATCGGAGACGGCGGTCGAGCAACTCGCGCTGCGGATGCTCCGCGAGACTGCCACCGGCGTCGTCTTCGACCTGGACGAAGGAGAAGCCGGGATACTGGACGAGGTCTTCCACGGCACCTGGTTCAAGGGGGACCGCCGCATCGAGTCCATCAAGGCCCATGCCGCCCTCGGTGGACGGCTCGTCCACGGCTGCCCGTCCGTGCCCGACCAGTCCGGCGGAGCCTGCGTGCCAAACGGCGCATCGATGGAGACCTTCCGCGCCGAGCTGACCGGCCTCCGCCAGGAATGGCTCACCAAGCTCTACGCCAGCCGCGCCGCCCGATAGGCGCTGTGTGCCCGGGGGCTGACGTGTTGCTTCGCTGACGTCTTCAACTCTTCGGGACTCTCGCATCAGGCCGGGCACTTTGAGCGGTCGTGCGGCGGCGGGCGCGGACTGTGCTGTTGCGGCGCCAGATGAGGGGGTTGGCCTCGCCCGGGGCCAGGGAACCGGCCAGGCCGTCGAGCACCTCCTGGCGGGATTCCCGGGCGACGGCGACGCGCTCGTGGTAGTCGCGGAAGGTCTGCACCTCGCCGTCGGCGCGGCACGGCTCGTATTTCGCGCCGTGGATCTCGGTGTAGGCCATGCCGTGATAGTCGTCCTCGCCGAGCCGCGCCACGTCGAGGGCCCAGTGTCTGAGGAGGGCCGGCGTTGCGCGGAAAGTGAGCAGGCCGCCGATCCGGTCGATCCGGGTGCCGTACGGGTCGGGGTCGGGCCACAGTTCCCGCCATCGCCGTAGCCACGAGCCGTCGTCGTGTGCGTTTCGGATGCGTGTGAGCTGGTCGTCGAGGCCCCAGGTGTGCCAGCGGACCGTACGGCCGGGGGCTGTGCCGGGCTGGTTGAGCCGGTGGCGAAGCTGCCGGGCGGCTTGCGCGGTCAGGACGGTCAGATGGGCGGGCACGAGCGCGATCGGGTCGGCCGGTTCCGCGTCGAACGGATTGGGGTCCAGATGCGGCCGGTCGATGACGACAAGGGTGCCAGGCTGGCGCTGGAAAGAGAGTCCCCACAGCAGGCGGCTGAGCAGGAGAGCGCCGTGCGGATCGGACAGGATGTGCCAGGTCTCGTGGAAGCGGTTGGTGGAGAACCTGGCCGTGACACCGGGACGCGGAGTGATGACGTGAAAGTCGCGGCCATCGACGCGCAACATCCGCAGATGCAGCTTGAGGCGGTCGCCGACATCACGTGCGGATGAGGGGCGAAGCCGCTTACTCATGTGACAAGGCGCTCTTCCTCCCGCGAACCGTCCTACATCGGATTGATCACCTTATGGAACCGCCGCGTACGTGAATCGCACAACCGATTTTCCGCCCCCGAGAGAACGCGTCCGGGCGACCTTGATCATTAGCATGGGCGGGTGCGTACGGCGGACGATCTGCGGCGGCGGTGGCTGGATGAGCTGCCGAAGGTGATGACGCGGCCGGGCATGTGGGCCGCTTGCGGCCGTGAAATGGAGACCGTCGCCCGGACGCTCCTGGGGAACCTCTGTTTCCTCGACGAACGTGATCAGGAGTACAAGGACGTCAGAGAAGAACTGCGCAGGTATGGCCAGGTAGGCGTGCAGGGGCCCTTCGACACTCGCTTCGGAACGGAGCACAGTTGCGTGGACGAGGTCGCGTCCGTCTTCGCCGAGCATTTTCACCGGCTCGGCTACCTTGCCGTCGACCGGACGCTCGATGTGCCGGAATGGGGCGAGCTGATCAGCCAGGTGCGGGATCGGTTCGATGGACGGGACGTGCGGCGCGGCGAGGTGGAGGCGGCCTACGGTAGGCCGAGCCTGGTCATCGGCAAGCGGGTGCTGTGCTACGCGTCGGCGGGCTCGGACGGGTGGGTGTTCTTCGACTGCTTCGCCGAGAGCCAGGCCGCGTACGTGCCCGGAGTCGGGCATTACGAGCACTCGGCCGACGAGGATCCGCTCGTGCGCGACGTCAGGATCCCCGCCGGTGACTTCGAGAGCGGCCTCATCCTCACCCTGTACGGGAAGGTGCTCAGGTGGGGGCCCGGCTGGTGGATTCACCACCCCCAAGCCGGCGCCTCACCGACAACCTAGTGCTGTGACCGCATAGGTTCGCCGGGTCGGTGGTCGCTTCGTCAGCCTGGGAGCGAACCGTGCACGTGCCTTCTGCATGGCGGTGTCGCCCTAAAGAAAAGGGATTGCCTCGGGCGCATAGCTCAGGTTGGCTGGACCGCGTGGCTGAACTGCGTACCGATCGCCTCACCCTCCGTCGATGGCGCGACTCTGACCTTGAACCGTGGGCAGCCATGAATGCCGACCCTGAGGTTCGGGAGCACTTGGGCGACCTGCTGACCCGCGAGCAGAGCGATGCTTCCGTGGCTCTGTTCCAGGCCGAGTTCGACCAGCGAGGCTACGGGTGGTGGGCGGTTGAGGTGCAGGCCACGCGCGAGTTCATCGGCTTCGCGGGCTTGGACCAGGTGGATGACGGCATGCCGTTCACAGGAGTGGAGATCGGCTGGCGGCTCGCCCGCTCGGCCTGGGGGCACGGCTACGCGACCGAGGCCGCGCTGACAGTCCTGGCCCACGGCTTCGACACCCTTGAACTTCCCGAGATCCTCGCTGTCACAACAGCCACCAATCTCCGTTCCCAGGCGGTGATGCGCCGGATCGGCATGACCCGGGACCCGGCCGACGACTTCGACGACCCCACCGAGCCCGAAGGGCCACTGCGTCCGAACGTGCTGTACCGCATCGCCCGTAGTACGAGGATCTGACGTTCTCCGCCAAGGCGGCGTCTGGGTTTCATGGCGAGCCGGTCTCACCGCGCGTCAACCTGGCCGACTTCGCGGTGCACGGCTCGTGTCTCGTCCGATGGACGATGACCTGCCCGAGGTAGTGGCGGGGGGCATGACCGGGGCGATGGAGAGGTCGAGGCAGGACTCCGATATGGCGTCGCGGGTGCTCAGCCACCTGAGCCATAGTCGGGTGCCTTCGCGTTCCCGCAGGGTTTGCCGGGAGTAGGTGGCCGGGTCGCGGCGCATCTCCAGCAGATCGACCTCTTGCCACAGCGCAGGCCGCTGATTGGGATCGCCTGTCAATCCCCTGAAAACGTGGAGACGGTCCTATGCCACACCGGCCCTCAGCAGGGCCGTTGACGTTTGCCTCTTCTCGATCATCTGACGC
>NZ_JBFALK010000050.1:0-5806 GCF_040656155.1 Microtetraspora glauca
CCTCGGTCGACCTGTCATCGTTCTGGACCACCCACCGCATTGACGGCTGAGCGAACCCGCACGCTCACGAGTCCGGGCCTCGACCGGGGCCCGGATTGGCAGTCGTGATCCATCGAGCCCCCACCTGGTCACAGCGCCGACGGAGGCCAAGGCTGCCGGGCCAGCACACTACGGAGCCGGCGGATCGACGAGGGCAATCGGTGTCACCCTGACGCCCCCGGCGGAACCCGTGGGCGGTCAGGGCGTCGGTGTAGGGCAGCGTGAGCGGCATCAACGCCTGGAGCTCGTCTCTGAGCCCGGCCGGATCACTCAACACTACGAATCCCCCGCGCGGACACGGACGGAGATCATTTTGTTAGGACCTCTTAGTCACCATGCGGCGGGCCCGGCGGGGTTTCGAGGTCAGCGGCTCCCCGGGTGCGCCCGCGGCGGCCGGGGACGCGGCTGTACGAGCCCCGATTCGTACGCTGCGACCGCGGCCTGGAGCCGGTCGCGCACGCCGAGTTTGAGCAGCACGCTCTGCACGTGGCTCTTCACCGTGGTTTCCGCCAGGTGCAGTGATGCCGCGATCTCGGCGTTCGACAGGCCGCGGGCGACCAACAAGAGCACGTCCGTCTCGCGTGCGGACAGCAGTTCGCGCAGGTCCCTGCCGTCCGTGGGTGTGGGCGCAGGTTCGACGGCCATGCGTTCCAAGAGGCGGCGAGTGACGGATGGGGCCAGCATGGCCTCTCCGGCGGCGATTACCCTTACGGCCTCGACGAGTTGATCTGCCGTCGAGTCCTTGAGCAGAAACCCCGACGCGCCCGCGCGCAGGGCCTGGACCACGTAGTCGTCGAGGTGAAACGTCGTCAGGATCACGATGCGCCACGGCACCGGGGTCTGTGTGCCGAGCAGCGCGCGGGTGGCGGATACACCGTCCAGCCTGGGCATGCGTACGTCCATGAGCACAACGTCGGGGCGCAGCCGCCGGGTTGCCTCGACCGCATCGGCTCCGTCGGCGGCCTCGCCGATGACGTCCATGCCTGGTTCGGAGTCGAGGACCGCGCGCAGCCCGGCGCGCACGAGGGCCTGGTCGTCGGCGATGAGGACCTTGATGGTCATGGCGTCCCCTCTTCGGGCGTGGACAGCACGGCGCGGATCTCGAAGCCCCCGTGCGGGCCCGGTCCGGCGTGCAGGGTTCCGTCGTACATCGCGGCCCGTTCGCGCATGCCGACGAGGCCGTGTGCGGCGGCCGGGGCGGGTCCGTCGGGGCCACGGCCGTCGTCGAGGACGGTGACGATGACCGCGCTGTCCGTGCGGGCGACGGTGACGTGGGCGGTCGCGGGTCCGGCGTGTTTGAGCGTGTTGGTGAGGGCTTCTTGGACGATGCGGTACACGGCGAGTCCCACGCCCGAGGGCAGCGCGCGCGGTTCGAGGTCGAGGCGCACCGGAAGACCCGCGGCTTGGACGCGTGCCACCAGTTCGGGCAACGCGTCGAGGCCGGGCTGGGGTTCGAGGTCGCCGTCGTCGCCGTCCGGCCGCAACACCGCCAAGACGCGCCGCATCTCGGCGAGCGCCTCGCGGCTGCTGGCCGAGATGGTGGTGAGGAACCCCGGCACGGCTACGGGGTTGGTGCGAATCGATCGACCGGCCGCCTCCGACTGCACGGCGATCAGACTGATCGAATGCCCGATGACGTCGTGCAGTTCGCGGGCGATGCGCAGCCGTTCGTCGGCCACGGCGCGCGCGGCGCGTTCGCCTTCCTCGCGCTCCAAGCGGGCCGCGCGTTCCTCGAGTTCCGCGACGTATGCGCGGCGGGTACGCACCGCGTACCCCGCCACCCCGGCGACCGCGACGATCAGCGCCATGGCAACCGATCCCATCCAGCCGTCACTGGTCGGGCCTCTCTGCGATCCGGGCAGTGCGTTGGTCCCGACGAGAACGACTGCGGCCACCGACGCGCCCGCTCCGGCGATCCCGGGCGCGGCCGACCCGTAGACGACGGTCGCGTACGCGGCAACTGCCGTGCCGGTAACGGCAGGCAGCACAGGAACGCCGGTGGCGATCATGAAGGCCCCGAGTATCGTGCAGCCTCCGAGGACGGCGCCCGGCGCGCGCCGCCGCCATAGCAGGACGAGTACAGCCTGCGCCAGCCCGCCCAGGAGGGGGACATAGTGCGGCAGCCAGTGCGGGATTCTGTCGGTGGTGCTGACGGAGACACAGCCCAGGACTGCCGCCGCGAGCGCCGCGTCGGTGGCCGCACCACGGGGTCCGCGGTGTCTGACAGTGCTCAGCATGGACGCCCCTTCACGCATCGCGCTTGCGCACACGTACCGTGCCGAGGGCCGCGATCGCGACGACCCATGCCACGAGCCCCAGGACACCGACGCCAGGTCGTGCCAGATCAGGCGGCAGGTGGCCGTGGTGCCATACCGACAGGCCGAGGTTGGACGGCAGGTACGGCACGGTGAGCCGCCACAGGAACTTGTGCGGAAGGTTATCGACCATGGTCGGAAGGACGAGGAGAATCGCGAAGACCCCGGAGACGGCGACGGCGGTGCTGCGCGCCAGGACGCCGACGAACATGCCCAGCAGGGCGGCCAGGGCCAGGTAGAGCCCGCCACCGAGCACCGCCCGCGCCGCACCCGGGCTGCCGAGGCCGACGTGCGGCGCCGCCCCGGCCAGGCGCCCTTGGCCGAGGAGGAACGCCGCGCACGTGATCGCGGTCGCGGCGATCCACCCGATGACGCCGACGAGCAGCGCTTTGGCGGCGATGACCAGTCCGCGCTGTGGGGTCGCGGCGAACGTGCCGCGGATCAGGCCGCAGCCGTACTCGCTCGTGATCACCAACGCGCCAAGGGATGCGAAGAACACCGGAGTGATCTGCAGAAACCCGAGATTGGTGTCGATCGGATCGAACGCCCGGTGGCGTTCGGCGGGCAGTGCGTCCCAGCGCGCGTGGAAACTCGCGCAGACGAGCACCGCGAGCCCGATGCTGAAGACTGCCGCCGCGAGCAGGGCCGTCGGAAGCGAGCGCAGCGAACGCACCTTGATCCATTCGGCGACGACCGCAGCCCGTAGCCGTGCCGACCTGGCGGCCGTTCGGCGCTCGATGACTGCGCACATCAGACATCCCTCCTGCGGAGCATCACCAGCGCGGCCGCCCCCGTCGTCGCCACGTACAGCGCCAGCAACGCCGTGCCCTGCCATGGGCCGAGGCTGTTGCCGCTGCGTACCACGTGCAGCACCTGGGAGCCGGCCACGGCAGGCAGGTACGGCAGAATGCCCTCGGCACCGCGTCCCGGCAGCATGGTCAGGACCGACGGCACGATGAGCAGGATCCCGAAGAGCGCGGTCAACGCCAGCGTGGTCGAACGCGTCAACACCCCAAGACCCATGCCGAATACGGCGATCAGCATCAGGTACAGGCCGACGCCGAGCACCGCGCGCAGGACTCCGGTCTGGCCGAGCGTCGCGTGCGGCACGGGCTCGGTGAACTGGCTCTGCCCGACCGCGAACGCCGCGAGCGACACCGTGGCCCCGAGGAGTAGCACGACCGTTGCGAAGAGCGCCGCACGGAGGGCCAGCACTTGCCCGCGCTGCGGCGTCGCGGTGAACGTCGCGCGGATCAGGCCGGTCTCGTAGTCGCCCGTCACGGTCAACACTCCGAGCGCGCCGATGAGCAACTGCGCCAAATTGGCGCTCTGCAGGCACGCGTAGGTGGGGTCGAACGACGTACGCTCCGAGGCGGCCATCTCGTGCCACTCCGATCGGTAGCCTGCACCGAGGAGCCAGGCACCGAGCAGCATCGCGACGGCAGTTGCCACCAGGGAGACCGGAACGGAGCGCACGGACCACAGTTTGATCCATTCGCTGCGCAAGGTCGCGCGGACCCGCGTCCCACGCGGCGCGGAACCCGTGAACGTCGGAGAGGCGCTCATGCCGGTACCGGTGCCCGGTAGGTGACGCTGTCCTCGGTGAGCCGGAAGTACGCCTCTTCCAACGACGCGGTGACATCCCGCAGTTGGTGCAGGACGTGGCCGCCGGCCGCGGCCGCTTCGCCGATCCGCACCGAACCGAGGCCCATGACCAGCAGCATGCCGTCCGCTCCGGCCTCGACCCGGCCGCCACGGGCGCGCAGATCGTCGGCGAGGCGGAGCGGGTCGGCCGCGCGTACCTCGACGCGACCGGCGGAGTGCCGCGCGATCAGTTCGTTCATTGCGGAGTCGGCCAGCAGCCGACCCTCACCGATGATCAGCAACCGGTCGGCGGTGAGCGCCATCTCGCTCATGAGGTGGCTGCTGACGAGCACCGTCCGGCCCTCGGCGGCGAGCGAGCGCATCAGCGTCCTGATCCACAGGATGCCGTCCGGGTCGAGCCCGTTGACCGGCTCGTCGAACAGCAGTACGCCCGGGTCCCCCAGCAACGCCCCGGCGATCCCCAGCCGCTGCGACATGCCCAGCGAGAAGCCGCCCACCCGCTTCCGCGCCACTCCGGTCAGTCCGACCGTCTCCAACACCTCGTCAACGCGGATACGGGCGATGCCGTTCGCCGCGGCGAGGCTGCGCAGATGGTTGTACGCCGACCGGCCCGGGTGCACCGCCCGCGCGTCGAGCAACGCGCCCACCTGGTGCAGCGGCCAGACCAGGCCCTGGTACTCCCGGCCGTTGACCTTCACCGACCCCGACGTGGGTCGGTCGAGGCCGAGGATCATCCGCATCGTGGTCGACTTGCCTGCGCCGTTGGGGCCCAGAAAGCCGGTGACGTGCCCGGGTTCGACCCGGAAGTCGAGCCCGTCCACGGCCGTCGTGTCTCGGTAGACCTTCGTGAGTCCGCGCGCTTCGATCATGCGCTCACCGCTTCTTTCATGGCAGCGACGCTACGAATGGTCGCCGGGTCGCGGCCTCGGTCGCGCGGACGAGAAATCGGCACCGCGGGCACGCGACCTCCTCCTCAAGGAGGGGGCCTCGCACCGCGCCTCGGACTCAGCTCTGCTGGAAGGCGGCGAGTGGGACTGCTGCGCCGAACACCAATCGCCGGGGACGTACCGGGTTCAGCTCGGCCAGGCCAATGTCTTTCCCGTCGGTGGTTCAGAGGCATACGCGAGATCCCCGGGGCACGGGCCCCGGGGATCTCGGGACGGTCAGGCCAGGTTGGCGAAGGTGGACCTCGGCGGACAGGGGACGTAGACCCCGTCGCAGGCGGAGTCGTGGCTGCCGCCGCCCCCCGAGGAATCAGTGGGCGCAGGCGGAGGAATGTAGTAGTCGAAGATGTCGCCGGGGCCGATGCCGCCGGGGTTGTCGTATCCATCCGGGACGACCCCGCCGGGGCGACGGGGCGTCAGCACGCCGGACGGCGCCGGCGAGGTGGTGGTGGTGCCGGCCCGGTTTTCGTAAATGAGTGTGTACCGCGTCCCGCTCCCCAGGTCCCCGCCCCACTCGACCCGCGTAATGGTGCCGTCGCCGTTTTTCTTATCCCAGTGATGGCGCCCTCAGCAGACGTTCGGCGTGTTGCCGCCGGGTGTTACGGGGTGGTCGGATTACTCCGATGATCTTGTGTCAACGGCCGCGGGCGAGCTTTCCGGGCATCCGGCAGCGGCCCCTCGCACACGCGGAGCCGGCGGAAAATCCGGTTGATCGCGCGACGATCGGGCGGGCAGGCTCGCCGCACGGCTCAGAGCACGGCGGACGGCGCCCCGAAGGGCGCGGGGGTGGAGCGCGTGGAAGAGCACAGGCGAATGGCACGCGGGACCGTTCGGGCCGGTGGTGCACGAGCCGCCTCAGGTCGCCTGGGCCGGGTGGGACAGTGTCCCCACTAAGGCCGCGGC
>NZ_JBFALK010000051.1:0-1431 GCF_040656155.1 Microtetraspora glauca
CCGTTTGCAGTCTCTGAATTGCATAGTCGACGCGAACATCTATGGACAAGTCCTCGGCCTATTAGTACCGGTCAGCTCCACACGTTACCGCGCTTCCACTTCCAGCCTATCAACCCGGTCGTCTACCGGGAGCCTTACCCCACAAAGGGAGGGAGACCTCATCTCGAGACGAGCTTCCCGCTTAGATGCTTTCAGCGGTTATCCCTTCCGAACGTAGCCAACCAGCCGTGCTCCTGGCGGAACAACTGGCACACCAGAGGTTCGTCCGTCCCGGTCCTCTCGTACTAGGGACAGCCTCTCTCAAGTCTCCTGCGCGCGCAGCGGATAGGGACCGAACTGTCTCGCGACGTTCTAAACCCAGCTCGCGTACCGCTTTAATGGGCGAACAGCCCAACCCTTGGGACCTACTCCAGCCCCAGGATGCGACGAGCCGACATCGAGGTGCCAAACCATCCCGTCGATATGGACTCTTGGGGAAGATCAGCCTGTTATCCCCGGGGTACCTTTTAGCCGTTGAGCGACACCGCTTCCACAAGCCGATGCCGGATCACTAGTCCCAGCTTTCGCTCCTGCTCGACCCGTCAGTCTCACAGTCAAGCTCCCTTGTGCACTTACACTCGACACCTGATTACCAACCAGGCTGAGGGAACCTTTGGGCGCCTCCGTTACCCTTTAGGAGGCAACCGCCCCAGTTAAACTACCCACCAGACACTGTCCCCCACCCGGATACACGGGCGCGGGTTAGACGTTCAAAACGACCAGAGTGGTATTTCACCAATGACTCCACCCCAACTAGCGTCGAGGCTTCCCAGTCTCCCACCTATCCTACACAAGACGCTCCAAACGCCAATGTCAAGCTGTAGTGAAGGTCCCGGGGTCTTTCCGTCCTGCTGCGCGTAACGAGCATCTTTACTCGTAGTGCAATTTCACCGGGTCTGTGGTTGAGACAGCGGGGAAGTCGTTACGCCATTCGTGCAGGTCGGAACTTACCCGACAAGGAATTTCGCTACCTTAGGATGGTTATAGTTACCACCGCCGTTTACCGGCGCTTAAGTTCTCAGCTTCGCTCCCGAAGAAGCTAACCGGTCCCCTTAACGTTCCGGCACCGGGCAGGCGTCAGTCCGTATACATCGTCTTACGACTTAGCACGGACCTGTGTTTTTAGTAAACAGTCGCTTCCCCCTGGCCACTGCGACCCCCACCAGCTCACAGAGCTAGCCTGATCACCAGCAGAGGTCCCCCTTCTCCCGAAGTTACGGGGGCAATTTGCCGAGTTCCTTAACCACAGTTCACCCGAACGCCTTAGTATTCTCTACCTGACCACCTGAGTCGGTTTAGGGTACGGGCCGCCACGACACTCACTAGAGGCTTTTCTCGGCAGCATAGGATCACCCACTTCGCCACAATCGGCTCGGCATCACACCTCAGGCA
>NZ_JBFALK010000051.1:1528-2865 GCF_040656155.1 Microtetraspora glauca
GCCCTACATGCTTACCCCGGGAACAACCATCGCCCGGGATGGGCTACCTTCCTGCGTCACCCCATCGCTTACCTACTACCAGATCAGGCCAGGCGTTCACCCTCACCACCATCCCGAAGGACAGCAGGGGCTAAGGACCCTTAGTATCACTGGATTCGATATGGGCGCATCGCAGCGGGTACGGGAATATCAACCCGTTATCCATCGACTACGCCTGTCGGCCTCGCCTTAGGCCCCGACTTACCCTGGGCGGATTAGCCTAGCCCAGGAACCCTTAGTCATCCGGCGCAGAAGTTTCCCACTTCTGATTCGCTACTCATGCCTGCATTCTCACTCGTGCAACCTCCACGGCTGGATCACTCCGCCGCTTCACCGGATCGCACGACGCTCCCCTACCCACCCACGCGACTATGCGCGTGAATGCCACGACTTCGGCGGTGTACTTGAGCCCCGCTACATTATCGGCGCGGAATCACTTGACCAGTGAGCTATTACGCACTCTTTCAAGGGTGGCTGCTTCTAAGCCAACCTCCTGGTTGTCACGGCAACTCCACATCCTTTCCCACTTAGCACACGCTTAGGGGCCTTAGTCGGTGATCTGGGCTGTTTCCCTCTCGACTACGGAGCTTATCCCCCGCAGTCTCACTGCCACGCTCTCACTTACCGGCATTCGGAGTTTGGCTGACGTCAGTAACCTTGTCGGGCCCATCGGCCATCCAGTGCTCTACCTCCGGCAAGAAACACGCAACGCTGCACCTAAATGCATTTCGGGGAGAACCAGCTATCACGGAGTTTGATTGGCCTTTCACCCCTACACACAGATCATCCCCCAGGTTTTCAACCCTGGTGGGTTCGGTCCTCCACGCAGTCTTACCCACGCTTCAACCTGCCCATGCGTAGATCACCCCGCTTCGGGTCTACAGCATGCGACTCAACGCCCTATTCAGACTCGCTTTCGCTACGGCTCCCCCACACAGGTTAACCTCGCCACACACCATAACTCGCAGGCTCATTCTTCAAAAGGCACGCAGTCACATCACAGACGAAACAAGTTTCGCCTACGCTCCTACGGCTTGTAGGCACACGGTTTCAGGTACTATTTCACGACCCCTCACCGGGGCGCTTTTCACCTTTCCCTCACGGTACTCGTTCACTATCGGTCACCAGGGAGTATTTAGGCTTACCAGGTGGTCCTGGCAGATTCACACAGGATTTCTCGAGCCCCGTGCTACTTGGGATCCCCTCAAACAGTCAGCATGATTTCGCCTACCCGGCTCTCACGGTCTACGGCGCCCCTTCCCAGAGGCTTCGACTACCACACTGATTTATCACTGTCT
>NZ_JBFALK010000052.1:0-3560 GCF_040656155.1 Microtetraspora glauca
GCCGACGTGGCCGGCGCTGCCGAGGACACGTGCGCCGCAACACGCGCAGCTGAATCCGCACGTCCCGGCGAGCAAGCGAGTGATGGCGCTCCTCGATCCGGCGGAGTGCCGGGCGTACAAGCCGTACGAGAAGAGCTTGGCGTGGCCCGGGATGACCAGGCGTCGTCCCCCCATGAACCGACCTTCCCCGGAGCCGGGGCGGGACCGACATGGGATGAGCGCACACCATTCCGAGAGGGGCCGGGCACGGCGCAACATGAGCGCACACCGTTCCAAGAGGAGCCGGGCACGGCGCAACATGAGCGCACACCGTTCCAAGAGGAGCCGGGCACGACCCGGCATGAGCGGAATGCTGTCCCGAATGAACGGGGGTCGGCCACAGGTGAACGAGGGGCCGCATGGGATGGGTGGAGATCAGCCCAAGGTGAGCCGAGCACGGCGCGGGATGAGCCGGGTCTGGCACAGGGCGGGCGGGCCGCTGACTGGGTGACACCTGACGGGTTGATCTCGGGCCGGACGCTACCCGGACTGCTGCTCGCCACCGGACAGTTCCTGCCCGTCTCCGATGTCCACCGCCTGGCCAACACCTCCACGCTGGCGCGCCTGGTCATGAACGCCAACGGCGAGGTCCTCGACATGGGCCGCAAAGTCCGCCGCGCCACCACTGCACAACGACGGGTCATCCTCACCCGCTACGCCACCTGCATGGTCGACGGCTGCCACCTGCCCGCCCACCTCTGCCAGATCGACCACATCGACAACTGGAGCGACGGCGGCGCCACCGACCTGGACAAACTCGGACCCACCTGCCAGTTCCACAACCGCGACCGCTACCGAAACCCCCACCGCTACCAACTCCGCCGGGCGGACGGCAAACGATGGGCCTTCACCTACACCGGCCCCCGCACCAGCAGGAGGTAGCCAGGTCCACCCCTGTACATCCCCGAACTCCCAGCCGACGCCCTCCGCTCATCCGAACTCACAGTGGCGTCCTCGGCTCCCTCGGCGGCTGCACCCAACAGTGGCGTCTTCGGCTCCCCCGGAGGCTGCCGGAGGCCGGCATCCCAGCCGAGCCAGGCCCAGCGCTCGGGCCCCAGCCAGGGGCCAATCCCCCGGCTCAGGACCGCACTCTCACGGGCGGCGCCGCGTGCGCTCATCTCGGCGCGCGCGAGGCCCGTCCCCCTTCGAGGCGACGGGACCTGAGAGGACGGCGCTCGATGCTCGCGGCGCTACCTGGTGACACTTGCCCCGGGTGCGTTCATGGGGCCGTATGCCGAACTCTGAGAGGGCGATTCGCGAGCTAATCGCTCATTGTGTTGCCGCAGGTGAGCCGGTAGACGCACTGCCGGAGACCCAAGTCGCACCCACCAGTCCCAGAGCTGGAAAGCGCCTCGGTGAAGCCGCTCGTCTGGCGGATTGCATCACCCCAGGTCAACGACGTGCCCGTTTCCCCAAGGTTCAGTCGGCAACTTGTTGCCCCAAGGTCCAGTCGACAATTTGGGGCACGGATGGACAATAGCTCACAAATCACCCTCTCAATCGGCGCCGGCGAGGTGCCTGCCGAAGGTTGCGGACGTCGTCCGGTCGCTGGTGATGCTGGGCCGAGCCGGAGGATCGTCAACCGGGCTCACCTTTCTGGTCCACGGTTCCCGACATGGGGCGGCCCAGCAGGGCCGTGGCGACGGTCGCGATATGCGGGGCCAGGTCAGCGGCGCGGGCGTCGGACAGGGCTGGGGTGGCCACGACCGAGCGCAGGACGCCGATGCCGACCATCCAGGCGCTGAGCAATTCGGCCCGCAGCTCGGCGTCCTCTCCCTCGGCCAGGTCCCGCAGGGCGTCGACGTAGGTGCGGCAGACCTCCTTGCGGATGCGCTGGCGGGCGTCCTCGTGGGCCGAGGAACGCAGCATGGCGACCAGGGGGTGCTCACCGCCGTACTCCGTCCAGTCGTGGTCGACGACCGTGCGCACCATACGGGCGACCAGCTCCTCTCGGGGGCCTTCGAGCAGGTCGGGGGGGAGATCGGCGGCGGTGGCCTGATCGAAGAGCTGCTTCTTGGAGCCGAAGTAGCGGAAGATGAGGGTGGCGTCGACGCCGGAGTCCCTGGCGATGTCGCGAACGCTGGTGGCGTCATAGCCCTCACGAGCGAAGCGCTGCCTGGCGGCCTTGAGCAGGCGTGCCCGGGTGGCCTCCCTGTCCCTCTTCTGCAACGTGAGCTCCCTTGCTTGTCATCGACCGTTGACATTGTACGTGGAGGTTGTGCTACCTTCCTCAAGTCAGCGTTCGATGACTTATGAGGTGATATATGCGGACGTACGTTGTGGCGGGTGGAACCAACGGCATGGGCCGGGGACTCACCCTGCACTTCCTGCACCGGGGCGACCACGTGACGGTCGTGGGCAGCGATCCGGCCAGGGGGCGGCGCTTCCTCGACGAGGCCGCCGCGCTGGGCGCCGCGGACCGGGCCGCGTTCCTGCGCGCCGACCTGACGTCGGCGGCGGAGAACGTACGAGTGATCAAAGAGATCAGGGCGCGGCACGACGCGCTGGACGGCCTGGTCTGCACCGCGATCCGCGTCTTCTCCCGGCGAGTAGAGACCCCTGACGGCTACGAGGCCACCTTCGCCCTCTACTACGTCAGCCGCTTCCTGCTGGCCTACGGCCTCGCCGACCTGCTGGAGCGCGGCCAGAACCCGGTGATCGTGAACATCTGCGGTGTCGGCGTCACCAAGGGCCGCATCCACTGGGATGACCTGTCGCTCAAGCGAGGCTACGGCAGCATCAAGGCCATGCTGCAGGGCGGGCGCGCCACGGACCTCCTGGGCGTCGCGTACGCCCTCAACCACCCGGACGCCCGCACCCGTTACCTGCTACACCACCCCGGCTTCACCGACAGCGGCACTGACAACCTCAAGCAGCCCGCCAAGACCGTCATCAAGCTGCTGGCCAGGCTCGCCGCCCAGCCGGTCGACAAGGCCATCGCGCCAATCGTCGAACTCATGGACGACCCGCCGGGCAAGGGCGGCCTCCTGGCTTACGACCGTCGCCGCCCGCTCGAACCCTCACTGCCCACGCTCGACCCGGCCGCCGCCCGTCGGCTGTACGACCTGACCAGCCATCTGCTGCCCTCTGACTTCAGAGACTCCTACTCGGGCTGATCACGGAACCGCCGTGACAGCCGCTACAGATAAGAACGATCTTGCTGGGGGCGCCGGTGAGGTCGCCGCGGCCACGGCGTCACCCAGCGTGATTCGCGCTGATGCTCAAGTTCTTCCAGCAGTCGCTCGGACGCGCTCCGTTGCCGGATGCGAAGGAAAGCGGGCAGGCATGACCGGGTGGTGGGGATGAGATCTGCTCATCGGGATCGCGGACGTGCTGCTGGGCGCCATGACTTCGCCAGCGCGTCTACCGGCTCACCTGCGGCAACACAATGAGCGAACGGGACATCGGCTCGCGAATCGCCCTCTGAGAGGGCGTTTTGGTGCGTCTCGTGAGCTGAAGTCGCCCATGTCCGCTGGTTGATTTGTCCCGGCATGTACGGTATCTGCGTATCCGGGAACCAG
>NZ_JBFALK010000053.1:0-3541 GCF_040656155.1 Microtetraspora glauca
CCGGTCAAGCCGTTGAGCACGGCCGCGGCACCGGCCCGGACGGCGCGCCCGGCGCGTTCGGGGGTGAAGGTGGCGGGATCGTACGTCGAGGACATGCCGAGGCCCTCTCCGCGGAACGACGCACCGGTCCAGTCGGCGGCGGTGACGTTCGCCGTGGGCTCGGCCAGTTCGGCGCCGACCACGAGGAACTGCTGGTCGAGGTGGTTGGGAGTGACCAGGGCCAGGGGGTCGATGAGGTCGTCGCCCGCGCTGATGATGAGGTCGGGCTTCATCTCGATCGCACGGCTGATGCGCGGAATGAACTGGTCCGGCCGCGTGGCCGTGAGGGTCTTGAGGCTGACGTTCTCCTCCTCGGCCCACTCCGTCACGGCGCTCACCAGCGTTCTGGTCTGAGGGTCGTCCCCCACGGTGAGCAGCACCACGCGGTAGCCCTCCGACGGACGGACCCCGTTCCAGGAGCCGGGTCGCGGCGTGATCGTCGCCTCCGGGGCGGGCGACGCGTCGGGGAAGAACCCCGCGCCGGGGGTGCCGACGGCGGTGGGCTTCGCGTGCGGCCGGGACCAGTCGTCGCCGGAGCCGCATCCGCTGAGCAGTAGAGCGGTCGCGACTGCCGCGGCCAGTGCGCTGGCAGGCAGAAGTCGAGAGCGCATAGAGATCGTCCTCCGGGGGTGGCGGGAAGTGCGCCTACTTCCTACCTCATTGTTTGGGGCCTTCGGAGCGGGGGCCGTCACCCGCCGGGCTTGGTTCGTCACCGGTTCGACCGCGAGATGCCGTTCGTTCATCTCAGCCGAGCAGATTTCGTACGCCAAACCCGAAAAGGAGTCATATGTCCCCCGCCGCTCGGCGTCGTGCCGGTGCCGTCATCGCCGCCGTAGCCGTGGCCGTCCTGCTCAGTGCCCCGCCCGCTCTCGCCCACGGGTTCACCTCGACGGTTTACGCCGACCTCGCCTCGCCCGAAACCGGGCACGTCCGCACCGAGCTCCAGCTGGAGTACGACCTGCTCGTCGTCTCCGCCGCCGACAACGAGAAGGATGATCCGCTCTTCCGAGCGGGCACCGCGGCGTTCGAGGCCGGTGACGCGGCGGAGCAGGCCGCCGCGCTCGACGCCCACGCCGACTCGGTGGTCGCGTACGTGACCGAGCGCTTCGGTGTCACGACCGGGGGCAAGGCGTGCACCCCGGTCCGGGACGGCGACTTCACGATCGGGCAACGCGAGGGTGTCCCGTACGCGCTGCTGATCCTCGACTACCGGTGCCCGGAGTCCGCTGACGCGCACGAGGTGCGCAGCGGGCTGTTCCCGGGCTCAGAGGGCTATGTACGCGACAGCAAGACGATCGTCACCTACGACCTCGACCTGAAGTCCGGAAGCACCGCCCTCGACGCTCAGCATCGGTCGTTCTCCACGCGACAGTCCTGGTTCGAGCGGTTCTGGCAGTTCTTCCGGCTCGGAGCCGAGCACCTGCTCAGCGGACTCGACCACATCCTCTTCCTGCTGGCGCTCATCGCGGGATCACGCCGCCTGCGCGAGATCGTGCTGGCGGCGACGACCTTCACGCTGGCTCACTCGGTGACCTTCATCCTCGCCGCTCTCGGCCTCGTGGAGGTGCCCGCGTCGTTCGTCGAGCCGGTCATCGCCCTCTCGATCGCGGTCGTCGCCGGCTGGCATCTGTGGCGGATCCGGCGACGCCGATCGCACGCCGCGGAACTCGCGACGCTCAGCCGCGGTCACCTCAGCCTGGACCGCGCGGGCTGGACGCGGCTCGCGGTGGTCTTCTGCTTCGGGCTCGTGCACGGGCTCGGCTTCGCCGCGGCGCTGGGGATCGACCAGGCCTGGTCGTGGACGCTTCTGTGGTCGCTCCTCGTCTTCAACGTGGGCATCGAGGCCGTCCAGCTGGCGATCATCATCGTCGTCTTCCCGCTGCTCGCCCTGCTGCGCCGCCGCCGACCGGCCGCGGGGCTGTGGACGACCGGGGCGATCGCGGCGTGGGTGTCCGTGATGGGCCTGGTGTGGTTCGTGCAACGCGTTCTCGGAATCTGAGATCACGTCACAACTTCCGGCAAGCGCAACAGGCCGCCCACCCCATGTTCACCTTCAAGTCACCGCTTTACGGAATCTTGACAAACCTCCCTAATACCCCAAATGGATGGAAACCAATGAAGCTCGACAAGGGGACACAGGGCCCCGGGCTTGTTCGGCGCCGGGTCGCCATGAGCGCCGCCGCGGCGGCCATCGGTGCCACCGCTGTGTTCGGCGGCGGCCTGACGACCGCGGCCCACGCTGACAGCGCGACGCTCACCGGCATCGTCCTCGGTGTGGGCGCCAACGAAACGCAGCGCGTCGTGTCGTGGTACTCCTCGGCCGGCACCGCGCAGGTGATCCAGGTCGCGCCGACGTCCAAGCTCGTCAACGGCGAGTTCCCCACAAGTGCCGTCACCTTCCCGGCCACGGTCACCGCCAACAGCGTCAACGGCGGCTACAACGCTCACGCGACGATCGACAGCCTGAAGCAGAACACCGCGTACTCCTACCGTGTGGGTGTCGAGGGCCAGTGGTCCCCGACCTACTCCTTCACGACCCAGGACTTCAACGGCAACAACCTCGACTTCCTGTTCTTCGGCGACCCGCAGATCGGCTCGTCCGGCAATGTGGCGAAGGACGGTGCCGGGTGGCTCGACACCCTCGACGTCGCCCTCGCCGCCAACCCGAAGGCCGAGCTGCTGGTCTCGGGCGGTGACCAGGTCGAGACCGCCAATACCGAGACGCAGTGGAACGCGTTCCTCGCGCCCGACAAGCTGCGCCAGTACCCGTGGGCCGCCACCATCGGCAACCACGACGTCGGCGGCAGGGCGTACGAGCAGCACTTCTGGACGCCGAACACCGACCGCTCCGCGCCGTACTACAACGGCAGCGCGGCGACCCGGTCGGGCGGTGACTACTGGTTCAAGTACAAGAACGTCCTGTTCATCGACATCAACAGCAACGCCTACACCAATGGCTCCGACGCGGCGCACATCGACTACATCACCAATGTCGTCAAGGAGCACGGCGCCGACGCGAAGCACACGGTGCTCATCTACCACCACGCGATCTACTCGCCGGCCGCCCACGCGAACGACAGCGACAACAAGCAGCGTCGTCAGGACTTCCCGGCCGCCTTCTCGAAGCTCGGCGTCGACCTGGTCCTGCAGGGTCACGACCACAGCTACTCCCGTAGCTACGTGATCAAGAACGGTGAGAAGGCGAACAAGGACGAGCAGCCCGGTGCCGACTCGGTGGTCAAGGGTCCGGGCGGTGTCATCTATGTGACGGCGAACTCCGCGTCGGGTTCGAAGTACTACGACCTCACCGCTCCCGACGTGACCAAGGACCCGAACTTCGGTCCCGACCCGCTGAACCCCAAGAGCCACTGGGCCAACTCGGTGGAGAACCAGGAGCACGTCCGCACCTACGTGAGGATCCAGGTGCGCGGCAACAAGCTCGTCGTCGAGAACATCCGCAGCGGCACCTGCGCCGCCCCCAACGCCGCGGTGGAGCTCGGCC
>NZ_JBFALK010000054.1:0-3239 GCF_040656155.1 Microtetraspora glauca
CACTGCCCCACCAGTTCCGAATCGCGCGTGTACTGGGCGATGAGCGACGTGATGGCCCGCCGGTTGACCGGCACCTCCAGCCCATCCTGGCGCGGCGCATGACCGGCCACGAGGCGAGCAGACCGCTGCTGGACAAGATCGACGCACGCGAAGCTGCCCTGACCTGCGAGGCTGAACAGACACGCGCCCGGATTGACGAACTCACCGCGAGGCTGCACGAACTCGACGAGGCGATCGATCACCTACAGATCACCCGCAAGACCTCGTCTCGCTCGCCAGCGAATGTGACACCGAGCCGGCCGCACCACCTCCCGCGCTGCCCGACCACCCCGCCTACCAGCAGATTCTGACCGTCTTCGCCGACGTCGACCGACCTTTGCGCGCTCGCGACCTGTGCCAGGCCCTGGACCTGCCCATCGTGTCGAAGAACACCGAGAACATCCGCTCCAAGCTCAAACGCCTGGTCAGCCGCGGCATCCTCGTCGAGACCGAGCCGGGCTTGTTCACTCAGCCACGCCCGTAGCCCAGCAGCCGACCCCCTGCCCAGCCCGCCTCTTCCAACCCCAATGACGAAAGGGACATCAACTCACGAACCGCCCTCTCGGGAGGTGCGTTGACATTTCACGATCATCCCGCTTATCTTTTTAACTATGGAAGTAGATAAAGAGCTACCTTCGCCGATCGAGTTCCGGCTCGACCCCGGCTCTGGAGTCCCGACTTACCTGCAGCTGGTGCAGCAGGTGGAGCAGGCCCTGCGGCTCGGCTACCTGAAGCAGGGCGACCAACTGCCCCGGGTCAAGGACGTGGTCGCGGGGCTGGCCATCAACCCCAACACCGTGCTCAAGGCCTACCGGGAGCTGGAGCACAGGGGACTGGCATCGGGGCGACGCGGCCAGGGCACCTTCGTCGATGGCGCACTCCCGATGGTGGGGCTGCGCGAGCAGGAGGCGCTGCGGCGCGACCTGCTGCGCTGGATGCGGACCGCCACCGCGGCGGGCCTGGACGAGGAGGGCATCGTCGCGCTGGTCTCCAGCGCGCTCCACGACCTCCACGCGGAAAATGAGGAGGTGGTGGCGTGAACGCAGTGGAAACCTCAGGGCTGGGCAAGCGGTACGGCGGGACCTGGGCGCTGCGCGATTGCACGCTGGCCATCCCGGCCGGGCACGTGGTAGCGCTTGCCGGGCCGAACGGCGCGGGCAAATCCACCCTGCTGCACCTGACGGTCGGCCTGGCCAAGCAGAGCACCGGTGCGATCAGCGTCCTGGGAAACGCGGCAGGCTCCCTGCCAGCGCTGGATCGAGTGGCGTTCATGGATCAGGACGCCGCGCTCTACAGCGGCCTGTCGGTCGCCGACATGCTGCGGATGGGGCGCAGCATGAACCGGCGCTGGGACCAGGCCAGAGCCCGTGACCGGCTGGCCGAGCTGGACATCCCGCTCACCCGCCGGATCGGCAGGCTGTCGGGCGGCCAGCACGCCCAGGTCGCGCTCACCCTGGCCCTGGCCAGGCGCCCCGACCTGCTGGTGCTGGACGAGCCAATGTCCTCCCTCGACCCGCTGGCCAGGCACGAGTTCAAGTCCGCACTGATGACCGCGGTGGCACAGGACGGCCTGTCGGTGATCTTCTCCTCGCACATCGTCTCCGATCTGGAGCGGGTCTGCGACTACCTGGTCGTGCTGGCGGGCGGCCGGGTCCAGGTCGCCGGCCAGACCGAGGACCTGCTGGCCGGGCACCACGTGCTGGTCGGGCCGACCGCCCAGGCCGATCAGGTCGCCGCGACGCTGCCGGTCGTGCGGGACCGGCGGGCCACAGCCCAGACACACCTACTGATCCGCGCGACGGGACAGACCCTCGCCACACCACCGGGATGGCGCAAGGAGCCGGTGGGGCTGGAGGAGTTGGTGCTGGCCTACCTGCGAGAGCCCGACGCGTTCGCGCTTCCCGGCCCGCGGACCAGCGATGCGACCAAGGAGGCGACGTTCTCATGACCGTGATCGACACACCGGTGAGCACGCGCGGGCTGTCCTGGGTGGCCTGGCGCCAGCACCGCACCGCCCTCGTGGCGAGCCTGGCCACGGTCGGCGCGCTCGCGCTCGTCCTGCTGGTCGGCGGGCTGGCCATGCGCGGCGACGAGCACAGCATGGCCATGGACACCTGCCAGGCCGACACGTTCGCCTGCCAGCAGCGGTTCGGCCCCTTCAGCGAGAAGTACGACAACCTGATCGGCCTGACCAGCTTGGTCGCCATGTTCATGCCGCTCCTGATCGGCTCGATCCTCGGCGGTTCGCTGCTCGCCAGGGAATATGAGACGGGGACCTTCAGGTTCACCTGGACCCAGGCGTGCGGGCGGATGCGCTGGCTGCGGGTCAAACTCGCGCTGCTCGTGACCGGGGTGACCGTCGTCGGCCTCGCGATCGGATGGCTCATCACCTGGTGGTACGGGCCGGAGGAGCGCTTCGACAACCGGTTGGAGGGGATGAACGTCTTCGACGCGATGGGGCTGATGTTCGCCGTCCATCTGCTGTTCTGCCTCGCGGTCGGAGCTTTCGCCGGCGTAGTCATCCGCCGGGTGATGCCCGCGGTCTCCGTAGCCCTCGCCGTCTCCCTGGCCGTCATCATGATCCTGACGCCAGCCCTGCGCGCGAACTACATGCCTGCGGTGGAGGGGCCGATCCAGATCGCGACCAACGAGTGGAAGCTCGACACCTGGTGGGTCGGTCCGCAGGGGCAGCGGCTGACCAACGAGCAGATGGCCGAACTCGCCGACAAATCCGTAGCCGAGTTGCCCGCCAAGGGCCCGGCGGGCAACGCGGCCAGGCTCCTGTGGAGCTCCCAGAACCACTACTCGCCTGTGATGAGCTACCAACCGGCGAGCCGGTTCTGGCCCTTCCAGTTCATCGAGGCGGGCTGGATGCTCGCCATCGCGATCCTGCTGGGCGCTGCCACCATCTGGCGGGTACGGCGCAGCCCCACCTGAGCTGCCCTGGACCTCGGGGGGTTGTCTTCATCGCGCCACCGATAGCCGTTGCCGATGTCAGGCGTACCTCGACGGTCGCCACGGCTGGATGATCGCTGGCTCGGTTCGCTCAGATGGTCGGAGAACCGTTCGGACCGGCGTCACCGCGTCGCCGGTCCGAATGCCGCGACTCTCCCGCAGGCCATCGCTGACCTGCACAGATGAGTCTAGGAACAGGCACCACTACAAGCCGGACGATCCCAGAGTCCGGTATCTCGTCCATT
>NZ_JBFALK010000055.1:0-3120 GCF_040656155.1 Microtetraspora glauca
AGCAGGCACAGCACCGTGTTCCACTGCGGGTCCATGTAGTAGAAGGGCTGCGCGGTGAGGTCCACGTCGTCCGGTGTGACGGCGGCGACGTCGGCCGCGAGCTCGGCCAGGTGGAGCCAGTAGCGGTGGGTGAGCATGCAGCCCTTGGGGAACCCGGTCGTTCCCGAGGTGTACTGGAGGTTGACGAGGTCGTCCCAGCCGACGTCGGGCAGGTCGCGGACGCCGGACGCGGCGGCCAGCTCGGCGCCCGCGTCGAAGGCGCCGGCGGCCCGGACGGGTTCGGGCGCGGGCCCGGCGTCGGCGGGGTCGAGCAGCCCGACCTCGCCGAAGTCCAGCGCCAGCAGCGCCTCGGCTGCGGCGGCCGAGCCGGCCAGGGCCAGCACCGCGCCGGAGTCCTTGACGACGTGGGCCAGGTCGGCGCTGCGGTAGCCGGGGTTCACCGGGACGATCACCGCGCCGAGCTTGGCGATCGCCAGCCAGGCGACCGGGAAGCCGACGCCGTTGCCCAGCATCACCGCGACCCGGTCGCCGCGGCGGACGCCGTGCGCGGCCAGCACGTCCGCCAGCCGGTTGGTCCGGTCCTCCACCTGCGCGACGGTGGTCTCGACGCCGGCGAAGCGGAACAGCACCCGGTCGCCGTCGGCGGCGGCCCGGTCCCGGAGCAACCCGCCGAGGCCCCCCGCGATGTTCTCGGCCGGTCTCCCGCCGAACGGCGGCGCGGCGGTCACGCCCGCCGCCGGGTGGCCAGGTCGAACATCGTCACCAGCTCGGCGGCGCAGTCGGCCAGGTCGATGGCCTCCTCGTCGAAGACCCACTGGAGCATCACGCCGTCGATCGCGCCCTGGACGGTGGCGGCCAGCGTGCCCGGCGAGAAGTCGCGAAAGTCGCCGCTGTCCTGGCCGCGCCGCAGGATGCCCTCCAGGTGGTGGCGGCACGGGTCGTACATGTCGGCGTTGAAACGGCGCTTGGCCTCCGGCGATCCGAAGCTGCCCCAGATGTCCACCAGCGCGACGAAGTTGGCGCGGTTGGCCGCCATGAACTCGAAGCTGGCCTCGATGAAGGCGCGTAGCCGGCGCGGGGCGTCTGGTGCCCGGTCCACCCGGGCCTTGATGAACCGGTTGGTCTCGGCGAACAGGGCGTTGACGACCTGCTGGATCAGTTCATCCTTACCGGCGAAATGGTAGGAGATCACGCCCTTGCTGACGCCGACGTCCTGGGCGATCCGGGCCAGCGACGCCTGCGGCAACCCGGCGCTCGCGATGGTGGAGATGGCGCCCTCCACGATCTGCCGTCGCCGGGCCTCCTCGATGAACGAGGCCTTCTTCTTCTGGCCGTCATGAATGATTTTTGACCGCATGGCCAGAATTCAAGCCTGGGGAACGTCGCGCGGCAAGCCCTGGTCAGCGACTGTGGGGTTTCCCCCACCCCGTGCCGGGCCGTTCACTGACCCGTTCGCCGGTCCGGCCGGTCGCCGCGAGGTAGTGCAGCACCGCCAGCACCCGGCGGTTGCCGGCCGCCGACGCGGGCACCCCGAGTTTGGCGAACACCGCGGTGACGTGTTTCTCGACCGCGCTCAGCGACACGTACATCTGGTCGGCGATGCCGGTGTTGGACCAGCCCTCGGCCATCAGGGCAAGCACATCACGCTCTCGGGGGAGCAGGGAGTCCTCCCAGCCGGAGTCGGGCATGGCGGCACCTCCTTGGTGTGGGAAACCGCAGAATTCGCGCGGACCTCTTGTCTCACTCATACCATCTGGATTAAATCCTGGCCATGCGGTCAAAAATTAGCCACCATGTCCAGAAGTCCCGGGTGTTCGGCGCCGTCCTGGCCGGCGTGGTGCTCAGCGGCGGCCTAGCCGTCCCGGCCGGCGCCCGGACGGCACGCGTCCCCGCCGAGGGCCGGGATGCCTCGAACGCGCAGCTCCGCTGCCTGCTGGACGGCGTCGTCGTGCCGCCCGTGCCCGGCGCGATCCTCGCCGTGACCGGGCCCGGCCGGAGCTTCCACGGCGCGGCCGGCGTGTACGAGTTGGGCGGACGCGCCCTGCGCACCTCCGATGCCTTCCGGACGGCCAGCGTCACCAAGACGATGACCGCGGCCGTCGCGCTCCGGCTCGCCGAGCGCGGCGACCTGCGCCTGGACGCTCCCATCGGCAGATACCTGGACCGGAAGCTGGTCGCGCGCATCCCGTACGGATCCCGGATCACCGTCCGGCAACTCCTCGACCACACCGCCGGGCTGTACGACTACGTGCAGAACGAGAAATGGTTTCAGTACGTGCTCGATCACCCGGACAAGACCTGGAAGCCCCGGGAGCTGGTGGACTGGGCGCTGCGTGGGGGCAAGCCCTACTTCGCGCCCGGCAGGGGTTACCACTACTCCGACACGGGCTACGTCCTGGCCGGGCTCGTCATCGAGAAGGCCGCACGCAAACCGCTGCACCGGTTGTACCGGTCGATGCTGCTGCGGCCGCTGAAGATGGACCGCACCTACCTCGAAGGGCGGGAGGCGCACCGCGGCCCGCGCGCCCACAACTACCTCGGCGAGCGCGACACCTACGACTACAACCCGACGTTCGACACCTTCGGCGGGGGCGGCCTGGTCTCCACGGCGGCCGACCTCAACCGGTTCATGCGCGGACTGTTCGAGGGCAAGGTCTTCAAGCGTCCGACGACGCTCCAGACGATGCTGCGCAGCACCCCGCAGAGCATCAAGGCCGGCTCGCCGTACGGTCTCGGCGTCACCCGGCTGACTGTGGCGGGCGAGACCGCCTACGGGCACAACGGCTTCTTCGGCGCGTTCCAGGTCTACGTGCCGAAGAAGCGGGTCGCGGTGACCGGCACCATCACCCAGGCCGAGAACGTGGGCAAGCAGGCACGCCAGTTCATCGAGAACTCCCTCCTGGTGAGCATCGGCAAGCCGCCCGCCGACCCCTGCGAGCGTCAATACAACTAGGGCGTGTCCCGTGATCATGTGACTGGGTCGCGGAGCCAGATCCGGATCGAGGCAACATCGAGAGTGCCCTGATAGATAAGCTCCCGCTTGTCGTACCGGGTCGCCACGGCGCGATTCTGGCGGAGCTTGTTGACGCAGCGTTCGACGGTGTTGCGCTCCTTGTAGCG
>NZ_JBFALK010000056.1:0-2764 GCF_040656155.1 Microtetraspora glauca
TCGCTCATCGTTTAGAAGCCCGGTGGCACGATGCTCAGCGAGCAGATTCGATCGAAACTCAGGCATCGATGCCTCGTCTCGCGAGATCGGCTGCGATGCCGTCCAGGACACCGGCAAGACCTGAGGTGAACAAGGCGTCGAGGTCCCAGGGGTCGGCGCCTGCGCGCATCGCGCGGGCGAGCCGGGGATACGCCCCGGGTTCGAAAAGCGGATTCTGTGCCCGGTCCGAGGCTGTCGTCGTCCCCTGCACCATGGCGATATCCGATTGCCGTTCCGCCTCCACATCGCTGACGTAGGTCAACGCCACGCCTTGCACGTACGAGGCGAACATGAACATGTACCGGAAAGCCTCCGCAGGTTCGAGGTCGAGCCCGTCGAATGAGGAGAAGGCGCTTTCACTGTCCGCCGCGAGAGCCGGGCTGAAGTGCGCGCGGGTTGTCACCATGACCCTCGGCAGGATCCACGGATGGCGGTGGTACAGGTCCCAGTCACGGTATGCGGCGCGTTCGAGGCCGTGACGCCAGTCCCGCGGCGCCGAGTCGGGCAGGGGCACGTCGGCCATCGCGGCCTCGACCATCAGGGCCACCAGGTCATCCTTGGATGCCACATGCCGGTACAAGGCCATGGTGCTGGCGCCGAGGTCCATGGCGACCCGGCGCATCGACAGCGCGTCGAGCCCCTCCGCGTCCGCGATGGCGATCCCGGCTCGCACGATGCGCTCAACGGTGAGATGCGGCGCGCTGTCATTGCCCTCCGGGGCGTCGGCCGGCGTCTCCGTCCTGCGCGCCCGATACGCCTTCGCCTGGCACGCACGGGAGCAGTAGAGCCTCGGCCGGCCCCGATCGGCGGGCTCCAGCGACTTTCCGCATGACGCGCATGCCAGTTGCACCGACATCACCGCACTCCTTTTCGTCACGCCGCGAGGGTTGTGTCGAAATTCTAGCCCGATGGAAGTGCGGGCGCGCAGCGCGGGATGAAGCTGCAGGTCAAAACGCTGTTGTGTCGATTCGGTGTGCATGCGTATCTTGTACGCTTCAGCGCGTACAAAGTATGCACCGGGGCGATTGACTCCGACCCGGTCGACACGACTCAGGAACAAAGGAATGACTGAAGAAGACAGAACAGCCGGAGTCGGGGAGTGGGTCGGGCTCGCCGTCCTGGTACTGCCCTGCGTACTGGCGTCCATGGATATGTCCGTCATGTTCGTTGCGCTCCCGTCCCTGACGGCCGACCTCAAGCCGAGCAGCTCCGAACTGCTGTGGATCATGGACGCTTACGGCTTCCTCCTCGCCGGCCTGCTCATCACGATGGGCACACTCGGTGACCGGATCGGACGGCGGCGGGTGCTGCTTGCAGGCGCCGCAGCCTTCGGCGCCGCCTCTGTTCTGGCGGCCTACTCGACCAGCTCCGGGACGCTCATCGCGGCCCGCGCGCTCCTGGGCATCGCCGGATCCACGCTGGCGCCGTCCACGCTTTCCCTGATCCGGAACATGTTCCACGACGCCAAACAGCGGGCCACCGCAGTCGGCGTCTGGACGGCGGGCTTCGCGGGCGGCGCCGTACTCGGCCCGATCATCGGCGGGCTGCTGCTGGAGCACTTCTGGTGGGGATCGGTCTTTCTGATCAACGTGCCTGTGATGGTCCTGCTCCTGGTCCTCGGCCCGCTGCTGCTCCCCGAATACCGCGACCCCAGGCCAGGCCGTTTCGACCTGCTCGGCGCCGCCCTGTCCCTCGTGGCCGTGCTCGGCGTCATCTACGGCGTCAAACTGATGGCGGAGCACGGCTTCGGGTGGGTCCCCCTGGCGTACTGCGCCGCCGGACTCGCCGTGGGGGCTGCATTCCTCCGCCGCCAACGCGTGGCCGCGAACCCGGTGATCGACCTTGCGCTGTTCCGCACACGCCGGTTCAACGTGCCCTTGCTCATCGACGCGCTGGCGACGTTCGGACTGGTCGGCTACAGCCTGTTCAACTGGCAATTCATGCAACTCGTCCTGGGCATGGGACCGTTCGAGTCGGCCCTGTGGTCCTTGCCCACCTTTCTCGTGATGCCCCTGGGCATCGCGCTGGCCACCGCGATCGCACCCCGCATCGGCAAACCCAATGTGATCGCCGCCGGGCTGCTCGTGGCAGCCGTCGGCTACGCCATGCTGACCCTGATCCAAGCCGGTTCGGGAATCGGCTACCTCGTCAGCGCCCTGACAGTCGTCGCGATCGGTATCGGCGGGGTCTCCGCCGTGGTCACCGACGTGATCCTGTCCGCCGCACCACCAGAGCGGGCCGGGATGGCCTCCGCCATGGCCGAGACCTCGGCCGAGTTCGGCGGGGCGCTGGGCATCGCGATCCTTGGCAGCATCGGCACCGCCGTCTACCGTTCGGAACTGGCCGCCAAGGCTCCTGACGCCCTCACGCCCAAGGAGTTGGAAGCAGCGCGGGACACCCTCGGCGGCGCCGTTGACACCGCCGCGACCCTCCCGAAGGGCACCGCCGAAGCCCTGCGAAACGTGGCATTCGACGCCTTCGCCCGAGAGATGCGGATCGCCTCGGTGGTCAGTGTCGTCCTGATGGCGGGCGCGGCCATCCTCATCGCCACCCTGCTCCGCACCGCACGCACCCGGCCCGGATCCGAAGCCCCGGAATCCGCAGCAGAACACAACGGCCGGGACCAAGCGGGTGACCTGCACTCCACAGCAACCTCATCATGAGCAAAGGTCTCGTGGGCCGTACCGGCGCCCGCGCTCGACACTAGGGCCCGGCTGCCCCGGGC
>NZ_JBFALK010000057.1:0-1137 GCF_040656155.1 Microtetraspora glauca
CGATGCGAGCGCGGCCTCGTCGAGTGTCGCCTGATAGGTACGCGAGCCGGTCGCGACGGTGAAGTGGACAGGGTGGCTGCGCAGCCGCGCGGCGATGGCGGCCGGGGCCGCGGCGGCGTGCGCGAACAGCGCTCGGGGTATGGATCATGAAGTTGGAATTCGCCTGCTCGGTGCTGTCCTGCCCTGGTAGGCCACAGGGTGTGGCTATTTGGTTGCCGGGCACGCCTTGGGATCCAGTCCGTGGAAGAGCACTCGGACGGTGGCACACGTCGCGGACGTCGTTGAAGAGCTTCGCGTCGTGGTCGCCCTCGCCGACGAGGGCGACGCCGAGACGGGAGCTGGACCGGGGGCTCCTCCGGCCGCCAGGCGGCGACCACAGGTCACCGGGTACGGCGAGGTGCCAGAGCAGCTGTTGAAACTTTGGTATCACCCTCATATCGACTTTGGTTCTTGATTCCCGGCGATTCGCAGGATCTTGACGTCGGTCGCGGGGAGGGCCACCCGGCGAGTGGTTTCATCCCGATTGGGGAGGAGCCGCGGGAGCACCGCTGGAAGGGTCGGCGGAGAGATTCCTCAACCCGGAAGGCGATCATGTCGATCCTCCGATCTCCCAGGTCTTTGGTGCTGCCGATGGTGGCCGCGCTGGGAATCCTGCCGGCCACCGGCGCCGTCGCAGACACGACCACCGGTACGGCCGCCACGGCACCCGCGATCTCTTGGGGGCGTGTACCGGATTGCCCGTGTCCACTGCGGGCCTGGCGTGCGGCAAGCTGACCGTGCCGCTCGACTACGGCAACCCGGCCGCCGGGACCGTCGACGTCGCGGTGATCAGAGCGAAGGCCACCGGCACCGGATCGGCTCGCTGGTGATGAACTTCGGCGGCGGCAACGGCGTCATCAACCTGGCGGCGAGCCACCAGAAGTACGCGGCCCTGCGCGAACATTACGACCTGGTGAGCTTCGACCCACGCGGCTCGGGCGGCACCTCCCAGCTCGCCTACGAGAGGTTTCTGACCTGGTGCGTCAAGAAGGGCTGCGGCCTTGGCAAGGACACCAAGGAGGTCAACAGCGCCATCGAGGGACTGGTCGAGCGGCTCAAGCGCAAGCCGCTCATGGTCGGCGACCGCCGGCTCGGCGC
>NZ_JBFALK010000058.1:0-1094 GCF_040656155.1 Microtetraspora glauca
AGAGGGCGTTTGATTTGAACTTTTCGTCCTAGTACGTCCCTCTCCAGGTTGGTGTAGTTTCGCCGGTTACACGCTTGCTGACGTTGTCGATCATCGCAATGTGGATCATCGCTTCGGAGCTGGCGGGCAACGTCTCGTAGTCGCGGGCGAGCCTGCGGTGCAGCATCAGCCATCCAAGAGTGCGTTCGATGACCCAGCGGCGTTTGAGCACATGGAAGCCCTTCACGTCGGAATTGCGGGGGACGACCTCGGCGTCGATACCCAGGGCTGCGGCATGCTCGACGAACTGGGTCTTGAAGCCGGCATCGACCCAGGTCTTGGTAATCGTGGGATGGGCGGCTTTTGCCTGGTCAAGCACCCGGGTTCCGGCGTGGTTCTCCGAGACCGAGGCGGCGCAGACGGTCACCGCCAGGAGCAGGCCAAGCGCGTCGGTGGCGACGCTGCGTTTCCGCCCGACGATCTTCTTAGCGGCATCCGTCCCCTGCGTGGTGGTAGGCGGGTTGGTGGAGGTCTTCACACTCTGTGTGTCGATGACGGCCGCGGTCGGCTCGGCAGCGCGTCCGGCCTTCACGCGAGCCAGACCGGTCAACGCATAGTTGAGCTGCGCGAAGATGCCCTCATCGCGCCAGGCGGCGTAGTAGGAGTAGACCGTGGGGTGTGGCGGGAAGTCATGCGGCAGGTACTTCCAGGCGATCCCCGTCCGGTTCACATACAAGATCGCGTCGAAGATGTCCCGCAGGTCGGTGCGGGCTGCCTCTCCAGTCGGACGTCGGTCGAGCCGGGCTTGGCGCCAGGCGGTCAAGGTAGGTTCGATCAACGCCCAGCGGGCGTCGGAGATGTCGGAGGGGTACGCGCGTCGGGGGGTCATGCATCGACCCCTACTCCCCGTGCGCCGCGATACCCCAACATCAACTGAACACGGCGTGTCTCCCGCAAAGCTACGCCAGACGGAATCCGAGCACCCTCACCTCGCGAAATGGACACAGACGCGAGCGCGCCCTGGTTCCCGGATACGCAGATACCGTACATGCCGGGACAAATCAACCAGCGGACATGGGCGACTTCAGCTCACGAGACGCACCAAAACGCCCTCT
>NZ_JBFALK010000059.1:0-1027 GCF_040656155.1 Microtetraspora glauca
CCTGTGTATTGCTTGCTGGAGCCGCTTCCCCATATTTGCCAGCCCAACACCGTGACCCCTTCCTCGTACGGCATATTGGCGACGATTTGGGCGGGGTCGTCGGAGCTGCTAAAGAAGTCAAACATATAGCCACCACCAGTGGCGATCTTGCCAGCTGGGCACCGTACTATGGCCCTTCCCTGGTTCTCTCTGAGGTTGAAGGGCGCCTTGACAATCCTCGCCACGCCCTGTCCCCCGGGTTCGCCCTTGGGGCCCTGTGGTCCGATGGGACCGGTGTCGCCCTTGGGTCCCTGCTTGCCGTCCTCGCCGGGGAGTCCACGGTCGCCCTTGTCGCCCTTTGGTCCCTGAGCGCCGTCCTTGCCATCCTGGCCCTTCAGGCCGGTCTCGCCCTTCTCGCCTTTGAGGCCCTGCGGACCGGCGGGCCCGGTTTCACCCTTCTGGCCCTGGGGGCCCTGCCTGCCCTGGGCACCCGACTGGCCGGTCGCTCCCTGGAGACCTGCCGGGCCCTGCGGCCCCTCCTTGCCCCAGGAGACCTTCGTCTCGGTCGGGCGGCACGTCGTGGTGACGCCGACGAGACGCATGTATCGGGTCTTCTTGTTGACGCAGGCGTACAAGGCGCTCTCGTCAGCCGACGAAGCGGTGGCGACGCCGCCGATCGTGAAGACGGATACGGCCAGCGCACCGATGGTCACGAGGCTGACGGTGCGTCCACCTCGCAATTTGATAGCCACGAGTTCCTCTTTCTGAGGCGCCTCATGTTTGGCGCCTCTGTGGTTGTGATTCGAACAGCACTCTGCTGCGCCCCTGATCGAGAAGCAGTCCGAGAAGCACATTGGAGCCCTGTCTCAGTCAAGATCGAAGTCCGTCCGTAAGGCCTATCTCGATCTCGAACTGCTGACGGACCGCTGCTGGACCCGCGGACAGGGGGCCGGCAGTCGTACCGGGCGACACGGCGACCCGTGGTGGTGACTTCACGCATTTCTCGACCCGCGTCGTCCCCCTGCGGTCGGGCCCGCACCCAGCCCGG
>NZ_JBFALK010000060.1:0-1007 GCF_040656155.1 Microtetraspora glauca
TCACGCCCGCCCTGCACGCCGCGATCGAGGAGCGTTGGGGCGCGCCCTGGCGGGAAGCGTACGGCAGCACCGAGGCTGGGGTCGTGCTGGCCGTCGGGCCCGAGGACACCGCGTGTGTTGGCACCGGCGCGATGGGACGGCCCGTCCCCGGCAAGGAGGCCAAGGTCGTTCGGGAGGACGGATCCGACGCCGCAGACGGTGAGGTCGGCGAGATCGTGGTACGCGGCGAGCCGATGCTGACCGGCTACTGGAACCGGGACGAGCCGCTGCTACGCGACGGCTGGTACCCCATGGGCGACCTCGGCTACCGGGACGCGCGCGGCCACTACCACTTGGTCGGGCGGCTCAAGGAGATGATCCGGCGCGGCAGCGAGAACATCGCCGCCGCCGAGGTGGAGGCGGTTCTGACCGACCACCCGGCCGTGCGCGCCGCCGCCGTGGTCCCGGTGCCCGACGAACTGTTGGGCGAGGAGGTCAAGGCGTTCGTACAGACCGCCGAGCCCGTCGAGCCGCGCGAGCTGGTGGCGTACGTCCGCGCGCGGCTGGCCGACTTCAAGACGCCGAGGTTCGTGGAGTTCGTCGAGGCGTTCCCGATGACGCCGTCCGAACGCATCGCCAAGCACCTGCTGCCCGCCGGACGGGGCGGCGCCTACGACACCCGGGAGGGAATCCGATGAGCACCGATCTGCGGGTGCGCCGCGCCGGCTCGGCCCTGGTGGTCGCCTTCGATCGGCCCGAGGTGCTCAACGCCTTCCGGGAGCGCACCTACGGCGAGTTGGTCGCCGTCCTGGACGAAGCCGCTCGCGACGACACGGTGGGCGCGGTGGTGCTCACCGGCACCGGTCGCGCCTTCTCGGCCGGCACCGACCTGAAGGAGGCCGGCGCGCAGTTGGCCGCGGGGTCCGACGCCGACCTGGTCGAACGGACCGCCGCGCTCCAGGACCTCACCCGCCGCTTCACCGGCCACCCCAAGGTGATCATCTCGGCGGTCAACGGGATCGCGGTCG